>CAZQSU010000011.1:0-47462 GCA_964595905.1 uncultured Iamiaceae bacterium
CTGGTTCAGGCGTGAGCTGACGCCTCTTGTGAGTGCCGGTGATGGGTATCCGGATCGGTTCGTTTTTGGGGTGTCGTGGGCGCAGTGGTTGGGTGCTCCGCTGGTCGAGTGGTTGGGTGGGGTGGATCGGGTGGTCGATGAGGCGCCGGTGTTTTCGGTGCGTCGGGTTGGGTCGGGGGCGGTATTGCAGACAACGGCATTGCCCCAGGAGTCGGGCCGTGAGGATCTTGCGTTGTTGGCGGAGTACTTGCGACCGATTCTGTGTTATTCGGATGATGATGTGGACGCGTATCAGCGCAGCATCGGGGTGACCACATCGTGGGAGCTGTTCGAGAAGGACTACGCAGCCGCTCAAGTTCGAAACGCGACGTTGGTGCCGCCTGAGGGTCCGGTGCCGGTGTGGTCGGCACCGGATGGTGACCCTGAAGTCCTCGTGGCCCATGAGAGATACGGGAACTGGCAGGTGCGGGATCGTCAGTGGGCGTTTGGGGTGGACATGCGCGGGGTGGGCTCCCCGGAGATCCGTGAGGCGTTGCGTCAGGCGGTGGCTGACTGGGCGAACGAGCGAGATGAGGTCTATGACGCGTTCTTCGATGGCGAACCATTGGATGGCTATTACTTGTTCATGTACGCGAACCGAGCCAGTGTGCAGGGGGGTCCGTGGAAAGTCGATGAGTTGATGCGTCGGTTGAGCTGGTTTTCGTTGCAGGTGGCGCCGATCACGGAGGTTCGGTTCGGGTATCCGAATCTGCCGGGGACGTTGACGGCGGAGGAAACGGTGAGGGCTGGAGTCCTCGAGCGGAATCCGACGGCGTACGACGACGTCGAGGAGGTAGCGCCGACGAAGGTGGTGGTCGGTGAGCCGACGGGGATGCCGGAGCGATCGGTGCCCTCAGGCTGGTATGGCGAGATGAACGAGTTGGATCTGCCGCTCGGAGTGGACATGCGCGGGCACGGTAGCGGTGACGTGAAGGATCGGCTGGTCGAGGTGGTGGAGGGTTGGCAGGCTGATCATTGGCTGAAGGGCGCGTGGTTTGAGCGGGAGTCGGTCGAGGGGTACTACTCGTTTCTGGTGAACGTGAAGTGCGACATCGAACTGATGACGAAGTTCGATGAGATGCTGGCGGAGTTGGTGCGTCGGATCAGTTGGTTCTCCGACCAAGTCGCGGAAGTCACCGAGATTCGTTTCGGCAATGAACACGAACCCGACCCAGCGGATTGAACGCGTTCGGTGTGGTGGGATCGGTTGCGTCGGCGCCGTGTACCGGGGGACGTCGACGGCTTCGGGGTTGGAGTTCGATCAGGCTCGGAACCATGGCCCGGCGACGAGTGCCGTCTTGTCGACCGAACCAGGTGCGGATGTGCCGGGCACGGCGACGCGACCGCCCGGCGGGCACGTCGACGGCTTCGGCGCTCCCTACCCTTGGAGCCATGACCTCGATGACGCGTGTCGACGACCGGCCACACGTGGTCGTGGTCGGCGCCGGTTTCGGTGGGCTGGCGTGTGCGAAGGCGCTGTCACGGACCGACGCCGTCCGGGTCACCATGATCGACCGCAACAACTTCCACACCTTCCTGCCGCTGCTGTACCAGGTCGCGACCTGCGGCCTGAACGCCGCGGACGTCGCCTACCCGGTCCGCGGAGTCCTGCGCCGCTACCCGGGCGTGGCGATGCGGGTCGGCACGGTCCAGGCGATCGACACCGCACGCCATCAGGTCGTGGTCGACGACGAACCGATCGTCTACGACCACCTCGTGATCGCCGCCGGGTCGCGGGCACACCACTTCGGCATCCCCGGCGCCGCGGAACACGGCTTCAGCCTCTACTCACTCGCCGACGCGGCCCGGCTACGGAACCACGTGCTGACCCGCTTCGAGGCCGCCGCCCGCGACCACTCCCTCGTCGCCGAAGGTGCGCTCGACGTGGTGGTCGTCGGTGGCGGCCCGACCGGGGTCGAGACCGCCGGGGCGCTCGCCGAACTCGACACCCACGTGCTCAGCCGCGACTTTCCGGCGTTGCCCGTCGACCGAGCCCGGGTGCACCTCGTCGAGGCGACGGGCTCGGTGCTCGGCGCGTTCTCGGCCCGGTCGCAGCGTCACGCGCTCGACACGCTCGCCGCCCGCGGCGTCGAGATCCACCTCGACACGCCGGTCGACGAGGTCACCGCCACCCGGGTGCGACTCGGCGACGGCACCGAACTGGCCGCGCACACCGTGGTCTGGGCGGCGGGGGTGCAGGCGGCCGGCATCGCGGACCATCTCGACGCCGAACGTGGTCGTGGCGGACGCATCATCGTCGCGCCCGACCTGTCGGTGCCCGGCTGCCCCGGCGTCTGGGCGATCGGCGACGTCGCACAGATCCCCGACGCCGCGTCGTCGGGGGGCACGCTTCCCCAGCTCGCCCAGGGCGCCATCCAGAGCGGCACCCACGTCGCCGAGCAGATCCGCCGCACCCTCGCCGGCGAGGCGACCACGCCGATCCGCTACCGGAACAAGGGGATCATGGCGACGATCGGGCGCCGCGCCGCGGTCGCGGAGTTGCCGCCGGGGGTGAAGCTCCGCGGGTTCGTCGCCTGGCTCGCCTGGCTGGGCCTGCACCTGGTCACGCTCATGGGCATGCGCAACCGGGCGTCGGTGCTGGTCAACTGGGCGTGGAACTACCTCACCTGGGACCGCGGCCCCCGCCTGATCTTCGACGGCGCGACCGTGCCGCCGTCCACGGACCAGCCGCCCGCCGATCCGCCATCTCCCGGGTCGCGGTCTGCCGGGTCGCCGCCCGTCATTTCGCCGCCCGCCGACTCCGAAATTCCGACCTGACCTCAGCCGCGCCCGAACTCTGGGAGGCTTCCGGCGTTCATCGTGGGTTTCCTCCCAGAGTTCGGTCAGGGGGTGGGGGTGGGGGTGGGGTGTGGATCGCGGTGGACATGGGCGTGCAGACCGTCCCGGTCGAACACCATGATCAACTCCGCCGGTTCGTCGACGGCGACGATCGCATGCGGGGTCATCGTGTCGAACTCGGCCGCTTCACCGGTGGCGACCTCGACGGTCCGGTCGCCCAACGTCAGCCGCACCGCACCGGACAGGACGAAGAACCAGTCACGCCCAGGATGGACCCGTGGTTCGGGCGCCGGACCGCCCGGTTCGATGCGCATCTTGAGGGCGGTGATCGTGCCGGTCGCCCGACTAAGCAGCCACGAGGTGTGGTGGCCCGTGCGGTCGGCGGTGGGGCGGATGACCACGTCGGCGTCGTCGTGGACCTCGAGCAGCGTGTCGAGATCGACGCCGAGCGCCCGGCCCAGGGGTACCAGCACGTCGAGGCCGATGGTGCGTTTGCCCGTCTCGATGCGCGAGATGGTCGAGGCGCTCAGGTTGGCGCGGGTCGCGAGATCGTCCAGCGACCATCCCAGCGCCTGACGCAGACCGCGCAGACGGGTGCGGACGATCGATTCGATGTCGCCTTGGGCACTCATCGGGCCCGTGCGGTGCATGCGCCCGACCGGACCCCCGCCAGGTTGGACTTGCGAATACTGCAAACGTGTTTGCACGACATGGGTGGCACCTTAGCGTGGCGCCCATGAACCACCATGCACCCCCCACGGTCGAACGCGAAGCCGACGTCTGCGTCGTCGGGGGGTCGGCAGCCGGCCTCGCCGCCGCGCTCCAGATCGCCCGCCAGCGCCGCTCGGTGATCGTCGTCGACTCCGGCGAACCCCGCAACGCCCCCGCGCACGCCATGCACGGCTACCTCGGTCTCGACGGCGCCCCGCCCGCCGATCTGCTCGCCGCCGGGCGCGCCGAGGTTCGCACCTACGGCGGTGAGATCCTCGACGGCCAGGTGACCGCCGTCCGGCGCGACGCCGACGGCGACTTCCGCGTCGAACTCACCGGCGGTCACGTCGTGCACGCCCGTCGCGTCGTCGCCGCGACGGGGCTGATCGACGAACTCCCCGCCATCGACGGGCTCGCCGAGCACTGGGGCGGCGACGTCATCCACTGCCCGTTCTGCCACGGCTACGAGGTTCGCGACCGCTCCGTCACCGTGATCGTCACCCACCCCGCCGGGCTGCACCCGGTCACCCTGTTCGGCCATCTGGCCGCCGACCTGGTCGTCGTCGTCCACGACGCCGACGCGGTGCCGCCCGATCACCTCGAAGCGTTGCGCGCCGCCGGAGTCGAGATCCGACAGGGCCCGGTCAGACGGGTCGTCACCGGCGCGGACGGTCACGTCGCCGGCGTCGAACTGGCAGCGGGGAGCACCCTGGCGACCGACGTCGTCGTGGTCGGACCCCGCTTCCGCGCCCGCGCCGACGCCTTCGCGCCGCTCGGGATCGTGCCCGAGCCACACGCCGGCGGGCTCGGCACGATCCTCGCGACCCAGAGTGCCGGCGCGACCTCCGTACCCGGCTTCTACGCGGCCGGGAACCTCACCGACCCCTCACAGCAGGTCATCCAGGCGGCCGCCGACGGCGCCCGCGTGGGGGCGATGGTCAGCTCCGATCTCGCCACGCAGGACCGACGCCCCGGGTCGACCCGGGTCGCGGGAGCAGCCGACTGGGACCGGCGCTACTCCGGCGACCAGCTCTGGAGCGGCCGTCCCAACGGCAACCTCGTCGTCGAGGTCACCGATCTCGCACCGGGCCGCGCCCTCGACGTCGGCGCCGGTGAGGGCGGTGACGCGCTGTGGCTCGCCGAGCACGGGTGGACGGTCGTCGCGAGCGACATCTCGGCCCGCGCCCTGGAACGGATCACGGCAGAAGCCGACCGGCGAGGCGTCACCGTCGCCACCCTCCACGTCGACGCGAACGCCCCCGACGCGTACCCCGCCCGGGCCTTCGACCTGGTGGCGGCATCGTACGCGTCGATCCCCCGCACTCCCGACCATCGGGCCGTCGCGACCATGCTCGGCGCGGTCGCGCCCGGGGGCAGCCTCGTGGTGGTGAGCCACGCCCTCGCGGCTCGGCGCGAACCGGTCGACGCGCACGCGGACAGTCGCGCCTACGACGTGGACGCCTATGAACGGGTCAGTGATTTCGCCGCGGCCGTCGCCGCGTCGGACGACTGGGTCGTCGAGGTCGACGAGACGCGACCGCGTCCTGGCGGCGCGGCGTCGGCCCATCACGTCGACGACGTGGTGCTGCGCGCCCGTCGCATCAGGTGACGCCGATCCGACCCCCGATCCGACCGGCCCGGCCCGGTGCTCACGCCGCCGCTCACGCCGCCGGTCACTTCGCCGGGCAGTTGTCGGGCGCGGGCTTGCCGTCGAGACGATCCGCGATCCACGACGAGATCTCACCGCGGGCCTGGTCGATCTCGGTGCCGTGGTTCGCGCCGGGCAACAACAGGTACTGGGTCACCTGTCCCACGCTGCACAGTCGGGCCCGCGCGGCTTCGGCCCGGGCCGGCACCACGTAGTTGTCTTCGGTTCCCTCGAACATCAGGATCGGACTCGGCGCCTTCACCTTGCCCGGGTCGTTCTCGCGCACGAGCGAGGCCGCCGGCTCGGTGGTGATCGGATCCTTGGCGAACAGCCCGTGGTCGGCCATGCCCGCGAACGTGGCGATGATCTCGGGCATGCACCCGTGTTCGAGCACGTCGACGTGCTTGCGCGCCTCGGGGGTGAGGTACGACTCGGGGTCGGTGCCCGGGTGGTCGGCGGCGATCCCGAACAGGCCGAGCAGTTCGACCATGTGCGGAATGATGCGGTCGTCGGGGCCGTGCAGTTCGGTGAGCTGCGAAGCCGGTGCACCGACCACGGTGCCCTCCAGGTCGAGCTCGGGCGCGTACGACGCCGCGAGCTGGTTGGTGAACAGCGCGGCGTGGCCTCCCTGGGAGTGCCCGAAGGCGACCCAGTGCGTGCCCGCGTGGGCGACCGGGATGTTGCGCACGGCACGGACCGCGTCGATCACGCTGTGCGCCTCGGACGCGCCCGACAGGTAGCGCTGGACCTGGCCGTTCACCATGCCGATGTAGTCGGTGCGCACGGCGACCCCTTCGACCCCGAAGGCGTCGGGCCGGTCGTCGTGGCGCGACAGTGCACAGGCCGAGGCGAGCCCGACGGTGCCCGGAGCGCTCGAGACCACCGGCCAGCCCCCAGCGGGAGCGGGCCGGGTCGGAAAACTCACCATTGCGGTGACCGGCTGGTCGCGACCGGCGGCGTCGATCGAGTGGTACATGATCCGCCACGTGCGCTCGCTGGCCGTCTCGCCGACCACCTGGTAGCGGATGAGCGACCCCGGCTGGGCGTGGGGGAGCGGATCGGGCGCGTCGTAGAACGCGTCGACACTGCCGGTGAACGCGGCGGGCAGCGTGGTCGCCGTGGTGATCGGAGGCGCCGACGACGAGGTCGTACCCCGCGCCGCCACGTGGGCTGCCGTCGTGCTCGAAGCCGACGTCGCGTCGGTGCCTCCGGGCGACGAACACCCCGCGAGCACCACGACGACCATGACGAGGGCGGTGAGGAGGCGACGCACCGGCTCAGTGTACGGGTCGCGCCCGAGCGCGAACGGTGGTGCTCCCTAGGGTGGTCGGCGTGACAGCCACCGCGGAGGCCGGCCAGTCGGAGCGCGGGGTCCGGCCGACCTCGACCGTGCGTTGGATCTACCGCGGAGTGGTCGCCGTCGCGGTCTCGCCGATCCTGGTCTCGGCCGTCCGCAACGGCGTCGCCGGCTGGCAACCGACCCTCGATGCGGGCATCAGCGCGGTGCGTATCCGCGACGTGTTCACGGCGCATCCGCCGCTCGTCGGCCTCGCCGCACAGACCTCGTTCGGGTCCACGTCGCAGTACTCGTATCTCGGCGCGTTGCCGTTCTATCTGCTGGCCGTGCCGGTGCGGTTGCTCGGGGTCACGCGGGGGTTGCTTCTGGGCATGGCGGCAATCAACACGTCCGCGGCGGTGGCGGCGCTGTGGCTGGTGCGACGCCGGGTCGGTGAACGGGCTGCGATGCTCGCCGCGGCGGCGCTCGCGTCGCTGCTGTGGACCCTGGGGTCGCAGCTGTTGATCGAACCGACGCCGGTGGCGATGGGCATCGTGCCGATGTTCACCCTGCTGGTCGCGGCGTGGTCGGTGGCCGACGGCGACGCGGCGGCGTTGGTGGTGCTGACGGTCGTGGCCAACTACCTCGTGCTGGCCCACCCCAAGTTCATCGTGGTGGTGCCGATGGCGTGCCTCTACGCGATCGCGCTGGGCGTGCGCGGTCGCCTGCGCCTGCGCTCGCAGCATCCGACCGAATGGCCCCGACGGGTGCGGCGTGACCGTCGGATCTTGGCCGTGTGTGCTGTGCTGACCGCACTGGCGTGGGCGGCGCCGCTGTTCGACCAGTTCCGTTCCGGCGGCGGCAACCTCGGCAGGGCGATCGACGCGGCGCTGTCGGGTCAGACCCAGGGGCTCCAGTCCGGCGCCGTGCAACCGACGCTGACCGGCGCGCTCGGGATGCTCACGTCGGTCACCGCGGTGCCGCCCGCGTGGTTACCGCCCTCGTTCGCGCAGCCGCCGTTCGACCGTCTCGGCGGTGGGACGCCCTTCGTGGCCGCGACAGCATGCGCCGTGGTGCTGGTCGCGCTGTCGGTGTGGGTGACGCTGCGAGCCCGGCGTCGGGGCGACCCGACGATCGCGCGGGCCGTGGGTGCCGGGGCGGTGGTGTGGGGTGCCTATCTGGTCACGGCACTGAAGAACCCGGACGCGTACGGGTTCCGTGCCCGCTACTTCTACGGTCTGTGGCCGCTCGCCGCGTACCTGTGGACGGTGGTCGCCATCGGCCTCGTGCGGGGGTTCCGGCCGGCGCGCGACCGGTTGCGCCTGCCCTCGTGGGCGTCGGTGGGCGGGGTCGCGCTGGTCGTCGGGGTCATGGCGGGGCTCACGATTCCCTACGCCGACCATGCCGAGGTGACATCCGCCCCGCTCGTGCCCGAAGCCGCGGCCGTCAGGCACGCCGTCGCCGAGGAGCTGGCGGGCTCAGGCCCGGTGCTGGTGCCGGTCGACTTCACGACGAGTCGGTTGTGGCCGGCGATCCTGTTGGGCCTGCAGGACGCCGAGGTGCCGATCCGGGTGTCGGGGCCGGTCATGGTCCAACAGTTCGGCGGCGCCCGTGACGAGGCGACCCACCATGACGCGGCGCGCCTGCTCGTCCTGCGCTCCTCGTCGATGCCGGCCCCGCCGAAGGGGCGGCGGATCGCCACGTTCCACACCCCGGTCCGGCTGCTCGCACCCGACCGGTTCGCTGCGGACACCGCCAGGATGCGCGCCTGGGCGAACTCGATCGACGCACCGCGGATCTCCCCCGATCTCGTCGCGTCGAAAGGCATGCGCGACATCCTCGAGGCGGCGATCACCACGCTCGCGTTCGAAGGCACCACCGGCGGCGCGTTGGTCGACGACCCGACGTTCATCGGCCTGTTGGTGACCGCGCAGCCGTTCCTGCGGGAACCGATCTTCGCCGTGCCCGGGATGAGCGCGGACGAGATCACGAAGTGGGCGACCGATGCGAACGCGCGGCTGGGAAGCACCGTTCTCTACGACGCACCGGTACCCGCGTCGGCCCCTGACCGCGCCGGCTGACCGGTTGTCGACCGCAGCGCGGTCAGGGAAGGTCCGCGGCACGCTCGGGCATCGCCCGGATCGGGCGCACGAATCCCGAGCGGGTTGGCCGCGGTGCGACACCGACACCGAGGTCGGTCGGCGTCGACGGATCGGCCGCGACGTCGGGCAGACGGGCCGCCTCGCCGTCGTCGCGCTGCATCCAGGTGAGAAAGGTCGCGGCGCCCAGGGCGAACACCAGATGGGCCGTCGCGAGGATCCAGGGAGTGAACTGCTGGTGGGCGTCGGCGTCGATGGCGGCCCAGGCGAAGGCCTGGACGACCCAGACGCAGGTGCCGATGCCGATGCCGACCAGAATGACGATGCCGGCGTCGAGTTGGCCCTTGTCGACGAACCAGGCGATGGTCGTGCCCACGATCGTCGAGACGACCACGTGGATCGCCAGGCCCAGGCCGAACGCGGCCGGTGCGAAGGTGCTGTCGATCGGCGCGCTCGGCCAGAACGTGTGGGCGAACAGGTTCACGACCGTGAAGAAGCCGCGGCCGGTCGCCCACATCGCCCCCATGGCGAAGAGCGCCATCGCCCCGCCTCCGACCAGTCCGATCAGAAAGCCCGATCGAAGGATCCGCGTGTTCATGGCCCGTTCCTCTTCCGGAGTCCGTTGGATGGGACGAGTATGCCGCGCCGACCCTCTAAAGTCAATGTAGAATGAGTTTTGAATGATGCCACGATGGACGCATCCGACCGATGAACACACCTGGCGCGTCCGCCGAGCGCAGGTCGGCGACCGACAACCCTGAGTCCGGAACCGCGGTGACCCGTCCAGGTCGCGCGTCAGGCGGTGACCCGGGCCTCGTTCGTGGCGTTTGGCTGAGGGGGCACCGGCACGACGTCGAGGAAGGCGTCGATGAGTCGCCTGCCCGCGGGCTCGATCTCCGCGAGTTCGGCCGAGGTGACCGCCCGGCGGGGACCGAGGTGCGACGACACCGAGGCCGCGTCACCGGCGCGCAACTCGACGTGGAACTGCAGACCCCACGCGCGCGCGACCCGGAACGCCTGGTGGGCATACCGGTCACTCGAGGCGAGCAGGGTCGCGCCGTCGGGCAGATCGAACGTGTCACCGTGCCAGTGGAACACGCCCAGAGCCGCGCCGTCGACCACCCCCAGGACCGGGTCGTGGGCAGCGGCGGCGGTGAGGTCGACCCGACCGGCACCGATCTCGGGTGCCGGTCCCCGCCGGATGCGGGCACCGAGCGCGGCCGCGAGCAGTTGGGCGCCCAGACACACGCCCAGGACCGGCGTCCCGGCCGCGACGGCCCGGGCCAGCAACGCCCGGACCTCAGGCAGCCAGGGGTGGTCGGCGTCGTCGAGCGCACCCATCGGCCCGCCCATCACCACCAGGCGTTCGACCTCGTCGAGTGACGGCACCCGATCGGCGGCGAAGAGTCGGTGGACCCGCACCGTCAGGCCGCGCGCCGCGGCCCGGTCGGCGATGGCCCCCGGACCTTCGAAGTCGACGTGCACGAGCACGTCGAGCGTGCCCCGTGCGCCGTCCATGGCGGCGATCCTACGAGGTTGCGCCGACAGGCGTAGCCGACCAATGAACACAGTGGCGTTTCTCCGAGCGGAGCGTGGAGATCATCACTCGTGAGCCGAGGCGGATGTGACCTCTCCGCGCCGCCTGTGAGACGACGCGCCGACAGGAGCGTCCGACCGGTGAGCACCCCTGGCCGGTTCGCCGGCCGACGCTCCGCGGACGGCGACCGCGAGCCGCGACGCACACCCCGATCCGGCGCGACAATGGGAACATGACGATCGAGCCGATTCCGCTTCGGCGCGACGACGTCGACCACCGGCCGCCCGGCATGATCGGGGGCGACATCGACCGCGTGCTCGCGGGCCTCGGTTCGCCACCGGCGCCAGTGCTGACCCGGATCGCCGAGGCATGGGCCGACCTGGTCGGACCGGCCGCGGCGGAGCACTGCCGGCCCGGCCGCCTCGTCGACGGACGGCTCCACGTCGAGGTCGACGATGCCGCCTGGGCGTCGCAGCTCCGGTGGCAGGCCACCACCCTGCGGGCCCGCATCGCCGACCTGGTGTCCGGTGCGAACGTCACCGACGTGACCATCCGCGTCCGGCCCGACGGGCACGGCTGACCCGGCTTCGACGGCCCGAGAGGCGGGCATGGCGATCACCTCCGGGCGTGGCGCTCTCCGCCGCCCCCGGGCTGGGCGTCGGGTCGACCACGAGCCGCGAGCACGTGCGGGGTCGCATCGGAAAGCCGGGCCAGCCCCCCGTTCGATCCGGTAGGTTCGTCTGCAGAGTCGAGTGGCGTCCGACCGGCGGGCATCGCAGACGGCGGATCCGAACATGGGAGTGGACGACCATGGGTTTCTCGTGCCGATCGGGATTGCAGGTCGAGGAGGTGGCCGACGGGTACCTGGTGCTCGCGCCGGCCGGCGAGCAGGTGTTCCACCTGCGCGACGCCGAGGCAGAGGCGTTCGCAGGGGCGCGGCGAGGCGTCGACGTCGTGCCCGCACGGCTCGAGTCGCCGATGGCGGGTCTGGTGGAACTCGGTCTGGTGTCGGCGCCGGAGTGGTCGCGTCGTCGGGTGGTGCAGCTGGGTGGGGCTGCGGCGGCCGCGACCCTGACCGTCCTGGCCCTGCCGGGTGTCGCCGCGGCCTCGTCGCCGACCACGACCACACCGTCGACCACGCCGGAACCCACACCGACGACACTGGCGATCTCGTACCTGGTCGTCGCGGGTGGCGGCGGCGGTGGCGGTGGCCTCGGCGGTGGCGGTGGCGCGGGCGGTGTGGTCGAGGGCACCGCGCACGTTTCTCCCGGCGCGTACGGAGTGGTCGTCGGCGTCGGTGGGCCGGGCGGGCACGACCAGTGGGTGCCGAACCCTGGCGGAGGCGTCGCGTGGGCGGGCTACAATGGCTACGACAGTGAGCTCTCCCTGGTCCCGGCGGTGGTCGCCACCGGCGGTGGCGGTGGCGGCGCCGTGGACACCAACGATGCACCGCCCGGCAACGGCGGCTCCGGCGGTGGGGCGGGCTACGGCAGCAACCGTCCGGGAGGCACGGGCGTCCCCGGTCAAGGCAACAGCGGCGGTTCGACGTCGCACGATCCGTTGCTGGGCACCGGTGGTGGCGGCGGGGCCGGTGGACCCGGGGGAGACGGCAGACAGCCGGGAGCGGGCACCGGTGGCGCCGGACTGGCCTCGGCGTTGACGACGATCCCTCAGGTGGGCCAGCACGACGACGTCGATGGCGAGTACTACGTCGGCGGCGGTGGGAGCGGCGGTTCTGTGGTCACCGAGGGTGCCGGTGGCGGTGGCGGCGGTGGGAACGGCGTTCTCGACCTCGATGCCTCACCGCACACCGGTGGTGGCGGTGCCGGGGCGTTTCTTCGGGGGAGCGAGGTGAACGGCGATGACGGCGGCACCGGCGGATGGGGTGGTTCCGGGGTGGTGGTCGTGGCGTTCTCCACGTCCGATCCGTCGGGTTTGGGCGGCTCGGGTGGAACCCGGTCGGTGACGTCCGGGGGGACGACCTACCTCGTGTTCGAGTCGAACGGCACGTTCACGGTCGGCTGAGTCGGGCGCGGTCCGGCCGTGTCCGACGATGCAGTCTCCGCACGAATTTTCGTGCCTTCGCGGGTCGGATGAGCCCGAGAATGTCACCCCGTCCTGGTAGGATGGAAGCCATCGTGAGCCAAGTCGTTCACCGGCGTTCCAGGCTGATCCGACCGTGCGGATGGCTGGAGCTGTGTGCCTTGGGTCACCCCATGACCGTCCGCTCGCTGGACCGACAAGAGTTCGGTCGACCCTGAAAGGTCGCGCCTTGGCCCGTTCCACCACCAAAACGTCCGATTCCTACGGGGCGTCCGCCATCCAGGTTCTCGAGGGCCTCGAGCCGGTCCGCCAGCGCCCCGGCATGTACATCGGCTCGACCGGGCCTACCGGCCTGCACCACATGGTGTGGGAGGTCGTCGACAACTCCGTCGACGAGGCGATGGCCGGCCACTGCACCCGCATCGACGTGACGATCCTCGCCGACGGCGCGTGTCAGGTGGTCGACGACGGCCGGGGCATCCCGGTGGCGCCGTACCCGCACAAAGATCCCAAGTACAAGAACATGTCGACCGCCGAGGTGGCCGTGTCGATGCTGCACGCGGGCGGCAAGTTCGACGGCGGCGGGTACAAGGTCTCCGGCGGATTGCACGGCGTGGGCGTGTCGGTGGTGAACGCCCTGTCGGAACGCTTCGAGGTCGAGATCGACCGTGAAGGTCAGCACTGGGTGATGGATTTCGCCAAGGGCGGCAAGATCCAGAACAAGCTGAAGGCCGTCGGCAAGGCGCCGCGGAACCGCACCGGTACGACCACCCGGTTCTGGCCCGACCCGACGATCATGGAGGAGACGACCTTCCGGGCCCAGACCATGCTGGACCGCTTCCAGATCATGGCGTTCCTCAACCGGGGCCTAGAGATCGTCTTCCGCGACGAACGCCCGGGCCACGAGCCCGGCCCGGTCACCTTCAAGTACGCCGGTGGGATCGTCGACTTCGTCAAGCACGTCAACCGCACCAAGGACGCGTTGTTCTCCAAGGTCGGTTACTTCGAAGGGTCCGACGACACCTCCGAGGTCGAGATCGCCTTCCAGTGGAACACCGGTTTCAACGCGGACGGCCTGCACAGCTTCGCCAACGGCATCTCCACGATCGAGGGCGGCACGCACGAAGAGGGCTTCAGATCGGCACTCACCGGTGTGGTCAACCGCTACGCGCGTGCCCGGAACCTGTTGAAGGAGAAGGACCCGAACCTGGGCGGGGAGGACGTGCGTGAGGGGCTCACCGCGGTCATCTCGGTGCGCCTCACCAACCCCCAGTTCGAAGGCCAGACCAAGGGCAAACTCGGCAACACCGCGATGCGCTCGCTGGTCACCAAGGTCACCAACGACCGCCTCGCCCAATGGTTCGAGGAGAACCCGACCGAGGCCAACAAGATCGTCAAGAAGGCCATCGCCGCCTCGCAGGCCCGCGCCGCGGCCCGCAAGGCACGTGACGTGATCCGCAACAAGACGCTGCTGGATGGCGCGGGCATGCCCGACAAGCTCAAGGACTGCTCGTCGAAGGACGCCGCGGAACGTGAGCTGTTCATCGTCGAGGGCGACTCGGCCGGCGGCTCGGCGGTGCAGGCCCGCAACCCGCACACCCAGGCGATCCTGCCGATCCGCGGCAAGATCCTCAACGTCGAACGCGCCCGCATCGACAAGATGCTCAAGAACAACGAGATCCAGGCACTGATCGCCGCGATCGGCGCCGGGGTGGGCGAAGAGTTCGACGTGGAAAAGCGCCGCTACGACAAGGTGATCGCCCTGTGCGACGCCGACGTCGACGGCAGCCACATCCGCACGCTGCTGCTCACGTTCTTCTTCCGCCAGATGCGTCCGCTCGTCGAGGCCGGGTGCATCTACATCGCGCAACCGCCGCTCTACTCGACCGAGGTGGGCAAGGAGAAGGTCTACCTCAAGGACGACGCCGCCAAGGAGGCCTTCCTGGCCGAGCGGCCGAAGCACTCCAAGGACTTCGCCCGCCTCAAGGGGTTGGGTGAGATGGACTACGACGAACTCAAGGTCACCACGATGGACCCCGACCACCGCACGCTGTTGCAGGTGACCGTCGAGCAGGCCGCGATCGCGGATGAGGTCATGTCGATCCTCATGGGCGACGACGTGTCGAGCCGCAAACAGTTCATCCAGTCCAATGCCAAGGACGTGCGTTTCCTCGACATCTGACCATCCGACGCGCCGCCCCGCACCGGCCGATCCACCCGAGGCACAAGAGGAACCCGAGACCCCATGACCGACACCCCGCCCGCCGAACCGCTCTCCGTCGAGGAGATCGAGATCCAGGAGGAGATGGAACGCTCCTTCCTCGACTACGCGATGTCGGTCATCGTGTCGCGTGCCCTGCCCGACGCCCGTGACGGGCTCAAGCCGGTGCACCGCCGGATCCTGTGGGGCATGTACGACATCGGTGCACGCCCCGACCGTTCGCACATGAAGTCGGCGCGGGTCACCGGGCACGTGATGGGGTATTTCCACCCGCACGGCGACTCGGCGATCTACGACGCCCTGGTGCGCATGGCACAGAACTTCAGCCTGCGTCATCCGCTCGTCGACGGGCACGGCAACTTCGGTTCGCCCGACTTCGGCCCCGCCGCGGCCCGCTACACCGAGTGCCGCCTCGAGCCGCTGGCCATGGCGATGCTCGCCGACATCGACGAGAACACCGTCGACTTCGCCGACAACTACTCCGGCGAGGTCACCGAACCCACGGTGCTGCCGGCGCGCTACCCGAACCTGCTGGTCAACGGCTCCCAGGGCATCGCCGTGGGCATGGCCACCAACATCCCGCCCCACAACCTGGGCGAGGTCATCGACGCCACGATCCACCTGATCGACCATCCCGACGCCACGCCGGACGACCTGATGGCGTTCGTGAAGGGACCGGATTTTCCCACCGACGCGATGATCCTGGGCCGCTCGGGGATCATGGACGCCTACCGCACCGGCAAGGGGTCGATCCGGATGCGGGCCCGCACCGAGATCATCGAGGGCACCGGCCGTCAACGCGACCGCATCGAGGTGACGGGGCTGCCCTACCAGGTGGGCATCGCCTCGACGGCCGCGAAGATCAAGGAACTGGTCGAGACCAAGACCGTCGAGGGCATCGCCGACGTCAACGACGCATCCGCGGGTGAGCAGACCAAGCTCGTCATCGAACTCAAGCGCGACGCCCCGGCGCTGGTGATCCTCAACAACCTCTACAAGCACACCCAGCTCCAGACGAACTTCGCCTTCAACTTCGTGGCGTTGGTCGACGGGGTGCCGCGCACCCTGAACCTGGCCGAGGCCCTCAACGCGTATGTCGACCACCAGATCGAGGTGGTGCGGCGCCGGTCGGAGTTCCGTCTCGACAAGGCCCGGGCCCGTGCCCACATCGTGGAAGGCCTGCTCAAGGCGATCAACGTCATCGACGAGGTGATCGCCACGATCCGCGCCTCTGAAGACCGGGCCGCGGCACTCGCCGCACTGATCGCGGAACCCTTCGAGTTCTCCGAGACCCAGGCCGAGCACATCCTCCAGATGCAGCTCGGGCGACTCACCCGACTGGCCCGCATCGATCTGGAGGGCGAGATGGAGGAGCTGTCGTCCACGATCGCCGAACTCGAGGCCATCCTCGCGGACGACGGCAAGCTGCGCGAGGTCATCAAGACCGAACTGGGCGAGGTGCGCGAGAAGTTCGCCACACCGCGCCGCAGCGAGATCACCTACGACCCGGGCGATCTCGACATCGAGGATCTCATCGACGACGAAGACCTCGTGGTCACCCTGTCGGCCAAGGGCTACATCAAGACGATGCTGCCCGATGCGTTCAAGACCCAGGGTCGGGGCGGCCGGGGCGTGGCCGGCACCAAGCTGCGTGACGAGGACTACGTCATCAGGATCATCACGACCACCGCGCACGCGTACCTGCTGTTCTTCTCGAACCTGGGGCGCGTGTACCGGCTCAAGGCGCACGAGATCCCCCGCAAGGAGCGCACCGCCCGGGGCACCGCCATCGTCAACCTGTTGCCGCTGCAACCCGACGAGCGCATCGAAGCGGTGATCGACACCCGCGATTACGAGACCAACCAGTACCTGTTCTTCGCCACCCGCCAGGGTCAGGTGAAGAAGACCCGGTTCACCGAGTACGACTCGTCGCTGCGTGCCGGGATCATCGCCATCAAGCTGCACGACGGCGACGAGTTGGCCAAGGTGATCCCCGCGAACGACGGCGACGACATCTTCATGGTGTCGCGCAAGGGCATGACCGTGCGTTTCACGCAGGACCAGGTGCGCGCGATGGGCCGCTCGGCTGCCGGCGTCCGGGGCATCAGGCTCAAAGAAGGCGACGAGGTCGTCTCGTGCGACGTCGCCCGAGACGACGCGACGATCCTGATCGTCACCGACACGGGCTACGGCAAGCGCACCCGACTGGAACATTTCACGGCCAAGAACCGGGGCATCCAGGGCGTGCGCGGCATCCGGCTCACGGCCAGTCGCGGGCAGGTCGCGGCGGCGTTCATGGTCGGCCTCGACGACGAGATCTTCGTGATCGCGTCGGGCGGCACGGTCATCAGGATGCCGGTGCGCGAGATCTCCTCACAGGGCCGGGATGCGACCGGCGTGCGTGTGATGAACCTCGATGACGGCCAGTCGGTCGCCGCGGTCGCCCCGGTGCTCACCGTCGACGACGAATCGAGCTGATCCGCGCCGAACCGCTCGCTCCGGGACCGGTGGGACGAGACGGCCGCCCGCGAGCGGTCGAGGTTTGAGATCGACCGGAACCGGGTACTGCCTCGGTGTGAGCGATCGCCGTGCCGAACTCGTCGACGCACGCCGGCCGGGCCGGTGTTCGGACCCCGAGGCCGGCCGGTCGGCGTCGGGGCGTGGCGACCACGGGCAGGTCGTCCCGCTGATGGCCGGGTTCGCCGTGGTGATCGCGCTGGTGGCCGTGGGCCTGGCTCACGTCGGCACCGAGGCGATCGATCGGGCCCGCGCGCAGAACGCCGCCGACGCCGCGGCGCTCGGTGCCGCTCTCGAACTCGACCCGGCGGTGGCCGAACGGCTCGCCGGAACCGTCGCACAACGGAACGGCGCGCGGCTGGCCGGGCTGCACCGGGAGGGGTCGGTCACCGTGGTCGAGGTGCGTCTCGGTGACCACCACGCCGTCGCCGCCGCGCGTCCGGTGGCGGGCCCGTCGCCGGTCGACCCGTAAACTGACGTCGTGGCCTCATCCGACCCGGCGCCCACGCGCAGGACCGCACCGCGCATGGCCGTGCACAGTGAGCGGAGCTCTGCCGAGTCGACCGGTGAGCTGCGGGTAACGACCGAGTTGCCACCGTCCGAGCGCACCCCGAGGAAGTCGGGTGGCCGATCCAGGCGTGGACGTGACCGCGCCGAGGCAGCCGAGCGCGGCCTTCGACCGGAGCGTGAGCCGCTGTTCGCACCAAAGCAACGCCCCGGGCGACGGGTCATCAGGATCGTGCGGCACGTGCAGCTCTGGTCCGTCTTCAAGGTCGCGGTGCTGGGCGGGCTGGTGCTCTACGTCATCTTCCTCGTCACCACCGGCCTCGCCTGGTCGGTGGCCAACGCGACCGGTCAGGTCCATCACATCGAGCAGTTCATGCGCCAGATCGGGTTCGACAACTGGTCGTTCAACGGTCCGCAGCTCTTCCGCGGGGCGGCGTTGCTGGGAGCCGTCCTGCTCTCGGCCGGGAGTGTGCTGATCACCCTGTGGGCTGCGATCGTGAACCTGATCGCGGAGGCGACCGGCGGCATCCGCTTCACCGTCATCGAAACCGATGAGACCGACGACGACCCCGACGAGAGCGACGACCTCGGTTGAGGTCGGTGGAGGGGACCGGTTTCGACCCGGCGGCTTCGGTCGTCGGGCAATGGGCTGGCCCCTACGGAGCACGACGAACTAGCGTCGAACACTCACACGAACGGGGCTATAGCTCAGTTGGTTAGAGCGCACCCCTGATAAGGGTGAGGTCGCAGGTTCGACTCCTGCTAGCCCCACGACCACGACGATCCGCAGTGCACGACATCGCCTGCCGTGGCCGTCCCCATCTCCGTTCTCTCCACAGGCAGTTGCCATGGCTCAGTCCCGCTTCGCGATCATGACGCTGGTTCGCCGGGCGCTCGTGGCGATCGGCGCGGCGGCGATCGTGGCCGCGGCCCTCCGCCTGCGGGGGTCCGGCGGGGTCCCGCCCCGTGACGGGGGCTGGCGCGAGCTGTCCGGACCCGATCTCCGCTGATGCGGCTCGCCGTCGTCGGTCTGGGTGCGGTCGGCGCACGGGCAACTCGCCAGTTGGCGTCGACGCCAGGCGTGACCGAGATCGTGCTCGCGGAACCCGACGTCGCCAAACGAGACGCGATCGCCGAGATCCTCGGCCCGATCGCGACCACCGTCGACTGGTCACCCGACGACGACCTGCCGAACGGCATCGCCGATTGTGACGCCACGCTGCTCGCCGGCCCGTCCGAGGCCCACGTGGCACAAGCCCGGCGACTCGTCGCGCTGCGCCGGCCGTTCGTGTCGACCGCTGATGGAAGACCGGTCGTCCAGGCGTTGGTCGATCTCGACGCGGAAGCGGCTTCCTACGGGGTGCCGGCGGTGGTCGGAGCGGCGTTCTCACCGGGACTGAGTTGTGCGCTGGCCCGCCACGGAACGGCCTGGTTCGACGAGGTGGACGAGGTGCACGTGGCCTGGCTCGGCACCGGGGGCCCGGCGTGTGCGCATCAGCACCACCGCAACTTCGCAGGCAGCGCGTTGGAATGGCACGACGGCGAATGGACCCAGCGTCCGGCGGGGTCGGGTCGTGAGTTGTGCTGGTTTCCCGACCCGGTGGGGGCTGCCGACTGTTACCGGGGCGACCAGTGTGAACCGTTGTTGCTGCAGCCGGCTCTCGAGGGCGTGAGCCGGATCACGGCACGCATGGCCGGTACCCGTCGAGATCGGATGTTGGCACGACTGCCGATGCTGCGACCTCCTCATCCTGAGGGTGCGGTCGGCGCGCTCCGGGTCGAGATCCGCGGGCGCCGCGCCGGCGCCACCGACACGGTGGTGCTCGGCGCGATCGATCGGCCGGCCGTGGCCGGCGCGGCGGTGGCCGCGGTGGCGACGGTCTGGGCGGCGGAGGGCCGTGTCCTGGGGCCGGGCGTGGGCGGCGTGGCCGCAAGGTTCGAGGTGGTGCCCTTCCTCACCGAACTCGCGCGGCGAGGTATCCGAGCGGCGATCTTCGAGGGGTCATCGCCTGCGGACCCGGTCGCGACGGTCGACTGAGCTGTGCGGATTGCATGACGGACGTGTAACGATTGGCACGTCGTTTCACCTCTTTTCGAGGTATATCGATATTTCTCGACTACTGTGGTGTTTGCCTTGAGTGCCCGGACCGGAGTATCCGATAGGGGCTTTGTGCGCCAGTGGCGCACGTCGGCGCAGGTTCGGCGAACGGGAAGTGGTTCAAGTCCTCGGGCCTGCATGCCGAGATGTAGGGATCAGACCAAGAGAGGGTTCTCGATGGGCACCATCAGCGAGGCACAACGGAGAGAGCTGATCGAGGGGCACCTGCCGCTGGTCCGGCACGTCGTGTTCCAGGTTGCCGTGCACTTCCCCCGCCACGTCGACCGCGAGGAGTTGGCGACTGCCGGGTCGCTCGGGTTGGTCGAGGCCGCCCGGCGTTTCGACCCCGAGCGGGGCGTGCCCTTCGATCGCTTCGCCGCCCGTCGCATCCGTGGAGCGATCCTCGACGCGGTGCGTGCCGCGGACTGGGCCCCACGGTCGGTCCGCAACAACGCCCGCCGGCTCGAGGGAATCGAACAACGGCTCGCCTCGGAGCTGGGTCGCACGGCGACGAACGACGAGATCGCCCAGGCACTCGGCATCACGACCGCCGAGCTCCACCGCCTGCGTGACCGCCTGTTCCGTTCGGTCGTGCTCGCCCTCGAATACGAGGTCAACGAGGCCGACGAGGAGCTCACACTGGTCGAGATGCTCCGCGACGACGCCTCGGTGGAGCCCTCCGAGGAACTCGAACACCGGGAACTCCTCGCCTACATGCGCGACGCCGTCGAGTTGCTGCCCGACCGCCACCGCACCGTGGTCGTCGGCTACTTTCTCCAGGGACGCAAGTCGCAGGCACTCGCGGACGAGTTGGGCGTGACCGAGTCACGGATCTCCCAGCTACGTTCCGAAGCCCTCGAGATGCTCCGCGAAGGCATCCAGGCCCAGTACGCGACCAACCACGCCGCGCACGTCGAGCCGGTCGGGCGGGTCGCGAAGCGCAAGGCCCGCTACGCAGGGGCGATCGCCGATCGGAGTGCCTGGGCCGAACGTCTGTCGGTCTGACCGCCGCGTCCGAATCGACGGCACGGGTCGCGACCGGGCGCGATCGACCCGTGAGCCGCGCCCGACCGCCGGGTACCGTTGCGGCCATGGAGCCGGTCGGAAACGTCGACGAATCCCCGGTCGCATCGACCCTCGAGCCACCCCGCGACGCCGTCGCGACCGGCGACACGGATCTGTACCGCCTCGTCGTCGACGCGGCACCCGACGCGTTGGTCGTCACCGCAGCGGACGGACGGATCGTGCTGGCCAACCGGCGTGCCCGGGAACTGTTCGGTTACGACGCATCCGGCGACCGACTCGTCGACCGCGGCATCGACGAGTTGCTACCCGAGAGCCTGCGTGAAGCGCACGCCCGCCACCGGGGCCGTTACGCCCGCCACCCCCGGGCTCGGGAGATGGGATCGGGCCTCGAGTTGCTGGCACTGCGCGCCGATGGAGCGGAGATTCCCGTCGAGGTGAGCCTCGCTCCCGTCGACGTCGACGGCTCCCATTACGTGCTGGCCGCCATCAGGGATCTCGCTGGTCGGCGTGCCGCCGAGGCGTCGTTGCACGCGACACGCGATCGACTCGCGTTGACGGCCGAGCGCGAACGCATCGGCCGGGACCTGCACGATTCGGTCATCCAGCGTCTGTACGGGGCCGGCCTGGGGATGCAAGCGGCGCTCGACGGCGACGTCGACCGGCTCCGTGCTGCAGCGCACCGGGCGGTCGACGAGATCGACGACACGATCGCGGAGATCCGAACGGTCATCCACGATCTTCGACGCGGCGACGACGAGATCGATCGTCTCGCCGAACGCCTGCATGTCGTCGTCGACGCCCAGGCCGCGGCGCTCGACATTCCCATCCGATTGCACCTCACCGGCGATGGCGCGGCCGAGCCGCCGGCCCCCGTGGCCGACGCGGTCCTCGCGGTGGTCCGCGAGGGCATCGCGAACGCCCACCGTCACGGCCGGGCCCGCCACATCGACGTCGCCGTCGACGTCGACGATCGCCACCTCGTCGTGACGGTTCGTGACGACGGCGTCGGCTTCGATCCTGCGGTCGAATCCGACGGGTACGGGTTGAAGAACCTGCGCGCACGTGCCGTCGAGTTCGGCGGGCGTTTCCGGATCGATTCCGAACCGGCCTCGGGAACCGGCCTCAGCTGGGAGATCCCGCTGAGCTGAGCGCCGCGTCGTCCGGCGGCCCCGGATGGCGTTGGCGGGGTGACCGGAGTCGCAGGCCAACCGGGACCTTGTACCCTGTGCGATACATCTGGCTCAGGCCACCATGGTCATCGCTCGCGAATGTTTTCACAAGGAGCCGAATCATGACTGAGCACCACGATCCCACCACCGACGACGTCGGGGGCGACCTCGACACGACCGGCGAAGCCGAAGTCCGTTCGGCGCAGCGCCGCAAGCTGCGCGACCGGATGAGCGACGTCGGGCTGATCGCCACGATGGCATTCGCCACGATCGTGGCCGTCGGCGCCATCCTGGCCTGGGCGCTGTTCACCGGCGACGGGAACAAGAGCGACCTCGCCTCGAGTTCGGCGAAACCGACGACCAAGACCATGGACGTCTCACTCGGCGAGTTCTGGGTCAAGCCGGCGTCGGTCGAGATCACCAAGAACACGACCCTGGTGCTCAACGTCACCAACGACGGATCACAGACCCACGACCTGAAGATCGGATCGAAGCAGACACCGATCCTCGAGCCCGGTGAGAAGGCGGTGCTCAAGACCACCGCCATGGACGCCACGACCCAGGGCTACTGCACCCTGCCGGGTCACCGGTCGGCCGGCATGGTGATGGACATCGAGGTGGTCGGCGAGAGCGCCGGCGCCAAGACCCAGCAGGTGTCGCAGGGTGCCGCCAACACCGGCATCGGCGAAGGCATCGACCCGAACGACGCCAAGATCGATCCGACTGCGGAACCCGCGAAGGGCTTCAAGGCCAAGGACCCGGTGCTTCAGCCCGCGCCGGGCGGTACCGTCCACGACCTCACGTTCGAGGCGACCGACAAGGACATCGAGGTCGCCCCGGGCGTCACGCAGAAGATCTGGGCCTTCAACGGCACCGTGCCCGGCCCGACCCTGCGGGGCAAGGTCGGCGACGTGTTCAACATCAAGCTGGTGAACAAGGGCTCGATCGGTCACTCGCTCGACTTCCACGCCTCACAGACCTCGATGGACACCGACATGCGCACGATTCAGCCCGGCGAGTCGCTGATGTACAGCTTCAAGGCCGAATACGCAGGTGCCTGGATGTGGCACTGTGGCACCCCTCCCGTGCTGCACCACATCGCCAACGGCATGTACGGCGCGGTGATCATCGACCCGGCCGACGGACTGGCGCCGGTCGACCACGAGTTCCTGATGGTCCAGTCGGAGTTCTACTTCGGTCCTGAGGGCCAGGAGGCCGACCTCGCCAAGGCCCGATGGGGCTTCCCCGATGCCGTGGTGTTCAACGGTTACTACAACCAGTACGTGTACGACCCCATCGAGGTGAAGGTCGGTGACCGGGTCCGGGTGTGGGTCGAGAACATCGGACCGAACGAGCTGTCGGCGTTCCACATCGTGGGAACGCAGTTCGACACGGTCTTCAAGGAAGGGGCGTACGTGCTGCAACGGAACAATCCCCAGTCGGGCGGTTCTCAGGCACTCGACCTGCTGCCCTCACAAGGCGGGTTCGTCGAGTTCACCGTCCCCAAGAAGGGTATGTATGCGATGGTGACCCACAAGTTCAACGACGCCGAGCGAGGCGCCTCGGGGCACATCATCGCCGAGTAGCCCGGCTCTCCCATCACTTGAACTCGTCGCAGTTGCTGCCCGAAGGCGGAGGCAACTGCGACGAGTTCGGCGTTGTGACGACTGTCTCCGGGTGGACTCAGCGCAGGAAGGCGATCAGCGACGGGATCTGCAACTTGCCACTCGCGGTGAGCGCGTCCTGGTAGGCCGATTCGGTCGTCAACAGCGACAGGTCACCGTCGTCGGGGGCGAGGTCGTCGTCGAAGGGCATCGGCACCCACGTCGACAGCTTCGGGGGTGCCGATGCCGGGCGGGTCTCCGGTGGACTGCTCACGTGCTGGCGGGCCGCACTCCACGACGGTCCCCGGCGACGCCGGTTCACGCTCTGGGCGTCGGCCACACGGCGGATCCCCTGGCGGGCCCGTTCGGCGGATCCGTAACGCACGACCTCGATCTCGGCGACCATGTTGGTCAACGCGTCGTGATGGTCACGCAGGATGCCCGCCCAGGGCTCCCGGGCGAGCGAGGCGAGCTGACGAAGCGTGGGAATGGTCCGGTTCGGGCCGTACACGCCGAGCAACTGCACCTGCGCGGCCCGCAACAGGTCGATCTCGCGCACCTGGTTCCGGGCCGTTTCCACCTCGGCGGCCGCCCAGGTCAGGAACGGTTCGTCGCGCCCGGCCAAGAGGGCGCGCAGGGCCGTGAGCCGGTACAAGAGTTGCTCCAGGCTGTTTCGCTCCTGTCGGAGCACTTCGGCGACTTCCTGCATGCAGTGCCTCCCGAGGCGCCTATCCATCGGCGGGGCGACCGCGCAGGTCAAGGTTTGGCCCCCAGGATTGGCCGAAAGGCTCAAAATCCGGGCTTGTCGGCCACGGTGGGAGGAGGGGTGCCGTCTTCGGACGTCGTGGGGCCGATCGCCCCGTTCGCGACGGGGGCGGTGGGGGCGGCGTGCGGCGGCAGCGCCCGGGTCGGATCGTGACCGAACCCGCCGGTGACCTCGACCGTGCTGGCCGTGTTGCGTTGGGTGCGGCGGTTCATCTCGCGGTCGCTGGTGCGTTGCTGCGCCGTCTGGAGCCGCTCGTAGGGTCGGCGGTAGGCGCTGACGAACGTGTCGGCGAGCTGCATGACCCACCACGCCACCGCGATGATGCCGACCACCGCGACGACGGTGATCGCAGACGGCAGGCTGAGCGCGAAGAAGTCGCGGCCGAAGGGCACCAGCAGGACCAGCGCGAATGCGGCGACGAGCGCGCCGACGAGCGCCTTTCGCCAACCGTTCAACGGGCGTGCGAGACGGACCAGGATCAAAAAGCCCAGGCCGACCAGCACGAGGGTCGCAGTGGTGCGCCGCTGGTCGAGCGTGAGGGTCGACGAGTCGAGGTTGGCGAGGTAGTAACCGCCGAAGGTCGCGCTCGCACACAGCAGGCCCGCGGGCACCGCGAAGCGCATCACCCGGGCCACGAAGTGCGGTTCGGCCCGGGTCGTGTTGGGGGCGAGCGCGAGGAAGAACGCGGGGATGCCGATCGTGAGCGACCCGACCAGGGTCAGGTGGCGGGGCAGGAACGGGAAGGGCAGACCCGCGACGCCCACCGACAGGGCGAGCAGCATCGCGTACACGGTCTTGGTGAGAAACAGGTTGGCGACCCGCTCGATGTTGGCGATCACCTGGCGGCCCTCGGCCACGACCGGGGGGAGCGACGAGAAGTTCGAGTCGAGCAGCACGAGCTGGGCCGCGGCCCGGGTGGCGTCCGCTCCCGACCCCATCGCCACGCCGATGTCGGCGTCTTTCAGGGCGAGCACGTCGTTCACCCCGTCGCCCGTCATGGCCACGACGTGCTTGTCGGCCTGCAGCGCCCGGACCATCGCCCGCTTCTGGCGGGGCGTGACCCGGCCGAATACGGTGTTCGCCTCGAGTGCTTCGGCGAGCGCGGCGTCGTCACCGTCGGGTAGCTGGGTGGCGTCCACGCCGCCGGGCACGTCCAGGCCGGCCTTGCGGGCCACGGCGGCGACCGTGGCGGGGTGGTCGCCGCTGATGATCTTGACGGTCACGTCCTGGGAGGCGAAGTACGCGAGCGTGTCGGCGGCCTCGGGGCGGATCCGGTCCTCCAACAGGGCGATCGCGTACGGCCGTAGCCCGGCGGGCAGCTCGCCGTCGCTCGGCGGGCTGGTCGCGGTCGCCAACAGCAGCACCCGCTGGCCCTGGGTCGCATAGGTCTCCACCGCTTCGCCGAGCGCGTCGGAGTCGGCGATGCGGCGCAACAGCACGTCGGGTGCGCCCAGCACCCAGGTCGTGCCGTCGAAGGTGGCCGACGACCACTTGCGGGCCGACGAGAACGGCGTCGCGGTCTCGTGCGTGGCCCGGATCGTCGCGACCCGCTCGGAGGTGGCGAGCGGCGAACCGATCTGGTCGACGTCGTCGGGGGCGACGCCTTTCGCGAGGGCACGCAGCGTCGCATTCGGGCTCTCCTCGATGAGGGCGAGGCTTGCGAGAGCGCCGGCGGCATCCGCGTCAGACACGTTCGGCCCGGGCACGATCCGGTTGAGCACCAGGTCGCCCTCGGTGAGCGTGCCGGTCTTGTCGAGGCACACCACGTCGACGCGGGCGAGGGTCTCCACCGCGGGAAGCTCCTGCACGAGCACGTCGTGTTTGCCGAGGCGCACCACGCTGGCGGCGAAGGCGATGGAGGTGAGCAGCACGAGGCCTTCGGGGACCATCGCGACCAGCCCGGCGACGGTGCCGCCCACCGAATCGGCGATGCCGATGTGCAACCGGATCTGGTTGACCAACAGCAGCGTGCCGGTGGGGATCATCAGGAACCCGACGATCTTGATGATCAGGTCGATGCCGCTGCGCAGCTCCGAGCGGGCCAGGGTGAACCGGCGGGCATCAGCAGCGATCTGGCTGGCGTACGCGTCGGCCCCGACCCGGCGGGCCTGGAAGGCCCCGGACCCGGCGGCGACGAAGCTGCCCGAGAGCACCTGGTCGCCGGCTTCTTTGACGATGGCGTCGGACTCACCGGTGAGCAGGCTCTCATCGACCTCGAGGGCGTTCGAGACGACGACCTCGCCGTCGACGGGCACCTGGCTGCCGGGCCCGAGCTCGATGATGTCGTCGAGTACGACTTCGTTCACCGGCACCTGACTCGCGGTGCCGTCGCGGCGGACGGTCACCTGGGGGTCCGAGATCACCGACAGACGATCGAGGGTGCGTTTGGCCCGGACCTCCTGGATGATCCCGATGAGCGTGTTGGCGATGATCACCCCACCGAAGAGCGCATCGTTCAAGGGGCCGACGACCAGGATGACCACCAGCAGTCCGCCGAGCAGGAAGTTGAACGGCGTGAACAGGTTCGCCTTGGCGATCTCGCCGATCGAGCGCGTCGAGGTGTCGGGCAGGTCGTTCACCTCGCCACGTGCCCGGCGTTCGGCTACCTCGTTGGCCCGCAGCCCCTCGAGGAGGGCGGCGACGCGGCTCGCATCCATCGTTGCATCAGCGTAGATGGACCGGTCCGGCTGCGCCTTCCCCGACCGCGGGGCGCTGGGCCATCGGGCGACGAGACCGCCACGGCGGCTCGTGCACTAGACAGGAGGGCTATGTCTGCCACCGAGAACACCGACTCGACGGGCACGTCGCCGAACGATTCCGTGGTCGTCACGGGTGCCGCCGGGTGGCTGGGCGAGAACCTGATGCGCACGCTCGCCCCCGAGCGGGCCCAGATCCGGGCACTGGTGCGCGACGAGCGCGAAGCGGCGCTGGTCGACGTGCTCTCGCCGGGGGTCACTGCGGTGATCGGCGACGTCCGCGACCCGGCCGCGATCGCCGAGGTGTTCGCAGGCACCGAGTCGCCGACGGTGTTCCACACCGCCGGGGTGATCCACGCGACGACCGGTGTGCGCGAGTTCTTCGACGTCAACACCGGCGGCACCGAGTTGGTGCTCGACGGGGCCAAGCGGGCCGGAGCCCGCAAGGTCGTGCATGTGTCGTCGAACTCGCCGTTCGGCGCGAACCCCACCCCGAACGACGTCTTCACCGAAGACAGCCCGTTCAACCCCTACATGAGCTATGGCGCGTCGAAGCTCGAAGCCGAGCAGATCGTCCAGCGCTACGCCGCCCACGACGAACTCGACGTGGTCATCGTGCGGCCGCCGTGGTTCTACGGCCCCTGGCAGCCCGCCCGGCAGACCCAGTTCCTGCGCACGGTGCGGCGGGGACGCTTCCCGATGGTCGGCGACGGCCGCCAGCGCCGCTCGATGGTCTACACCGGCAACCTCGTGGAGGGCCTGCTGTGTGCCGAGCGGGCGGACGTGCCCTCGGGCAGCGCGTACTGGATCGCCGACGCCGAGCCCTACGCCCTGGCCGACATCTTCGCGGGTATTCGCGAAGCGTTCGTGGCCGAGGGGTATGACGTGACCGAAGGGCGTATCCGGATCCCCCGGGCGGCGGCGCAACTGGCCGAGTTCTGTGACGGACGCCTGCAGGCGCTGGGCAAGTATTCTCAGGGGATGCACGTGATGGGTGAGCTCAAGGACACGATCGCGTGCGACATCTCCCGGGCCCGGGCCGAGATCGGCTATGACCCCCAGGTCGCGCTCGTCGAGGGGATGCGGGCGTCGATCCGTTGGTGCGTCGAACACGGCGAAGCGCTCTAGTGGCATCGGCGACGACCCGGGCACTGATCACGGGAGGCAGCGGCTATTTCGGGACCGTGCTCGCCGGGGCGGCCGACGCCGCCGGCATGGCCGTGCGGATCTTCGACCTGCACGCCCCGGATTCGGCCGACTTCGACGGGATCGACGTCGACTACGTCGCCGGAGACATCCGCGACCGCGACGCGGTGCGGGCCGCCTGTGACGGCGTCGACGTGGTCTTCCACAACGTCGCCCAGGTGCCCCTGGCCAAAGACCGTGACCTGTTCGAATCGGTGAACGTGACCGGCACCGCGAACCTCTTGATCGCCGCCCGTGACGCCGGGGTGGGCAAGGTCGTGCACACCTCCACCAGTGCGATCTACGGCATCCCCGAACACAACCCGGTCACCGAGACGACCACCCCGACCCCGGTCGAGGACTACGGCAAGGCGAAGTTGACCGGTGAACGGCTGTGCGCCGACGCGGTCGCCGCCGGGCTGGATGTGACCATCGTGCGTCCGCGGACGATCATGGGCCACGGGCGCCTGGGGATCATGGCGATGCTCTTCGAGCTGATCGCGGCGGGCGCACCGATCCCGCTGCTCGGGCGGGGCGACAACCGCTACCAGTTCGTCCACGCCGAAGACCTCGCCTCGGCCTGCCTGCTCGCCGGGCAGCGGCCCGGCCCGACCAGCTACAACATCGGCGCGACCGAATTCGGCACGCTGCGCGAAACTCTGCAGCCCCTCATCGACCACGCCGGGACCGGCTCGCGGATCCAACCGTTGCCCCTCGGCGCGGCCCGGCTCGCCATGAAGGCCGCGTCGCTCGCGCACCTCGTGCCGCTCGCCCCGTACCACTGGCTGCTGTATGGCGAATCGCTGTACTTCGACTGCACCAAGGCCCAGACCGAGCTGGGCTGGAAGGCGACCCGGTCGAACGCCGAGATGATGATCGAGTCCTACGACTGGTTCTGCGCCCACCGCGACTCGCTCACCGCAGGCGGGTCGGTGCACCAGTCACCGGCGAAGTTGGGGGCCTTGAAGGTGCTCGAGTATCTGCCGTGAGCCTGCACGCGGTGACCCGACAGCGCCGATGACCGTGACCGACGAGGCGACCTCCGACGACGCGCCGTCGAGCGCCGATGCGCCGGCCGCCACGTGGTGGCGGCGTCCCGGCGTGGTGGCGGGGGCGTTCGTCGCCGCGTTCGTCATCCCCTTCGTCGTCACCGCGTTGAAGCTGCGCAGCCCCAAGCCCTACGTGGTACTCGACCTCGCCCAGACCGAGATGCGCGTGCGCGCCGTGTTCAGCCTGCACCCGCCCCTGATCGGTCTGCCGGGACGCCTCGGCCACTTCGGCGTCCACACCGGGAGCCACCCGGGTCCACTGAGCTTCTGGCTCCTCGCCCCGTTCTACAAGATCTTCGGGTCGACCCCGTGGGCGTTGTTCGCCGCGGCGCTCGTGCTGAACTTCGCCTGGATCTGCGTCGCGTTGTGGCTGGGGTGGCGCCGCGGTCGCCTGGCAATGCTCATCGGGATCGGTGCCCTGGTGATGCTGCTGGTGCACACCTTCGGGATCGTGGTGGTGGAGCAACCCTGGAATCCGTACCTGCCGCTGATGGCCTGGACGGTGGTGCTGCTCGCCGCGTGGTCGGTGCTGGGTGACGACCTGAAGATGCTGCCGGTGCTGGTGCTGGCGGCGAGCTACTGCATGCAGACCCACATCCCGTACCTGGGCATGGGTGGTGGCGTGGTCGCGGTGACGGTCATCGCCACCGTGGTCTGGCGCTACTACCGGCGCCGAGCCGACCAGGGCGCGAAGCCGTCGGCCGAACACCGCCTCGCCTGGTTGATGGGTGATCGTGCCAGCTGGCCGTCGATCAGGCGGATGTGGACCTGGATCGCCGGCTCGTTCGTGGCCGGACTCGTGCTGTGGGCACCGCCGATCTTCGACCAGCTCCATTCCAACGAGGGCAACTTCACGCTCATCTGGGAGGACTTCACCGATCCGCCCCAGGCCGCCGGTGGGTTCATCCAGGGGATCCACCTGGTGTTCGCGCACCTGAACCCGTGGCAGCTCGTCACCGGGCACGACATCGAGTTCGTCGTGATCAACTCGAACTGGCCGGGGGCGATCTTCCTGGCCGTGTGGGTAGTGGCGTTCGTGTTCGCCTGGCGCTTCCGGGTGCGTTCGCTGGTGCTCGCGAACCTCGTGATCACGGTTGCGCTGGTGTTCGCGGTGGTGGCCCTGTCGAAGATCTACGGCGACCTGTACTGGTATCTCATGATGTGGATGTGGACGATCTGCGCGGCGATGGTCGCGACGGTCGTGTGGGTGGCGATCGAAGCGGTGCGCCGCGCCGGGCTGCCCACGCCCACGCTGCGACTGGCGCGGGCCGGTTCGTCCGCGGTGCTCGCCGTCGGTCTGGTCGTGTTGTTCGCGACCACGACCCATCAGGCGACCCAGGCCCAGATCCCCGACCGGAACCTGTCGGATCAGATGGCCCACATCGTCCCGCAGACGATCGCGGCGCTCGAAGCCGGCAAGGTCCCCGGCGACACGGGCCACGGGATGTACCTGGTGACCTGGTTCGACCCGGTCAAGATCGGCAGCGCCGGCTACACGCTGCTCGACGAGTTGGACGCGCACGGGTTCGAAGTGGGACTGAAGCCGGCGTTCCTGGGCATCGTGCCGGGGCGTCAGACCGTGCCCTTGGGCACCGACCGGGGGCTGATCCACCTGTCGGTGGGCGACGCCGACATCGCACGGTGGCGCGCGGACCCGCGAGCGGTCGAAGCCGCGTACTACGACGGGCGAACGCCCGAACAGAAGGCCGAGTTCGCCCGGCTGCGCGAGAACGCGAGGCGGTTGATCGCCGAGGCGGGAGGCGACCCCGACGTGATCGACAAGTCGCTCACCGGGGCGTCACTGAACACCTCGCTGCCGTTGCAGGCCACCCAGGACATGTCGAAGATGTCGGAGATCGGTCTGCCCATCGCGGTGTTCTTCGCCCCGCCCGGAACCGCCTGAGCCGCCGGGCAGCGAACGCACGAACCGGGTGCAGCCTCGGCGAGCACCCTCAGGTGGCGAGGAAGGCGTGGGTGTTTCTGGTGGCGAGCATCATGATCGCCGCCTGGGGGTTCACGCCCGGCGCATCGGGAAGCAGCGACGCGTCGTTGACGTAGACGTTCTCGGTGCCGCGCAGGCGCCCGAAACTGTCGGCCGCGGCACGGCGCGGGTCCTCGCCCATGCGCACCGTCGAAGTCAGGTGCACGGTCATCACGTTCGCCCGCGACCGGCTGATCGCCTCCCACCACTGCACCAGGTCGTCGGCGTGCCGCAGGATCGGACCACCCACCATGCCCGGGTACAACTCGGTCGCCCCGGCCGCGAACAGCGCGGAGCCCAGATGCAACACCCCGCGGGCCAGCCGCGACATGTCGGCTTCGCTCATCGCGTAGAACACGACCGGCGACTTCAGGCCCGGCAGGCCGACGACCCGGCCGCCCCCACCCCGGATCGCCGCGTAGTACACCGCGACCCTCTCCCAGTCGGCGAGCGCCTCGGCGTAGGGCAGCGACGTGTCGGCCAGGGCGAGGGCGACATGGCCCCGCCGCGACGCAGAGCCGCCGATCGTGAGATGCGGACCGAACTCCATGATCCGGTGCATCGGCACCTCGCCGTGGTCCATCGCCTCCTCGAAACGGGCCGCGACCTTGATCGTCGGGTGGAAACGCAGGCCGTTGCCGATGCCCCGGCGGAATCCGCTGCGATGCAGCAGGAACGGCGTCTGCACCGCACCGCCGCACACGAACACGTCGTCGGCGACGATCCTGACCGGCTCGGTGCCACCGTCAGCGGTCGACACCCCCACCGCCGCGCGGAAGCGTCCGTCACGTACCTCGAGCCGGTCGATCCGGGTATCGGCCACGAGGGTTGCGCCGGCCTTCGTCGCCCGCGGAACGTAGGTGCGGGCCATCGTCTGCTTCGTCGCGTGGCCGTCGGCTGAATAGCTGAACGCACGGGCGAACTCGGTCGACCGCCAGCCGAGTGCATCGGCCCCCTCGGCGATCTTGGCCGAAGCCGGGGGCGCCTCGCCCGGCACCATGGTGATGTCGAGAAAATCCTCGACCTCGGCGGCCGCGTCGGCCAACACGTCGGCGCCGAAATCACCGATCCGGTAGTCGGTGGCCCACGCCGAACGCAGATAGTCGGGCAGGCGGCGGTACAGGCCACTGTTCACCTCGGTCGACCCGCCCACACAACGACCCTCCGCGTACGAGATGCCCGGGTTGCCCAGCGCCGCGGTCAACCCGTGGTTGCGGTAGCGGGTCATCATCTCGTCCATCGAGAACGGCTCGACGTCGCCGGGGGTCGCCCACGGACCCTCCTCGACCACGAGCACGTCACGGCCGGCCTCGGCGCACAGCGCCGCGGTCACCGCGCCGCCCGCGCCCGAACCGATCACCAGCACTTCGGTGCGGAGCTTCTTCACGCGGCCGAACCGATCTGCCGGTCTTCGGGACGGGTCTCCTGGTCGGCGAAGAGCACCAGCGACGACAGCATCCGCGCATACTGACGGATCGGCGTGAGCGGATTCGACTCCCAGGTCGCGATCAGCTCTCGGAGCGTGTCATCGTCGGGGATCCGGCCGCCGTGGGTGGCCCGGGTGAGCGCCTCGAGGAGCACCGAATCCAGGGCGATGCCGATCTTGAGATGGTGCGGAAGATCAGCGAGCGAATCGGCGATGAACGCCTCGGCGGCACCGCGCTGGGTCGGCTCCAGCGGAGCGAGCAGCGCGTCGATGATCCTGCTCCTGAACGATCCCATGCGGTCGACGAGCTTACCGGTCGGGGGTGGCCGGACCGGACGCCGCCGTGTCGCCCGAACGGCCGACCTCGGCGTCGTGTCCCTCGCTCGTAGCGGCCGCTTCGCCGTCGACGTCGTCGCCCTCGAGGTCATCATCGTCGTCGAGGTCGGCCAGACGCAGCGCCAGACCCCCCGAGGCGATCGCCGCCACGATCGAACCGGCGGCCGTGCCCAGCGCCGCGGCGATGAGCAGGCGGGTGAACGTCGGGTCGAGACTCCCCAGTGGCACGGCCTTGTCGAACGCCGGCACCCGCAGCACCGCCCACACCCCCAGGGCGGCGGCCGCGGCCAGGACCGCGATGGCCCGCGCAGCCGCGCCGCGGACGACGAGCGCGGCGAGCGCGAGCACCACACACACGATCGGGAGCGCCACCCAGATCGGATTTCCCCCGGCCAACGCCGGCACCGCAGCCAGCTCCGATGCGCCCGCCCAGAGCGAGAGCCCGCCGACCACGACCAACGTGCCCGCGGCGATCCGGCTCGCCGGGCCACGCAGCACCAGCCCCGCCGCGGCGAGCACGACCAGGAAGAACATGGCGAGCCCCCACTGGGGCAGCGGGCTCGGCGCCGGGTACTCCAGCAACTCACCCAGGATCTCGTGCGGGGTGCCGTCCACCGTCAACGGGATGTACCAGAGCCCGTCGTCACGGTCGGAGATCAGCACCCGGTTCGTGCCCGGCACCAAGTTCGGAGCGATCTGCGGGGTCATGTAGTGGATGCGGTGGTCGTGCCACACGTAGTGCCCGCCGTGCCCGACCGTGGACCACTGCGGGTGCTTCGTCGCCCGCTCGATCGTCACCCAGGCGGGGATGTCGGTGTTCTCCGCAGACCCGTAGCGGCTCTGGTTCAGGTAGGTGGCGCTCGACGCCTGGTTCTCCTGGACGGTGCCCTTCTCGTCGATCCGCAGCCACGGTTCGCCCGTGTAGCCGGGGATTTCCACGGTGTGGCCAGGCTGCACGGTGATGTCGAGGAACCCGTCGCCGCCCACGACCTTCGCGGTGAAGGGCACCTCGACGCCCTGGTCGCAGGTGACCGTCGTCGCCTGCGACGCCGGCGCCTCGACCACACAGAGCACCCTCGAGCGGTAGTTGCCGGGTTCCGCCGGGTCCGCGCCCGCCGCCGGTGCCAGTGCGACGAGACCGCACAGGGTCACCGCGACCGCAGCGAGAGCCCGGCGGCCGATCACCGGGCGGGCCCGCTTGGGTGCAGGATCGCCAGGAGTTCGTCGTGGCAGCGTCCGTTGGTGGCCAGACCCGAACCGCCGCCGGGCCCGGGAAGGCCCTGCAGGTCGGTGAAGCGCCCACCCGCCTCGGCCATGATCACCGGCATCGGGGCGACGTCGTAGAGCTCGGCGACCGAGTCGGCCATCGCCTCGGCACGACCGGTGGCCACCAGCGTGTAGCCGTAGCCGTCGCCCCAGGTCCGCACGTGGATGCCATGGACGTTGAGCTGGTCGACGACCTCGCCGGGCCAACCGGCCAGACCCGAGGTCATCACGTACGAATCGGTGAGCTGGGCGGTGTCGTTCACGTGGATCGCGTCACCGTTGCACCACGCCCCCAGGCCCCGCCCCGCGTACACGGTCTCGCCCAGTGCCGGCACGTTGATCACCCCGATCGCGATGCCCGCCGCGTCTTCCAGCGCCAGCAGGTTCGTGTACAGGGGCACCCCGTGGGTGAACGCCTTCGTACCGTCGATCGGGTCGATGATCCAACGTCGACCCGAGGTCCCCGGCGTCTCGGCCTCTTCCTCTCCGAAGATCCCGTCGTCGGGGAACAACTCGTGGATCTCGGCCCGGAGCTGGGCTTCGGCGCCCCGGTCGGCGGCGGTCACCGGGGTGCCGTCACCTTTGGTGTCGACGGCGAGGTCGTCACGCCGGAAGAACGACTGGGTCAACTCCCCCGCCCGTCGGGCGAGCCCGACGGCCTCGTCGAGCAGGCCGCGATCGACCGGTGGGGAATCGGGATCGGCCATGGCCATCAGCTTGGCACGTCTTCGCGACGGTGCCCCACTCCGCGTCGCCAACGCCGAACGTGTCGGCAAGGGCGAGTCGGACCGCCGGGCGGGCCGGCCCCACCGCGAACTTCGGGGCGCGGAAACCTGCGGGTGGTTCTGGCGCCCCGAAGTTCGCATGGGGGGCGGGGCTGGGGGCGTTTGTACGCTGGGCGGTCGTGACCGATGACGTCCAGCACTCCGACGACGGTCCGGCTCCCCGGCGGACGTTCGCGATCATCTCCCACCCCGACGCGGGCAAGACCACCCTCACCGAGAAGTTCCTGCTCTACGGCGGGGCGCTCGGCGGCTCGGGCGCGGGGTCGGTCAAGGCCAAAGGGGCGCGGCGCTCGGCGACCTCGGACTGGATGGACCTCGAACAGTCCCGGGGGATCTCGATCACCTCGACCGTGCTGCAGTTCCCCTACCGCGACCACGTGGTGAACCTGCTCGACACCCCCGGCCACCGCGACTTCTCAGAGGACACCTACCGGGTGCTGGCCGCCGCTGACGCCGCCGTGATGGTGCTCGACGCCTCCCGCGGCATCGAAGCCCAGACCTTGAAGTTGTTCGAGGTGTGCCGTGCCCGCGGGCTGCCGCTCATCACGTTCATCAACAAATGGGACCGTCCCGGCCGCACGCCGCTGGAGTTGCTCGACGAGATCGAGGAACGCCTCGAGTTGCCGGCGATCCCGTTGACCTGGCCCGTGGGCATCGCCGGCGACTTCCGCGGGGTCGTCGACCGCCGCGACGGTACGTTCGTCCGCTTCACCCGCGTCGCCCGGGGCGCGACCGAAGCACCCGAGGAGATCGTGGACGCCGAACGGGCCCACGCCGAGGAGGGTGCGGCCTGGGACGACGCCGCCGAAGGGCTCGAGCTGCTCGACGCGGTCGGTGCCGAGTTCGACGCCGAACTGTTCGAGGCGGGGGAGATGACCCCGACGTTCTTCGGATCGGCGCTCACCAACTTCGGGGTGCGACTGCTGTTGAACGCGGTGATCGACCTGGCGCCCGCCCCGTCACCCCGCGCGGACGTCGACGGTGTTCCGCGGCCCCTGGATGCGCCGATGAGCGGCTTCGTGTTCAAGGTGCAGGCCAACCTCGACCCGTCGCACCGCGACCGCATCGCGTACCTGCGGGTCAACTCCGGACGCTTCGAGCGCGGCATGGTGCTCACGCATCAGCGGACCGGCAAGTCGTTCTCGACCAAGTACGCCCACACCGTGTTCGGCCGTGACCGCGAAACCGTCGAAGAGGCCTGGCCCGGTGACGTCGTCGGCCTCGTGAACGCCAACGACGTGCACGTCGGCGACACGTTGTGGCTCGCCGACCCGGTCGAGTTCCCGTCGATCCCCAGCTTCGCGCCGGAACACTTCCAGGTCGCAAGGGTGCTCGACACCGGCCGGTTCAAGCAGTTCCGCCGCGGCATCTCCCAACTCGACGAGGAGGGCGTGGTGCAGGTACTGCGCGACGCGGACCTCGGCGACCAGGCGCCGATGCTCGCCGCGGTCGGACCGATGCAGTTCGACGTGGCCAAGCACCGGCTCGAGAACGAGTTCGGTGCGCCGGTCGAGCTGAGCCCGACCCGCTACCGCGTGGCCCGCCGCACCGACGCCGACAGCGCCGCCGCGTTGGCCGGCATGCAGGGCGTGGCGGTGCTGTCGCGGGCCGACGGCACGATGCTGGCGCTGTTCGAGTCGGAGTTCTGGCTGCAACGGCTCGTGGGCGACAAGCCCGAGTTGGCCCTCGAACCACTCGTGGGCACGGGATTGGCCGGCTGAGCGTGCCCGGCCGCCGGCCGGCTCTCCGGCCTCCGGCTCCGGCCTTTCGTCGTCGGCATTGCGGACGCCTGCTGCGAAATCCGGCGGGATTTGCCGCCCACGACGGCATTTCGCTTCAAATTTCGCCGGGGGTCCCGGCCCGACGTCGTTCGACCTGCGCGCCCGCAGGGGGCACGGGATCCAGGCGACTCAGTTGCAGCGCAGGTTCTTCTCCGGCGGTCGCAACGAGATCAGGTACGCCGACACGGCGTCGTCCACGCAGGCGTTGCCACGCCCGTACGCCGTGTGCTCGTCGCCGACCTTCGTGATCAGCGCGCCGTGCGGTAGCGCCTTCGCCAGGTCGACGCCATTGACGTACGGCGTTGCCGGATCGCCCGTGGTCGACACCACCACGATCAACGGTGAGCCCTTCGCCTTGGGTGGTGTGAGCGGCCGGGGCGGGGTCGGCCAGTAGGCACAGCGGATGTAGTCGGTGATGATGCCCTCCGCCAGGTACGGCGACGTCTTCGCCACGGCACGACCGGCGTCGATGAACGCCTGCGGTTTCGAGGGCCAGTCCCAGTCCAGGCAGCTCACCGCGAAGTAGACATCGGTCTGGTTGCCGTACGAGCCGTCGGCTTCGCGCCCCAGGTACTGGTCGGCGAGCGTCTGCATCGTGGTGCCGTCGCCCTTCAGCGCGTCGCCAAGGCCCCGGGCCAACGTCGGCCAGAAGCTCGTCACGTACAGCGCCTGGCCGACGCCGAGCTGGAAGGCGCCGCTGGTGAGCTTTCGGGTCGGATCATCGGTGGGCATCGGTGCCGACCGCAGTTCGTCGCGGACCTTGCGGTACGCGGCCGCCGGGTCGGCGGGACAGTCGGGGAGCTCCGGGCACTTCGCGAGGAACGCTCCGAACACCTCGTCGAAGGCGATCCCCTGGTCGCGGGCGGCCTCGATGCCCGGCTGGCCGAGGCGCACGACCCCGTCGAGCACCATGGCGCGGATGTGGGTCGGGTAGGTGTCGGCGTAGACCTGACCGATGCTGGTGCCATAGGAGTAACCCAGGTAGTTGATCTCGTCGACGCCGAGAGCCCGACGGAGGTCGTCCATGTCGGCGGCGACGTCTCGGGTCGACATGTGCGGGAGCAGTTCGGCGTCGGCGGCGGTGCACGCCTTCACATACGACTTCGAGACCGACTCGAGCGCCGCGACCGCCTTCGGCGTGGGTGGGGCAGGATCGGGGGAGTAGAGCTCGCCGATGTCGAAGCCGCAGTCCAGCGGACTCGACCGTCCGACCCCGCGCGGATCGAAGCCGATCACGTCGAAGTGGTCGGTGATCTCCCTGGGCCAGAAGTTGCCCTCGACGAATTCGATGCCCGATGCGCCCGGTCCTCCGGGGTTCACGAGCAACGGACCGACCGATTTCGACGGGTCGGTCGCCGGCAACTTCACGACCGCGAGGTCGAGCGTTGCACCGTCGGGCTCGTCGTGGTCGACGGGCACCGAGATGCTGGCGCACCGGAACGGAGACGGCGCGTCGTCGCAGTCGTGCCACTCGATCGGCTTCGCCAGGCCCGCTTCGGATGGGACGGTCGTCGACGCGGCGTCGGTCGGTGGGGTGCTGCTCGTGTCGGCGGCACCGCGCCGGGCCGGGATCGACGTCGAACACGAGCCCAACGACGACACGACCACCGCGGCGGCCACCATCATCGTCAGGGAGCGTGCGCGCAAGGTCAAGACCTGCGAGGCTAACCCGATGCCCGACGAGGTCACCGACACCTGGTTGGTGGGTGTGGTCGCCCATGACGAAGCGCTCTCGAGCGTCCGGATCCACGCCGGGTACCTCGGTGCGGGCCCCACGAGCGGCCGGGATCACCGGCTATTCGTTCGGATCTGCTTCGGCGACGCCGACGAACCGTCCTTTCCCGACGCTGAGACCTCGACGGCGCTGATCGCCCGCGAGGAGGCGCTCGTCGCCGCGCTGGGCGACGACGCCGTGCTCGTCGCCGTGTTGACCGTGCCGGCGTTCCGGGACCTGATCCTGCACACCGCCGTCCCGGAGCGGTGCCGGGCCGTGCTGGAAGCACTGGATGACGACGACATCGACGTCGACATCAGCCCCGACCCGTCCTGGAGCATGTACCGGGCGCTGTTCACCGACGCAGTACCGGCCGACGCCGACCGTCGCAAGATCCAGGATGCGTTCCCCCCGGCCGGAGGGGACCTCACCCCACCGCGGCGTCGAGTCGAGCACCGCTTCGCATTCCCGAGTCTCGCCGAGGCCGATCAGGCGGCGGCCGCGCTCCGGGACGCGGGGGTCGAGGTCACCTTCGTGCCGGCGGACGGCGGCGAGACCGACGCGCGGCGTTTCGTCGTGGTCGAGACCGAGGCGCTCTCGCAGATCGATCTGGCCCGGTCGCGCGACGCGCTCGGAGGCTTCGCGGTGAGTTGGGGTGGCGAGTATCTGGGGTGGGAGCTCGACGCCCCGACCGCCACCTCGGACCCCTGACCCGACCCCGACCGAGGGTGGCCGGACCGGGATGCGACGCGTCGTCAGCCAGGTTTGCGGGCGACGACGTCGACGTTGGTCGCCACGAGGTTCACAACCGGCACGCGACCCAGCAACTCGTTGAGCTTCCACACCGCCGCCGCACGCCTGGCGTCGAGGTGACGCCCGAGTCGGGTCAGCGGGAGCACGTTCAGGCGCTTCGCCTCGACGACCTCGAACCCGGCCACATCGACGAGCAGCACGGCACTCGACACCGTGTAGACGTGATCGTGTGGCAACTTGCCGTGGTAGTACCGACCGGTCCGGCGGGCCGTGTACTCGACGTACGACCACCGGTTCGGCAACTTCGAGACGAGCAGCCAACCGCCCGGGCGCAGGATCCGCCGCAACTCGGCGAGGCTGCCGATCGGATCCGACACGTGCTCGAGGGTGCCGTGACTGACGACCGCATCGAACGACTCGTCGTCATAGGGCAGCGTCACCGGATCGCCGCTCACGGTGATCGACAACTCCGGGTACTGACGGAACGTCGACGTCGTCGGTTCGGGTCCGAGTTCGCTGCGGAAGTCGAAGGAGGCCACGTCCAGCCCGCGGGCCGCGAGCCGCACCGACAGGTGCCCGAACCCGGCGCCCCAGTCGAGCACCCGGCGGGCTCCGGTGTCGGCGGCCCGTTGAGCGGCAGCGTCGTACTCGACGTCGAGCAGCGCCGACTCGCCGCCGATGTCACAGAGCATGTCGGAACCCTCCATGCCTTCGACGGGTGAAGTGTCGGTGGAGCTCATGACTGGGTATCCCTGCTCGTCGTCGAGGGCGGACGCGGTTCCGATCCGGAACAGGCGGGACGGTCGTCACCCCGACGCGCCCATCGGGAGCAAGAGAGCCTACTCGCCGCCGCTTCGGGGGTCTCGAACGCCGCCTCCTACGATGGGTCCTTACGATGACCACCGTGGCGAGTGAACCCTCCGACGATCCGGACCGCAACGAACCGACCGTCGAGCCCGTCGATCCGGTGATCCACCGGTCGCTCGGGCTGACCGACGACGAGGCCGAACAGATCGCCGAGACTCTCGGCCGTCGCCCCAATCATCTCGAGTTGGCGATGTACTCGGTGATGTGGTCCGAGCACTGTTCGTACAAGTCGTCGCGGATCCATCTGCGCCGACTCCCGACCGAGGCACCGCACGTGCTGGTGGGTCCCGGCGAGGGGGCCGGCGTGGTCGACGTGGGCGACGGGATCGCACTGGCGCTTCGGATCGAGAGCCACAACCACCCGTCGTTCATCGAGCCGTACCAGGGCGCCGCGACCGGTGCCGGTGGCATCCTGCGCGACATCTTCTCGATGGGCGCGCGACCGATCGCCCTGATGGACCCGCTGCGCTTCGGTCCCCTCGACGACGCCCGGAGCCGGTGGGTCGCCGAAGGCGTCGTGTCGGGCATCTCGGGCTACGGCAACTCCGTGGGGGTCCCCACCATCGGCGGCGAGGCCGTCTTCGACCCCACCTACACCGGCAATCCGCTCGTGAACGTGCTCGCTCTGGGCATCCTGCCCGTCGAGAACCTCGTGTTGGGCCGGGCAACCGGCGACGGCAACCTCGCGGTGCTGCTCGGTTCGACCACCGGGCGTGACGGCATCGGCGGTGTGTCGGTGCTCGCCTCGGCGTCGTTCGACCCCGACGGTGACGACGACGACAAGCGTCCCAGCGTGCAGGTCGGTGACCCCTTCGAGGAGAAGCGGCTGATCGAGGCCTGCCTGGAGCTGTATGCGCGCGACCTCGTGGTCGGCGTGCAGGACCTCGGCGGTGCCGGGATCACCTGTGCCACCTCCGAGACCGCCGCCAAGGGCGACTCTGGGATGGACGTGTACGTGTCGGCGGTTCCGCTGCGCGAGGCCGGAATGAACCCGGTCGAGATCATGACCAGCGAGTCCCAGGAGCGGATGCTGGCCATCGTCACCCCCGAACAGCTCGACGACGTGCTCGAGGTCGCCGAGCGCTGGGAGATCCGGGCGTCGGTGATCGGGAGGGTGAACACCAGCGGACGCCTGCGCGTGCTCTCGGATGCCGGGGCCGACGCCGAGGTGCTCGCCGACGCACCGGCAAAGTCCCTCGAAGAGGAAGCGCCGCTGTACGACCGGCCCCGTGCGGAGCCCACCGACCTCGCCGAACGGCGTGCCGACGACCCGGCGGGGCACCTCGACGGTCGCGACACGCCGGCCCGACTCGGTGCCGACCTCGTGGCGATGCTGTGCGGGACGCAATGGATCTGGTCGCAGTACGACCACCAGCTCTTCCTGAACACCGTCACCGGGCCCGGTTCCGACGCGGCGGTGCTGCGCCTGCGTCACCCCACCACCGGCGTGGAGACCGGCAAGGGCATCGCGCTGACCACCGACGGCAATCACCGCTGGTGTGCGGTCGACCCGAAGGCCGGTACGGCCGCGGTCGTGGCCGAGTCGCTGGCGAACCTGGCCTGTGTCGGTGCCCGACCCCTGGCGCTCGTGAACTGTCTCAACTTCGGCAATCCGGAGAACCCCGAGGTCATGTGGCAGTTCTCGGAATCGGTCGACGGCATGGGTGACGCCTGCCGGGCATTCGGCGTGCCGGTGATCGGCGGCAACGTCAGCTTCTACAACGCCTCGGGCGACGTCGACATCGACCCCACCCCCGTCGTCGGCACGCTCGGGCTGATCGACGCCCTCGAACGGCGACCGCCAGGGCTGACTCTCGAGGCCGACGCGCGCGTGGTGCTGATCGGGCCGGATCCCGCGGGCGACGGTCCAACCGAGGGCGGACCGAGCGGTCTGGCCGGGTCGCGCTGGGCGTTCGACCATGGCCTGCGCGGCGGCTCCCTCGTCGCACTCGATCCGGCGATGCACACCAGGGTGTGCGACACGGTGCGCGGCCTCGTCGTCGACGGCGTGGCCGTCGGGGTGTCCGACGTGTCAGAAGGCGGTCTCGCCGGCACCCTCGGAGAAGCCGCGGCGCGCTCGGGACTCGGCGCGCACCTCACCATGCCAGACGCGGCGTCACCGGTGCCGTGGCTGTTCGGCGAGACGCCTTCGCGGATGCTGGTCTGCGTGGGCGCCGACGACGTCGCGGTCGTGCAACGTCGCTGCCGCGACGCGGGAGTACCCGCACGGCTGCTGGGCACGGTCACCGGCGACCGTCTGACGGTGCAGGCCGCCGGGGACGTGGCGCTCGACGTCGGGGTCGAGGAGTTGCGGGCGGCCTGGCACGACCGACTCCCCGACGCGTTCGCCGCCGGCACCATCCAGGGTTGAACGCGCCGGCGCGGGCGTTCGCCGAACCGCGCCGGCGGTCCACCCCGTCGCCGGGCGCCCCGGCGGCGCGTCAGCCCGTGTAGGCCGGCGTCGCTGCGACGGGTTCGGCCGCAGCCGCCGGTGCGGCGGCCGTGGTCGTCGTCGGGGCCGGTGTCGACGTGGTGGTGCTCGTCGTGGTCGTCGTCGGCATCGTCGTGGTCGTGGTCGTGGGCTGCTCGGGCAACGCCAGACGGATCGGCTCGACGTAGTTCACCGTGTCGCTCAGGTCGAGTTGGAAGGAGACCTCGCCGTTGAGCTGCCTGACCGCCGAGCAGTCCAGGTATTCGGGGTCCAGAGGCTCGTAGTCGCGGTAGGTCTCCAGGGCGCGGATGGCCGCGAGCAGGTCGCCTGCGGGGACGATCGAGCCGTCGCCGTCGGGACCGCAGGCCACGAGCGCCGCCGAGAAGGCCGCCGCGGCGTCGGCACCGACCGCCGAGGTCAGGTAGGCGCGCAACAGCGGATCGTCCACGCTGGTGTAGCCGTCGCCGCCGCCGGGGTAGTGCACCGCGAGCGGCTGCACGTCGGTCGGTGACACGAGCGTGTGGCCATCGGGGATCGAGGTCACTCTGAATCCGACCGAGGTGACGGTGCCGAAGTCGGTTCCCGGTTCTGCGCCCGAACCCGAGATGTACGGTTCGAAGTTGACCGTCGGGTAGATGTAGTGCCCCGGGCCCGGCCACGACGGCAGGGGATGGTCGGGCGAGACCCCGACAGCGTTCAGGTCGAGGTCGTCCATCGCGTCGTTCCACATGTCCTCGGTGACCTCGACCGGCGCGCACTCGAGCTGGTCGCCCGCCTCGTTGGTGAGCACGAGCACCACCTGGGTGTCGGTCGGCACCGCATGGGCGACCCCGTCGGCGCCGCTTTCGTCGGCCACGTCGAAGGAGACGATGTCGAGCACCCCGTCGGAGCGCTTGCCGAACCCGAAGTACGCGACGCACGATTCGTAGGTGCCGTCTCCGGCTCTGGTGGTGGGGGCGTTCGCGGTGTGCGCGTCCGCGTCGACCGTCGGCGCGGCCGCGGTCGTCGGCGCCCATGTCGCCGCGGTGGTGGTCACCGCCGTCGCGACCCCGACCATCGACAACCAGGTCCGATTCACGAAATTCGCCCGTCGCATGTCTCGCCTCTCGTCTCGCGGTTCGTCGGTGATCGAAGAGTCGACCGCCGTGTATCGCATCGGAACCCTAGCGGCTGTCGGGAGTCGCGGTCGGGTCCATGGGTGGCATCAGTTCGTCGAGGACGGCGATGCGCGCCGGATGACGGAGCCCGGCGACGAGCTGCTCGCCCAGCGAGGTCCGACGCCCGTCGCTGTGGAGCCGGCCCGGCCAGCCGTGGAGCTGGTGGTACGCCGACGCCGCGTAGATCAGGGCGGTCGCGACGTGGCGGCGGCGCCAGTTCTCGCCGACGTACACCTGGTCGACGACGGCCTCGTCGCGCCACCAACGGATCGCGCCCACCTGGTCACGGCTTCTGACCGGAAGCGAGAAGAACGTCGCATCGGGAACGACCACCCCGGCCGGCAGCGCGTCGTGCGCGTAGCCGACCAGGGTCATCGCCGGGCGGGTTTCGCCGAACTCCGGCAGCGCCACGAACCACATCTGCGGGCTGCTCGGCGCCGCCGCTGGATCGACCCGCAGGCGCGGTCGTCGCTCCTCGTCGAGGTCGGCCCGCCAGATCTCGAAGATGCCGGTCGTGTCGCCCGGATCGGTGACGACCTCGCCGTCGTCGTGGTCGTCGCTGAACAGGCAGCGGACCCGCCAGCGGCGCCCGGGAAGCGCCTCCTGCCGGTGATACCACGCGTGGGTTCCCGATCTCGGCACATCGGGCGCAGCTTCGCCCGAGCCGTGTCCGGGATCCTTCCCGGGCGTCACCATGGTGGCGCACGCTAGCGCCACCCTCGAGCACGGCCGGACCACCATGAAGAAACGCGGGACACGGCGTGCTCGGTGCTCTCGGATGTCGGTCGCGCGCCGGGTTCGCATCGATCAGCCCGAGAGTTGGTGGAACGGGCCGGTCGACGTGCGATGATGGGAAGGTGCCGTCGGCCGCGCCAGATCCGTACGACCGTGACCCGATCGACCATGAACCGCACCGGATCGACGGTGCCGACACGTCTACCGACGACTCGCTGACCGACGACACGCCGAAGGAAGCATGCGGGGTCTTCGGCGTCAGAGCGCCGGGACAGCCGGTCGCCCACCTCACCTATCTCGGGCTCTACGCACTGCAACACCGCGGCCAGGAATCCGCGGGCATGGCGGTGTCGGACCTCGAGGAGATCACGGTCGTCAAGGACATGGGACTGGTCTCGACGGTGTTCGACGAGCGCACCCTCGCCCCGCTGACCGGCGACCTCGCGATCGGTCACACCCGCTATTCCACCACCGGCAACTCGACCTGGCGCAACGCCCAACCGGTGTACCGCGACCTCGGCACGATGGGGTTCGCGCTCGGCCACAACGGCAACCTGACCAACACCCGCGAGCTCGCCGACGGCATCGGGATGCTGCCCGGCACGGTGGCTTCCGACACCGACCTGGTCGCCGAGCTGTTGTCGCTCGACATCGCACAGGCCCAGGCCGACGCGGTGCCCGCCGCCGACACGTCGGTCGTCCCCGACCTGCTCGGCAGCGCCCTGCTGCGCGTGCTTCCGCGCCTCGAGGGCGCGTTCAGCTTCGTGTTGATGGACGAGAAGCGCATCTACGGGGTGCGCGACCCGAACGGTTTCCGCCCCCTCTGCCTGGGACGGCTCGACAACGGCGGCTGGGTCCTCGCCTCGGAGTCACCGGCGCTCGACGTGATCGGGGCGCACTTCGTGCGCGAGATCGACCCGGGCGAACTCGTGATCATCGACGCCGACGGCGTCACCTCGGTCCAGGCGTTCCCGGCCGACCGGCTGAACCCGAAACTGTGCCTGTTCGAGTTCGTCTACTTCGCCCGGCCCGACTCCCAGCTCTACGGCCAGAGTGTGCACCACGCCCGGGTCCGGATGGGGGAGCTGCTCGCCGAACAGGCGCCGGTCGAGGCCGACATGGTCATGGGCGTGCCCGAGTCGGGCCTGCCGGCCGCCGAGGGCTTCGCCCGGGCGAGCGGGATCCCCTACGGCCAGGGCCTGGTGAAGAACCGTTACATCGGGCGCACGTTCATCGCCCCGTCCCAGGCGATGCGTGCCTTGGGCGTACGCATGAAACTGAACCCGTTGCGCGACAACATCGCCGGGAAGCGCCTGGTCGTCGTCGACGACTCGATCGTGCGGGGCACGACGCAACGCCCACTGGTGTCGATGCTGCGTGAGGCCGGCGCCACCGAGGTGCATCTGCGGATCTCGTCGCCGCCGGTGAAACACTCCTGCTACTACGGGATCGACATCGGCAACCGTTCCGAACTGCTGGCTGCGAACCTGTCGGTCGAGGAGATCCGCGCCTATCTCGGCGTCGATTCGCTCGCGTTCATCACGCTCGACCGGCTCATCGAGGCGACCGGTGCCCCTGGTGCCGGGTTCTGCACCGCGTGCTTCACCGGCGAGTATCCGACGCCGGTACCCGAGGGCGACACCAAGGCCGTGCTCGAGGTCGAGTCGGGTGACCAGGTACCGAATCTGCTCGAGGGTCTGGCCGGTTTGGTCGACAACGACGTGCCGACGATCGAAGCACTCCGCATCACCGGTAGACCGCACTGACCGGCCCAGACGACATCGACGAGGAACGCACCGAAATGGGTGAGACCTATGCATCGGCCGGGGTGGACATCGCCGCCGGCGAGGAAGCCGTCCGGCGGATCACCGAGAAGGTCCGGACCACACTGCGCCCCGAGGTGATCGGCGACATCGGCGGATTCGGTGGATTGTTCTCGTTCGCCCAGCACCGCTACCGGCGCCCCGTGCTGGTCTCGTCCACCGACGGGGTGGGCACCAAGGCGCTCGTCGCCAACGCGGTGGGCCGGTTCGACACGATCGGCATCGACCTGGTCGCGATGTGCGTCGACGATCTGGTGTGTCAAGGGGCCGAACCGCTGTTCTTCCTCGACTACATCGCCGTCGGTCACCTCGACCCCGACCAGATCGCGGACCTCGTCGAAGGGGTCGCCGAGGGGTGTCGCCAGGCCGGCTGTGCGCTCATCGGTGGGGAGATGGCCGAGCACCCCGGCGCGATGGAACCCGGCGACTTCGACCTCGTGGGCTTCGCGGTCGGCGTGGTCGAGCGCGACCAGATGATCGGCGCCGACAAGGTGAACCGTGGCGACGCCCTCATCGGTCTCGAGTCGCCCGGGCTACGTTCGAACGGTTACTCCCTCGCGCGTCGCGTGCTGCTCGAGAACGCCGGTCGGTCGCTCGACGACCCGGCCTTCGAGGGCGCGAAGCACTCCTTGGCCGAGGAGCTGCTCGAACCGTCGGTGATCTACGCACCGGCGATCGGCGACCTGCTCCGCACCGTCGAGGTGTCGGCGGTCGCGCACATCACCGGCGGTGGCCTGCCGGGGAACCTCAACCGGGTCCTGCCCGACAACCTCGACGCCGTCGTCGACACGACCACCTGGGAGTCACCCCGGATCTTCGATGAGATCCAGCGGGCCGGCGGTATCTCCGATGCCGAGATGGCCAAGGTGTTCAACCTCGGAGTCGGGATGGTCGCGGTCGTCCCCGAAGACGAGGCGTACCGGGCCATCGACGTGTTGCGTGCCCGCGGGGTACGCGCCACCGAGATCGGCCGGGTCACCAAGGGCGACGGCAGGGTGCGACTGTCGGGTCGGGGATTCGGCGCCGACGAAGCCTGACGGCACCGGGCGATCCGGCCGGCAGCGAGCGCTTCGCCGGTGCGTCGGTGCGTCGGTGCGGTCAGGGAGTCGTGGTCTCGGAACCCATCGACATGAACATGCACCCCATCAGACCGGCCATCACCGGCTTGACATCGGGGTCGTTCTCGACCGCGTCGTCGCCCTTGACGATCGAGATCACCATGAGCTTGCGCAGGTTGTCGTCCGTCAGGACCTCGTCGATGCATTCCATCGCCGCGGCGGGCATCTCGTCGTCTTCGCCCATGCTCTCCAGCATGAGCGCCCGGAGGTCGATGTCGCAGTCCTCGAACGCGTCGTAGAGCTCGTTGCCCTCGTCCATCGACAGACCCACCGACGACATGTCGGTCGAGGAGTCGTCT
>CAZQSU010000012.1:0-46424 GCA_964595905.1 uncultured Iamiaceae bacterium
CCGTCCCCGTCCGCAGAATCCGAGGCCGCAAACCACACTCAGCCGCGTAGAGCCCGTTTCGCTCAGGCGTTGGCGGTGTTCCGCTCCCGCGACGGGCATGCGATCGGTTCGGGGTTTCCGACTTTCGGGCATTGGGCCACGGTTGATCTCGGGCTCTCCCGGCATCAGACCGCTGCTCTCGCCGACGCCGGTGACGATGCTCAGGCGTGTCCGGCGCTGCGTGAAGCCTGGGAAGCGGGGGAGTTGTCGACCACCAAGGCATCTGATGTACTCGGAGTTGCCACGGTCGAAACCGACGCGGCTTGGAGAGACATGGCAGTCGAGGCGTCGTCGAATCAACTTCGTCGGATCGTGCGGACCTACCGGCGCAGTTGCCGAAGCGAAACTCGAGCAGACGACGGTGACACCGGCGATGATGCCGGCGATAGCGAGCATCCCCCGTCGGCGCCGGCCGGGTCGTCGACTGCTGCGACCGGTGTGTGGTGGCGGGACCGCGACGACGGCTTGGCCGAACTGACCGCGATCCTTCCCGTCGACGATGCCGCGGTGGTGCGCGCGGCGCTCGATGCGCAGGCCGAAATCGCCTGGCGAGCCAAGACCGGAGTGGGCGAGGACGACGTCCGCGACGACACCAACCGCGACGTGACGCCCCGGTCACAGCGCATGGGAGACGCGCTCGTCGCAATGGCTGCCACGAGTCTCGAGGTCGGTTCGCTGCCGATCGTGCGTGGGCACCGGACCGAGGTCGTATTGCATGTCGACCAGGCCTACCTGGCCGGTCTGGCCGGGTCGGGTCGTTGCCATCTCGAAGGTGGCGGAAGCGTCGACTTGTCCGACGCTCGACGACTTGCCTGTGACGCTCGAATCCGGGCGATGGTGCACGGCGCCGACGGGTCGGTCGTCGACCTGGGACGGAGCCAGCGCCTGGTGTCCGACAAGCAGCGGCGACTGCTCACTGAACGCGATCACGGCTGCCGCTTTCCGGGTTGTTCGAACACCCGGTACGTCGACGCTCACCATGTGACCTACTGGGATGATGGCGGCCCCACCGATCTCGCCAATCTGGTGCTGTTGTGCAGTCGACATCACCACGATCAGCACAAGGGACTCTTCAGCATCGTCGCCGACGGGCACGGCGAGTTCGAATTTGTCGACCGATGGCATCGACCCATCGGGCCGCCGGGAGTGCGCGCCCGAGGGCATTGTCGCCCCGCAACAGGCTCGACCCGGGCGCGCAGCGGAGGCGACCCGCGCCTCGACGTGAACGATGCCGTCACCGCCATCGCTTCCGCGGCTCTGGCTTCGAGCAGCGCTTGACGCTCCAACAGTTTCCAGAGGGCCAAGATGTCTTCCAGCCGATCTCGTCAAGATGTCGTGAGGGTGCCTTCGGCGACGGAGCGGGCCCACCGGTAATCAGCTTTGCCGGCGGGGGAGCGCTGCAGCCCGGGCAAGAAGATGAAGTCCTTGGGCAGCTTGTAGCGGGCGATGTGTTTGGTCGCTTCGGCCGCCAGATCGTCGGCGGCCACCTCCATGCCCTCGTGAACCTGCACGAGCGCGACCACCTCGGAGCCCCACTTCTCGCTCGGCCGGCCGACGACGACCACGTCATAGACGGCCGGGTGATGAGCGATCGACTGTTCGACCTCTTCGGCGAAGATCTTCTCGCCGCCGGAGTTGATCGTGACCGAGTCCCGCCCCAGCAACTCGATGATCCCGTCGGCACCGATGCGCGCCCGGTCGCCGGGGATCGCGAACCGCACGCCGTCGATCACCGGGAAGGTGCGGGCGGTCTTGTCCGCGTCGCCGAGATAGCCGAGGGGTACCCGCCCGCGCTGGGCCAACCAGCCGGTGGCGTCCTCGCCGGGTTCCAGGACGCGGGTCAGCTCCGCGTCCACCACGACGGTGTCGGGTCCGGGCTGGAACGTGCCCGAACTCGCCGCCTCGGCCGCGGTGGAGAAATGCGTCATCTGCGCGCCGGTCTCCGACGCGCCGACCGCGTCGTAGACCATCAGGCCCTCCACCGCGGCGATCGCCCGGTCCTTCAGCGTCGAGTTGAGCACCGCGCCGCCGTTGACCAGCACCATCAGCGACGACAGGTCGTGGGCGCCGCGTTCCATCTCCTCGATCAGCGGCCGGCCGATCGCGTCACCGACGCTGAGCAGCGTGATGACCCCCTCACGGGCCGCGGTGGCGAGCACGTCGGCGGCGTCGACGCGGCGGACCTCGTTCTGGATCACGAGCGTCCCGCCGCCGGTGAACGTGTTGAACATGCCCCACTGCGACGCGCCGTGCATGAACGGGGGCACACAGATCATCTTCACCGCACCGGGCGCGTTCGCCGCCGACGCGGCGAGAGCGTCGTAGCCGGCGAGCTCTTCGGTGCCGCCGATCGGCCGGCCGCCCATCGCGGCGACGTAGATGTCGGCCTGGCGCCACAGCACGCCCTTGGGCATGCCGGTGGTTCCACCGGTGTAGAGGATGTAGAGGTCATCGGGTGACACGGCCACCTCGGGTCGGCCCGGGTCGGCGTCACCGGCGACGATGTCCTCGTACGCGTGCGCGCCGGGCAGCAACCCGGTGGCGCCATCGTCGTCGTCGACCTGGATCAGCACCTTCAGACGAGGCAGCTCGTCGAGCACCTCGGCCAGCACCGGGGCGAAGCTCGCGCCGTAGACGATCGCGGTGGCCGACGAGTTGTCGAGCAGGTACCGGAGCTCCTCGGCGACGTAGCGGTAGTTGACGTTGAAGGGCGCGACCCGGGCCGCATACGAACCGATCATCGCCTCGACGTACTCGTTGCCGTTGGTGAGGTAGAGCGCGAGCTGGTCCTGGCCCGATTCGTGGCCGGCGAGGTCGGCTCGTTCGGTGTGGCAACCCAGGCCGTGGTCGGCCAGGAAGCGTGCGAAACGGTTCGACCGGGCGGCGACGTCGCCGTAGGAGAGGCGCCGGTCGCGCCAGACGATGCAGTCGGTCTCGGGGATCGTCTCGGCGACCGTGGCGAACACGTCGGCCAGATTGAACTCGGTGGTCATGGTTGTCGGGCTGATCCCTTCCGTGGCGCGGCTGACGAGATGGTACTGGCCGCCCAGGCACGGTCGAGCTTGCCCGTGGGCAGGTGACGGATCGCGTCGACCACCTGGACGCGTCGTGGGATCTTGAAGCGGGCGAGCGACGCGGCGCAATGGTCGACGATCTCCTCGACACTCACCTCCGCGCCGACGCGGAGGGTCACCAGGGCGCCGATGCTCTCACCCCACCGTTCGTCGGCCACACCGACGACCACGGCCTCGGTGACGTCGCGGTGGGCCGTCAGGCGCGCCTCGACCTCCTCGGCGAACACCTTCTCGCCACCGGTGTTGATCACGTTCCGGTCGCGACCCATTACGACGATCATGCCGTCCGCGTCGACGGTCGCGAGGTCGCCGGGAATGGCGTGGCGGACCCCGTCGATCACCGGGAACGTCATCGAGGTGCGCTCCGGATCGTCGAAGTAGCCCAAGGGGACCGGTCCGTGACGAGCGAGCCGGCCGATCGTGTACGAACCCGCGGTGACCGGTTCGAGGTGGTCATCGAGGACGACGGTGGTAGTGCCGGGTTCGAAGCTCAACAGGCCGACCTCGGGGGCGGGTTCCTGTCCGGCGAAGCTCACCTGGGAACCCTGTCCACCGGTTTCGGTGGCGCCGAAACTGTTGACCATCGCCACGTGCGGAAGGTGTTCGAGCAGACCGAGCCGCGTCGCCGCCGACCAGCGTGCGCCACCGGAGGTGATCGCCACGAGCGCGGACAGGTCCCAGCGGTCCGGCTCGGCGTCGAGCGCGTCGAGCAACGGGCGGGCGAACGCGTCGCCGACGATCACCAGACGGGTCACGCGAGCGTCGGCGACGCGGGTCCAAAGGCCGCCCGCGTCGAGACCGTGGAGGGGGCCGAACACCACCGTCCCGGCGCTGAGCAGTGTCGACAGGGTGATCCACTGGGCGGTGCCGTGCGTCAACGGGCTCGCCGGCAACATGCGCGTCCCACCGGGCCGCCGTTGATCCGCACCGGGCATCGCCGCGGCGATCAGGTCCTCCTGGCGCCACAGCACGCCCTTGGGCACGCCCGTCGATCCACCCGTGTAGAGCAGGTAGTGGTCGTCGCCGGATCGGGCGAGGTCGGGTCGCTCCGGCGAAGCGGCGGCGAGCGCCTCCTCGTAGGCGTCACCGATCGCCAGGGTCATCCAGTCGTGGCCGGCCGAGGCCTCCGAGACGACCATCGTCGAGGTCGGCTCGTGCACCACGAGCGGCACCCCGGCGTCGACGAGCAGGGCTTCGGTCTCGGGCGCGGTGTAGCGGCAGTTGACGTTGACCGGGATCATCCCCGCCTTGAACGCCCCCAGGAGCAGCTCGAGGTGCTCGATGCGGTTCCACAACGCGACGCCGATGCGCTCGCCCCGACCGATCCCCAGTGATGTGAGCCAGTTCGCGACCCGGTTCGCCCGTGCGTCGAGTTCGGCGAAGGTGACCTCACCCGTTCCGGTGTCGACCGCGGGAAGGCGTCCGTGGGCGTCGACGACCGCTTCGAAGCGATCGGCGAGACTGCCCGTCATGTGGCCTTCCCGGGGCGGTGCCGGCTCGATCAGACCAGGTACCGGTAGATCGCCTCGGCGACACACGCCGGCTTCGGCGCCCCTTCGACCTCGAAGGTCAGGTTCATCTGGAGCTGCACGCCGCCGTTCACGTCGGTGACGTCCGCCAGTTCCGCGCCGGCACGCAGGTTCGAGCCGACCGGCACGGGCGAGGGGAAACGGACCTTGCCGGTGCCGTAGTTCACCCCCATCGAGAAGCCTCTGACCTGCACGATCTCGGGTACCAACGCGGGGGCGAGCGACAACGTGAGATACCCGTGCGCGATCGGGCCGCCGAAGGGGCTCTCGGCCTTGGCGCGCTCGACGTCGACGTGGATCCACTGGTGGTCACCGGTGGCGTCCGCGAACTGGTTCACGCGTTCCTGGGTGATCGTCATCCAGTCGCTGTAGCCCAGGTGGGTTCCCACCGCAGCCTTGAGTTCGTCGATGCCATCGATGATCGTCGTCATGTGAGCATTGTGCCCGCGCCGATGTGGTCGGCACGATTCGACCGCGGCGGCCTCCCCGGCAGAGGTGACGGATTCAGCGTTCTGTTCGTCGGCGGAGTGTCACGGCCGCGAGCTGCCCGCAGGCGGCGTCGATCTCGTTGCCCCGATTGGCGCGTACGGTCGCGTTGACCCCGAGTGCTTCCAACTCGTCACGGAACCAGGCGACCCGCTCGGGTGGGGTGCCCCGGGTGGCGAAATCTCCGGTGGGATTCAGCGGGATGAGGTTCACGTGGGCGCGGAGTGTCCGGGCGTAGTCGGCGAGTTCGACGGCGTCGGCGGCGCGGTCGTTCACCCCGTCGATGAGGGCCCACTCGAACGAGAGGCGTCGGTGCTTTGCCGCAACGTAGGCGGCGCAGGCCTCGGCCAGCAGGTCGAGCGGATACCGGTCGTTCAGGGGAACGAGGCTGGAGCGCAGTTCGTCGTTGGCCGCGTGCAACGACACCGCGAGACTCACCGGCAGGTCGGCCGCAGCGAGCCGTCGGATGCCGGGGACCACCCCGACGGTGGAAAGGGTCAGACGCCTGGCCGACAGGCCGAGCGCAGCGTGGATGCGCTCCACCGCCGGCCAGACCCGGTCGAAGTTCGCCAGCGGCTCGCCCATCCCCATGAACACGACGTTCGACAGGCGGCGGCCACTGTCGCGGGCCGCACGTACGGCCCGCACCACCTGTTCGACGATCTCGCCGGTGGTGAGGTGACGGTTGAAGCCGGCCTGGCCGGTCGCACAGAACGTGCAGCCCATCGCGCAGCCAGCCTGCGACGACACACACACCGTGGAACGCCGCGGATAGTGCATCAACACCGTCTCGATGGTGGCGCCGCCGGCCAGGGCGAAGAGCCACTTCACGGTCTGACCGTCGTCGCTGACCGACTCGGTGACCGGCGTCAGTGCCGGCGGGAGTTCGGTGGTGAGGCGGTCCCGCAACGACCGGGGGAGGTTCGTGATCTCATCGGGTCGTGCGAGTCGGGAGTAGAGCCCGTCCCAGACCTGGTCGACCCGATAGCGCGGTTCGCCGGACAGCAGCGTGGCCATCGTCTCCGCGTCGGGCTCGTACCTGGTGATGGACACCTGACTAGTTTGCCTGCCATGGTCGATTCGCCCCCAGTGCTGGGTCATCAGCACCGCGACATCTCGGGCGGATGGATGCGCGCAGCGGTCTTCGGCGTGTCCGATGGCCTGGTCTCGAACGTCGCGCTCATCCTCGGATTCGCGGGAGCGAGTGCCGCCGCCGACACGGTGCGCCTCGCCGGCATCGCCGGTCTGGTCGCCGGGGCGGTGTCGATGGCCGCGGGCGAGTACGTGTCGGTCAGGGCGCAGGCCGAGCTGTTGCAACGCGAACTCGACATCGAACGCCATTCGCTGCACCATCACCCTGAACTCGAGGTCCAGGAACTCATCGGGATCTACACCGAGCGGGGTTTCGACGCCGATGTCGCCGAGGCCATGGCGCGCAATGCGATGGCGACGCCCGAACTCGCGCTCGAGACCCACGCTCGCGAAGAGATCGGTGTCGACCCCGAATCGTTGGGCTCGCCGGTCCTTGCGGCGCTCGCATCGTTCGTGGCGTTCGCGATCGGGGCGGTCGTTCCCCTGTTGCCGTGGTTCTTCTCCGACGGCGACGGCGCCATCGTCGCATCGGTGGCCCTCGGCGCCTGCGCGGCCTTCGGGGTCGGCCTCGCGCTCGGCAGCTTCACCGGACGCTCGAAGCTGTACTCGGCCGCCAGGCAGCTGTTCATCGCCGCCGTCGCGGCCGGGGTGACAACCGTGATCGGCTACTGGGTCGGCTGATCACCGCGACCGAGTGGCGGCAGGCGATCGCGGGTTTCTCCTCGAGAACGGTTCACGGGCGGTCCGGGGTGTCGTAGACGCGGTCGACGTGGTGCAGCGTGAATCCCAGTCGGTCGTACAGTGCCCGTGCCGGGGTGTTGGTGTCCTCGACGTACAACATGCCCACCGTCTCGCCGACACCGGCCAACCAGTCGAGCCCGGCGACCACCAGGGCCCGGCCCAGCCCGAGCCCCTGGAAGTCGGGGTCGACGCCGATCACGTAGATCTCACCCATCGCCGGTTCGGTGGCGGTCGCCGGGTGGCGTTTGGTCCAGCAGAACGCGGCGAGGCGACCGTCGCGCTCGTGCAGCAGGAACCCTTCCGGATCGAACCAGTCGGCGGCCAGGTCGGCGTGCAGGCGTTCGGGGGTCATTCCCGACTGGTCGGGATGGTCCGCGAACGCCCGGTTGTTCACGTCGATCCAGGCCGCCTCGTCGGCCGAGCCGGGCACGAACGCCCGGGTGGGCACCGTGCCGGTCGTTTCCAGGGGCAGGGAGCGACGCAACTGCAGCACGTTGCGAATGGACGTGAAGCCGTCGTCGGCAGCTCGTGCATCGTCCGCGGCGGTGGGGGAGGAGACGACGCGTCGAGCCGAGGTGGTCATGCGCGCACCCTACCGGCGTGCCGACGCCGTTCGGGCCTGCGGTTCGGGCCTGCGGTTCGGGTCTGCCGACAGGTCTGCCGATAGCGTCTGGCGCATGGCCAGACCGAGGAGCCCGAAGGGACGGGCCCGCCTCACGAACGAGCGGTTGACCGAGCTCTATCCCGATGCGGCGTGTGCCCTCGACCATTCCTCCGCGTTCGAGCTGCTGGTCGCCACGATCCTGTCGGCGCAGTGCACCGACGCTCGGGTGAATCTGGTCACCCCGGCATTGTTCGCGAAGTACCCGACGCCCGAGGACCTGGCCGTCGCCGACCCCGACGACGTGGCCGAGCTGATCCGTTCCACCGGCTTCTACAAGAACAAGACCCGCAGCCTGTTGGGCATGGCGAACGCGCTGGTCGAGCGGTTCGACGGCGAGGTGCCCGGCAGGATGGCCGACCTGGTGACCATCCCCGGCGTGGGTCGCAAGACCGCGAACGTGGTCCGGAGCGTGGCCATGGGTCTGCCCGGACTGCCCGTCGACACCCATGTCGGGCGCCTGGCCAGGCGACTCGGGCTCACCGAGCAGACCGACCCGGTCAAGGTCGAGGCCGAGCTGAACCCGATGGTGCCGGCTGCCGAACGGGGCGACTTCAGCATGCGCCTGATCCTGCACGGCCGGAACGTCTGCCTGGCGCGCAAGCCCCGGTGCGCCGGTTGCGTGCTGGCCGACTTCTGCCCGTCGTCGCAGCTGTGAGCCGACCGGGGATTCCCGGGGTGGCCAAAAATATTCTGTTACGAGGTTGTTGGACCCAGGGGGGCCGTTGCTAACATGACTGCCAACCAGGTTCCCGCCACCTGGTTCCCGGCGACACAGGATCCGCCGCCTGGTGTCGCCCGAACGGCGCCCCTTTCGAGGGGCGCCGTTCTCGTTTTCGGTACGACGGCCGATCGCGGCGGTGGTTCAGTCGCTCGCGAGTCCGAGTTGGCGTCTGGCCGTCTCGAGTCGCCGGATCGCGCTCCGCAACGCGCGTTCGGTCTCGTACAACTCCGCCGCCGCCCGATCGGTGGGTTCACGGTCCAACTGATGGGCCAGCGCGTCGATGCGGTGGCGGATCTCGCCCAGGTTGGTCGAGAGCGCGGAGAGTTCCGGGTCGGCGTGCACCATGGCACCAGTCTGGCTCGAACGACGCGCGGTGCGTTCACCCACATACCGGATCGGAGCGCGGACACCGTGCCAACTAGCGTTCAACGTCGTGTTGCAGCGACTGGACGTGCGTGGATGCACCGGCGACCTGGCCGATCGGCTGCCCGCGCCCACCGCCGGTGGCGCCGGCCCGGTCGAGGTCGTGGCCGACATCATCGCCGAGGTCGCGGCCCACGGCGACGCCGCCCTCCGCACCTTCACCGAGCGTTTCGACGGGGTCCGCCTCGACGGCTTGGCCGTACCCGACGCCGACGTCGCTTCGGCACCGGAGCGGATCGACCCGGCGTTGCGGGCGGCGCTCCAGGTCGCCGCCGACCGGGTCCGGGCCTTCCACGAGCACCAGTTCGCGGAGACCACCCACCCGGCCAGGTTCGTCGACGGCACCGGCCTTTCGGTCGAAACCGTCTTCCGGCCGGTCCTGTCCGCCGCCTGCTACGTGCCGGGTGGAAGGGCGGTCTACCCGAGCACGGTGCTGCACACCGCCGTTCCCGCCCGCGTGGCCGGGGTGGAACGGGTCGTGGTGTGTGTCCCCCCGCAGACCGACGGGACGGTTCCCGACGTCACGCTGGCCGCGTGTGCGATCGCCGGCGTCGACGAGGTGGTGTCGGTCGGCGGCGCCCAGGCGATCGCTGCGGTCGCGTACGGCACCGAGACGATCCGTCCGGTCGACGTGATCGTCGGGCCGGGCAACATCTACGTGGCGCTCGCCAAGCGTGCCGTGGCCGACCGGGTCGGCATTCCCAATGCGTTCGCGGGCCCTTCCGAGGTGGTCGTCGTCGCCGATGCGAGCGCTCCGGTCGAGCTGGTCGCGGTCGATCTGCTGGTCCAGGCCGAGCACGGGCCGTTGGGGCTCGCCTGGTGTGTGACCTGGGACGAGACCGTCGCCGACGCGGTCACCGCCGAGGTCACCGCCCAGGTCGCCGGCGCGGCACGGCGCGACGAGATCGAAGCGACCCTACGGGCGAACGGCTACGTCGTCGTGTGCGACTCGCCGTCCCAGGCGCTCGACGTGGTGAACGCCGTCGCCCCCGAACACCTCGAGCTGATGGTCGACGACCCGGCCGCGCTGGTGCCCCAGATCCGCAACGCCGGTGCGGTGTTCTGTGGCCCCGACACGCCGGCGTCACTCGGCGACTATCTTGCCGGGCCCAGCCACGTGTTGCCCACGCACCGCAGTGCCCGCTACGGCCAGGTGCTCGGCGTCGGTGATTTCTGCAAGGAGATCCACGTCGTCACCGCGGACGCCGACGCGTTCGCCGCGCTCGGGCCTGACCTCGCCACGCTGGCGACGGCCGAAGGGCTGTGGTGCCACGCGGATTCCGCGACGCGGCGGTTGTCGCGGTGACCGCCACCGCTCCGATCGCACCCCGCGACGACCTGGCGCTGCGTGAGGGCTACCACTCACCCCAGGTCGACGTCGAGGTGCGGCTCAACACCAACGAATCGCCCTACGGGCCACCCGACGGGTTCGCCGCGGCGTTGGCCGAAGAGCTGGCGATGATCGACTGGAACCGCTACCCCGACCGGGCCGCGTACGCGCTGCGCCGCGACATCGGCGCGCTCCACGGCGTGGGTGCCGACCGGGTCTTCGCCGCGAACGGCTCGAACGAGGTCCTCCAGACGCTGCTGTTGACCTACGGCGGCCCGGGCCGGAGCGCCGCGGTGTTCGAACCGACCTACGCGTTGCACTCCCACCTGGCGCGCATCACCGGCACCGGGGTGGTCACCGGCGAACGTGCCGCGGACTACTCGCTCGACGTCGACGACGTCCGGGCCTTCGTCGAGCGCCACGACCCGTCAGTCGTGTTCCTGTGCTCACCGAACAACCCCACGGGCCGCACCGAATCCCGCGACGTGATCGAGGCGATGGCGGCCGACACCGCCAGGTTGACCGTCGTGGACGAGGCCTACGGCCAGTTCGCCGACCGCTCGGCGCTCGACCTGGTCGCCGACGATCGCCCGCTCGTGGTCACCCGCACCTTCTCGAAGACCTGGGCGATGGCCGGGGCACGCCTGGGGTATCTGGTCGGGCCGGCCTGGTTGGTGGCCGAACTCGGCAAGGTCGTGCTGCCCTACCACCTCGATGCCGCCAAACAGCTCGCCGGTCGCGTCGCGCTGCGTTTCGGTGACGAGATGGCCGCGCGCGTCGCCACGCTGCGCGAGGAACGGGGGCGGCTCGTCGGTCGGCTCGGCGCGCTCGACGTCGACGTGGTGCCTTCTGACGCCAACTTCGTGCTGTTCCGTCCGCGCAACCTCGACGCCGAGGAGGTCTGGCAGCGCCTCGTCGACGCGTCGGTGTTGGTGCGGAACTGCGCGTCGTGGCCCAGACTTCAAGGATGCCTACGGGTCACGGTGGGCACGTCGAGCGAGGACGACCGGTTCCTCGAAGCGCTGGAGGAGATACTCAGCTCATGACCGATCCGACCCCGACGACGCGCCGCGCGACCCGTTCGCGGACCACCGCGGAGACCGACATCACGGTCACGATCGACCTGGACGGTGGCGCGCGGACGGTGGACGTGTCCACCGGCCTGCCGTTCTTCGACCACATGCTCGACCAGCTCGGCCGCCACGGCGGGTTCGACCTGGTCGTCGACGCGAAGGGGGATCTGGAGGTCGACGGCCACCACACCGTCGAGGACACCGGCATCCTGTTGGGCGAGGCGTTCGCCGAAGCGCTCGCCGACAAGGCCGGGGTCCGCCGGTTCGCGTCGGGGCTGTACCCGCTCGACGAGGCGCTCATCGAGGTCGCGCTCGACCTGTCGGGGCGTCCCTTCGTCGTCTACGACGTGCCCTTCGGTGAGGTACTGCCGCTGGGGAACCCGCCGTTCAACCCGGAGATGGCCGAGCACTTCTGGTCGTCGTTCGCGACGGCCGCGGCGATCACCCTGCACGTCAATCGTCGTGCCGGGTCGAACACCCACCACGTGATCGAGGCGACCTTCAAGGGCATCTCGCGGTGCCTGCGTGACGCCGTGCGGGTCGAGGGAGACGGGGTGCCCTCCACCAAGGGCGTGTTGTGAGTGGCCCGGTTCGTCTCGCCGTGGTCGACTACGGGGTCGGCAACCTGCGCAGTGCCGAGAAGGCCCTCCAGCACGTCGGTGCCGACGCGCGCCTGACCTCGGATCCTGCCGACGTCAGCGCCGCGGACGGTGTCGTGGTGCCCGGCGTCGGCGCGTTCGCCGGCAGTGTCGAGGCACTGCACGAGACCGGGCTCGCGGACGTGGTCCGCGCCACGGCCACGGCCGCGCGTGACGGGTCCGGGGTGCCGTTCCTGGGCATCTGCGTGGGGTTGCAGTTGCTGTACGACGGCTCCGAGGAGAGCCCCGACACGCCCGGTCTCGGCGTGTTGCCGGGGACCATCGAGCGGCTGACCGGTCCGGTGAAACTGCCTCAGATGCAATGGAACCGGCTGGTGCTCGACGTGCCCGATCATCCGTTGTTCGCCGGACTCGCCCCGCAGCCCTGGTGCTACTTCGTGCACGGCTACGCGGCGCCGATCGGGCCCGAGACCCTGGCGCGGTGCGACTACGGCGGCCCGGTGAGCGCCGTGGTCGGGAAGCGCCGGCTGGTCGCGACCCAGTTCCACCCCGAGAAGTCCGCACGTGGTGGCCTGGCGATCCTCGCGGCGTTCGCCGCGCAGTGTGCCGAGCCCGGTCACGTCGCCGGAGTCGGAGCGTGACGATGCAGTTGTATCCGGCCATCGACCTGCGAGAGGGCCGCTGTGTGCGTCTCACGCAGGGTGATTTCGCCCGTGAGACGTCCTACGGCGACGACCCGGTCGCTCAGGCCCGGGCGTTCGCCGACGAGGGAGCCGAGTGGCTCCACGTGGTCGACCTGGATGCGGCACGTACCGGCGAGGCCCACAATCTGGACCAGATCGCGGCGATCTGCGCGGCCGTCGACGTGCCCGTGCAGTCCGGGGGAGGGGTGCGCGACCGCGGCAAGGCCGAGGCGCTGCTCGGCGCAGGTGTGGCCCGCGTCGTGGTGGGAACGGCCGCGCTCGAGAACCCGGCCCTCGTCGAGGAGTTGGCCCGTGCCCACCCGGGCGGGGTCGCCGTGGGCCTCGACGCACGCCTGGTGACCGACGACGCCGGCAACCGGGTGTGGCGGGTCGCGACGCGGGGGTGGGAGACCGACTCGGGCCGTGACCTGCTCGACGTCGTCGGCGAGTTCGAGAACGCCGGCGTCGCCGCGGTGATCGTCACCGAGATCGGCCGCGACGGCACGATGGAAGGGCCGGATCTCGAGGGTCTCGGACGGGTCCTGGAGGCGACGACGCTCGACGTGATCGCTTCGGGTGGCGTCGGGACGCTCGCCGACCTCCACGACCTCGCCCGGCTCGAGGCGGGTTGGCGGCGCTTGTCGGGTGCGATCGTCGGACGGGCGCTCTACGAAGAGCGTTTCACGCTCGCCGACGCGCTCGCCGCAACCGCTCCCGGCGACACCTGAGTGCGCCGCGGCGTCTTCAAGCGCCGGCCACGTGGTTCCAGGTGCGCAACAGGGGAACGTGGTGTTCGGTGTCGAGCACCGACATCGCGCCCGCGTCGAAGGCCAGGTGGGCGCCGAACCTCGGCGACCGGCCGAGCCAGCGTGACGCGAAAACCCTGAGCAGGTGCCCGTGGGCGACGAGGGCGACGTCTCGGCCGGCTTCGAGATCGGGGTGGACGCATGCCAGGACGCGGTCGACCCGGCTCGCGACCTGCTCGGCCGTCTCGCCCTTGGGAGCGTCGTCGGCGAAGATCGTCCAGCCCGGGTCGTCCACGTGGATCTCGTCGCTGGTGAGCCCCTCGTAGTCGCCGTAGTCCCATTCGGCCAGGTCGGCGTCGATGATCGGTGTCGGGGCGTCGAGTCCGGCCAGTCTGGCGGTGTCGCGTGCCCGGGCAAGCGGCGAGATGCGGATTTGCGCGAAGTCCCAATCGGTGAGCGGCCCGCGCAGCGCTCGTGCCTGCGCTTCGCCGATCGCGGTGAGGGGAATGTCGGTCGTCCCGGTGTGCCGCCCGGTGCGGCTCCATTCGGTCTCGCCGTGGCGAACCAGCACGATCCGGCCCGGCGAGGATTCGGTCAGCGGGTGGGTCGTCACCCGACCATCCTGCCCCACCCCGCTCGAACTTCGGGAGGTGATGTGCGAGGTGCGCACGAAATCTCCCGAAGTTCGAGCAAATGGGGCGGGGGGAGGTGGGACGGGTCGGTAGCGTGGGCGGGCATGCAGGTTGCCCGGGTGATTCCCTGTCTCGACGTCGACGGCGGACGTGTCGTCAAGGGCGTGAACTTCGTCGGCATCCGTGACGCCGGTGATCCGGTCGAGCTCGCCGCCCGCTACGACGCCGAGGGCGCGGACGAACTCGTGTTCCTCGACATCACCGCGTCCTCCGACGACCGGGCCACCACCGTCGACATGGCGCGTCGGGTCGCCGAGAAGGTGTTCATCCCCTTCACCGTGGGCGGTGGGATCCGCTCGGTCGACGACGCGCGGCGCCTCCTGCACGCCGGGGCCGACAAGGTGTCGGTCAACACTGCGGCCGTCCAGCGACCCGAGTTGATCGCCGAGATCGCGGAGGTCTTCGGCAGCCAGTGTGTGGTGGTCGCCATCGACGCGAAGGCGCGCCCAGACGGCGCTGGCTGGGAGGTCCACCTGCACGGCGGGCGCACCCCGACCGGGCGCGACGTCCTCGAGTGGGCGCGCGAGGCGGTCGCGTTGGGTGCTGGGGAGATCCTGTTGACCTCGATGGACCGTGACGGCACCCGCGACGGTTTCGACCTGGCGCTGACCAGGGCCGTCGCCGAGGCGGTGCCGGTGCCGGTGATCGCGTCCGGCGGCGTGGGCACCCTGGCCGACCTCGCCGACGGCGTCATCGACGGAAATGCCGACGCCGTGCTGGCCGCGTCGATCTTCCACTTCGGCGAGCACACGATCGCCGAGGCCAAGACCGAGCTCGCCGCGCGCGGGGTGACCGTTCGCCCGCCGGCCGCGTGAGGCCGTAGCCTCGCACGCTGTGACCGACCCTGAAGGCACCCCGATCGCCGTCATCGAGGGCGAACTCGACCGCATCGTCTACGACGACGCCGGGCTGGTACCGGCGATCGTCCAGGAGCACTCGACCGGCGAGGTGCTGATGATGGCGTGGATGAACGAAGCCACGCTGCGCCGCAGCCTCACCGAGGGCCGCACCGTGTTCTGGAGCCGCTCACGGCAGGAGGAATGGCGCAAGGGCGACACCTCGGGCGAGCGCCAGTGGATCCGCTCGGCGTCGTACGACTGTGACGGCGACACGTTGTTGTTCGTGGTCGACCAGGAGGGCCAGGGTGCCTGTCACACCGGTCACCACTCGTGCTTCTTCCGGGCGTTCGGTGCTGACGCGTGAGGCGTTCGGCGACCTGGCCCGGCGGCACCGCGTCGTGCCGGTGTGGCGGGAGCTGCTCGCCGACCTGATCACGCCGGTCGCGGCGTTCGCCCGCCTGTGTGGCGACGAGCCGGGGTTCCTGTTCGAATCGGTGGAACACGGGGAACGCTGGGGTCGCTGGTCGTTCATCGGCCGTCGCCCGCTGGCCACCCTGCGGAGCCACGGCACCCGCGTCTCGGTCGCCGGCGCCCTTCCGATCGACGTGCCCACCGATCAGGGCATCCTGGTGGCCATCGAGGCGCTCACCGACGCGCTCGACGCGCCCCACATCGACGAACTCCCTCCTCTGCACGGTGGGTTGGTCGGCTACCTCGGTTACGACGTGGTGCGCGAAGTCGAACGGCTCGCAGACCCGCCGACCGACGACCGCGGTCTGCCCGACGCCACCCTCGACGTGATCGGCGAGTTGGCCGCGTTCGACCACTTCCGGCAGCGGGTGGTGCTGGTCGCCAATGCACTCGTGCCCGAAGGTGCCGACGACGCGGCGATCGACGCCTGCTACGCGGACGCGTGCCGTCGTCTCGACACGCTGGCCGCCGACGGGGCCAAGCCGTTGGACGAACCCCTCACCGAACCGCCGCGGCCCGGTGAGGAACCCGCCCCCGCGAGCGACGAGACCGACGCGGCGACCTTCGAAGCCGCGGTCGACGCCGCGAAGGAGCACATCGCCGCCGGCGACATCTTCCAGGTGGTGCTCTCACAGCGGTTCGCGCTCGACCTCGACGCCGAGCCGTTCGACGTGTACCGGGTGCTCCGCCAGGTCAACCCGAGCCCGTACATGTTCTTCGTACGCGACCCCGAGGTGACCCTTGTCGGTTCGTCGCCGGAGCCGTTGGTGACCGTGCGCGACGGCATCGTCACCTCCCGCCCGATCGCCGGCACGCGCTTCCGAGGCAGGACCGAGGCCGACGACCGTCGTCTGGCCGCGGAGTTGCGAGAGCACCCCAAGGAAGTCGCCGAGCACGTGATGCTGGTCGATCTGGCCCGCAACGACGTCGGTCGGGTCGTCACCTTCGGGACCTGCACCGTCGACGAGCTGATGACGCTCGAACGCTACAGCCACGTGATGCACCTCACCTCGGAGGTGACCGGCGACCTGCGTGCCGACGCAGGGCCCGTCGACGTGCTGCGGGCCACGATGCCCGCGGGCACGGTGTCGGGGGCACCCAAGGTGCGGGCGATGCAGATCATCGACGACCTCGAGGCACACAAGCGCGGGCCCTATGCAGGCGTGGTGGGCTACGTCGACTTCGGTGGCACACTCGACGTGGCGATCGCGATCCGCACGATGGTCGTCGCGCCCGACGGACGGGCCTGGGTGCAGGCCGGGGCCGGCATCGTCGCCGACAGCGTGCCCACCGACGAGAACCTCGAGTGCCACAACAAGGCCCGGGCGCTACTCGCCGCGGTGCCTGCCGCGCGGCGGATGACCGCGGCCCGCCGGGGCCGCTGACATCCAAATCGAGGAGCGACCGGATCAGGCGAGCTGGGTCGCCGCGTTGGTGGCGGCGATGGCGACCAGACCGCCACGCAGATCGCCGGCCATGCCGGTGCCCATCCGGTTCATCACGTACGCGACCGAGGTCTTCGTGTCGAGGTCGGTCACGGCGATCGAACCACCCCAGCCACCCCAGAAGAACGCACGCGCATTCGGGCTGAGCGGGACGTCGTCGCTCATCAGCCCGAACCCGAGTCCGAAGCGGGTCGGCATCCCCAACACGTGGTCGACCGCGTTCGACTGCTCGTCGAGGATCGACTCGACGGTCGCCGGCGACAGCAGGGTGACTCCGTCGACCGAACCGCCACAGGCGAGGGCGCTGTGCACCCGGGCGATCGAGCGGGCGTTGCCGATCCCACCCGCGGCGGGGATCTCCGCGGCGCGCCAGGCGCGGGTGCCGGGTTCGGTCGCATCCAACGGGCAGCTCAGCACGGAGCGCACCGCGATCGACTCCATGTCGCCGGTGGCCGCCGCCAACATCGCCTCGAAGTCCGGCGGCACCAGATCGGCGACGCGGTCGTCCTCGGACGCCGGGAGTGAGAAGTGGAAGTCGGCGCCGAGCGGGCCGGCGACCTCCTCGGCGAAGAACGTGCCGACCGTCCGCCCCGACACGCGGCGGATGATCTCGCCCAACAGGTAGCCCTGGGTGATCAGGTGGTAGCCCGATCCTTCCCCCGGCGTCCACCAGGGTTCCTGCGCCGCGAGCCCGGCACACACGGCGTCCCAGTCGTACAGGTCGGCCGGGGTGATCGCCGGGTCGAACCCGCTCAGGCCGGCGGTGTGACTCAACACCTGGGCGACGGTGATGTCTTCCTTGCCGTTCGCCGCGAACTCGGGCCAGTAGGTCGCCATCGGCGCCGCGAGGTCCACCTCGCCGCGGTCCACGAGCATCAACAGGCAGATGAAGGTCATCGTCTTGGTGATCGAGTACACGTTCACCAACGTGTCCTCGGCCCAGGGTCGGCCGTGTTCGTCGGCGTCACCCGCCCACAGGTCGACCACCGGTCGCCCCTGATGGAACACCGCGACGGCGGCGCCCAGTTCCTCGCCCCGGTCGAAGTTGCCCACGAACGCGTCCCGCACGGCGCCGAAGCCGTCGCCACAGAATCCGTTGATCTCCATGGCGCAGCAGACTACCCATGCCCGCGCGGTCCCGACGCGCGGGTACCATGCGGTCTCATGACGAAGACGGCGATGGTCGCACACCTGGTAGCAATCCCCGAACTCACCGACGAGGTCTTCCAGATCCTGCGCGGACTGGTCGACAGTACGACCGACGAGGCCGGCACCGAGATCTACGTGTTGAACCGCGACGCGAACCAGGAGAACTCGTTCTGGTTCTTCGAGCTGTACGCCGACGACGCGGCACTCGCCACGCACGGCGGCAGCGCGGCGATGGCCGAAGCGATGGTCTCCCTCGACGGCAAACTCGCCGAGGCGCCGATGCTGACCGTCGTGACCCCTGTGGCCGCGAAGGGCATCGATCTTTGACCTACCTGGATCGGATCCTGGCGGCACACCGCGACGCCGCTTCCGGCGACCACCGGGATCCGGAACGGCTGCTCGACGAGGCCCGCGTGGCCGGGCCGGTGCGGGATTTCCGCGCGGCGCTGGTGGCCGACGCCGGCGTCGGTGTGATCGCCGAGATCAAGCGTCGCTCCCCGTCGAAGGGCGACCTGCATGCCGATCTCGACCCGATGGCGCTCGCGGGCGCGTACGCCCGGGGCGGGGCGAGTTGTCTGTCGGTGCTCACCGATGTCGCGTTCTTCGGTGGTTCCGCCGACGACCTGCGCCTCGCCCGAAAGTCGGTGGACCTACCGGTGTTGCGGAAGGACTTCACGGTGACCGCGGCCGACGTGTGCGACGCCCGGATCATGGGCGCCGACGCGGTCCTGTTGATCGTCGCGGCGCTCGACGACGCCGAGCTGGCCGACTTCCACGATCTGGCCACCGAGCTGGGACTCGCGGCGCTCATCGAGGTGCACGACGAAGCCGAGGTCGAGCGGGCGCTCGGGGTCGGGGCGAGTCTGATCGGCGTGAACCAGCGGGACCTCGTCTCCTTCGAGGTCGACACCGACCGGGCCGTGCGGGTCGCCGGGAGCATCCCCGGCGAGGTCGTGCGGGTCGCCGAATCGGGGATCCGTGACGCCGACGACGTGCGCCGACTCGCCGAAGCCGGCTATGACGCGGTGCTCGTCGGCGAGACCCTCGTCACCGCGCCGGATCCCACGGGCGCGGTGGGGGCACTCCGAAGGGTCGGTCGGTCTGCTCGGCCGACGCCGTAACCTTACCGGTCGTGTTCGTCAAGGTCTGCGGGATCACCAGCGAAGAAGACGCCCTGCTCGCGGTGGCGATGGGTGCCGACGCGGTCGGGTTCAACTTCGCGCCGTCGTCGCCGCGACAGATCGCGGTCAGCCGCGCGCGGGACATCGCGTCGCGTCTGCCTCAGGAGGTGCTCACCGTCGGCATCTTCCGCGACGAGCACCCGGAACGGGTCGTCGAGCGGGTCGATGCGGCAGGGCTCCGGGCCGCGCAGCTCCACGGCCACGAGTCGCCCGAGGCGACGCGTTGGGTCGCCGAGCGGGTGCCGGTGGTCATCAAGGCCTTCCCCGGCGGATCGCCGCTGGTCGAACGCTGGAGCGACTACGGCGCCGACGTGCTGATGATCGACTCGCCCCGCCCGGGAAGTGGCGAGATCTTCGACTGGTCGCTCGCCGACGACGCGCCCCGCGGTGCCCGGCTGCTGCTCGCCGGTGGCCTCACGCCCGAGAACGTCGCCGCGGCCATCGAGAAGGTGCAGCCCTGGGGGGTGGACGCGGCGACCGGCCTCGAACGTGACGACGGCCCGGCCGGGAGCAAGGACGCGGTCAAGGTCCGCCGGTTCGTCGCGGCCGCCCGCGCCGCCGAGCCCGAAGGATTCCGCAGCGAATCGGAGCTGCCCTATGACTGGATGAGCGAATGAGCCCCGCCGGGTGGACCATGGGCCTGCCGACCGACGAGGGTCGTTTCGGTTCCTTCGGCGGCCGGTTCGTGCCCGAGACGCTCATGCCCGCCTGCATCGAACTCGAAGCGGCGTTCCGCGACGCCTGGGCCGACGAGGAATTCCGGGCGGAACTCGACGGGTGGCTGCGCGACTACGCGGGGCGGCCCTCGTTGCTCACCGAGGCACACCGGTTCTCCGAAGCGGTGGGTTGTCGGGTCCTGTTGAAGCGCGAGGACCTGAACCACACCGGCAGCCACAAGATCAACAACGTCCTCGGCCAGGCGCTGCTCGCCCGCCGTATGGGCAAGCAGCGCCTCGTCGCCGAGACCGGTGCGGGCCAGCACGGCGTGGCCACCGCCACGGTCGCCGCGTTGTTCGACCTGGAGTGCGTGGTCTACATGGGCGAGGTCGACATGGAGCGCCAGGCGCTCAACGTGTTCCGCATGGAGCTGCTCGGTGCCGAGGTACGCCCCGCCCTCAGCGGCAGTCGCACCCTGAAGGACGCGGTCAACGAGGCGTTGCGCGACTGGGTCGCCACGGTGACCACCACGCACTACCTGATCGGGTCGGTGATGGGACCGCACCCGTACCCCTGGATGGTCCGTGAGCTGCACCGGGTGATCGGCGACGAGGCCCGGGAACAGTGCCGGGCCCTCACCGGTGGCGATCCGGACGTCGTGGTCGCGTGTGTGGGCGGGGGGTCGAACGCGGCCGGGATCTTCGCCGGGTTCGCCGGGACCGACGCGGAACTCGTCGGCGCGGAGCCGGCCGGAGGCGCGGCAGTCGGAAGAGGCGTGCCCGGCGTGGTGCACGGCATGTACTCGTACCTGCTGCAGGACGAGCACGGCCAGGTCCTCGAGGCCGAATCGATCTCGGCGGGCCTGGACTACCCGGGGATCGGCCCCGAACACGCGCAGCTCGCCGCGACGGGGCGGGCCCGTTACGAGCCGGTCACCGACGCCGAGGTGCTCGACGCGTTCCGGTTGTTGAGCCGCACCGAAGGCATCATCCCGGCGCTGGAATCGTCCCATGCGTTGGCGTGGGTGCATCGGGAACGGGCCGCACTCGCGGGCAGGACCGTGATCGTGAACCTGTCGGGCCGCGGCGACAAGGACGTCGCGCAGGTGGCCCGCATCCTCGGCGCGGTTCCCGGGGCCGACGATGGGTGAGCCGCGCGGCGTCGTGGTCGAGGAGTACCTGTCGGCACGGCGCGACGCCGGACACAAGCTGCTCGGGCCGTTCGTGACCGGACAGCTCCGAAGCGACTGGCTCGATGTCATGTCGGTGTACGTCGAATCCGGCGCCGACGTGATCGAGGTCGGCGTCCCCTTCTCGGACCCGGTCATGGACGGCACCACCATCCAGGCCGCCTCGTCGGTGGCGCTCGAGCGGGGCGCGACGCCGCTGGGGATCCTGGCGGATCTGGCGACCGTGGAATGGCCGATCCCGGTCGTGGTGATGACGTACTACAACCTCGTGCTGCACGTCGGCCTCGACCGGTTCGCCGCCGAGATGGCCGCGGCGGGGGTGCGGGGGATCATCCTCCCCGACGTGCCCGTCGAAGAGCTCGACCCGTGGTGGGACGCAGCCGCGTCGCACGGCGTCGCCACGGTGGGTCTGGTCGGGCCGGTCACGCCCGACGACCGCCTGGCGCGGGTCTGCGACGCCGCGTCGGGCTTCGTCTACGGCGTGAACCTGATGGGCGTCACCGGTGAGCGGGCCGACGTGTCGGCCGACTCGGCGGTCCTCGCCGCGCGTATCGCCGAGACGACCGAGCTTCCCGCGCTGATGGGATTCGGCATCGCCACGCCCGAGCAGGCCGCGGCCGTGTCGGCCACCGCCGACGGGGTGATCGTGGCCTCGGCGATCATGCGACGCCTGCTCGAGGGGGCATCGGTCGACGAAGCCGGTGCGTTCGTCGCCGACCTGCGCAAGGCGATCGACCAGGTCAACTGACCGGCGGCGCCATGGACGGTCCCGGAGACGGGGGGAGCGTGGTGGGCGGGGGTGCATCCGGTGCGTCGCCGCTGGTTTCGTTGCCGTCGTCGAGCGGGTCGTAGACGGCGCTGGTCACGACCCACCCCTGCGGGCGTTTCTCGGTGTTGATCTGCACCAGCCCGCTGTCGGTCCGATAGACACAACCGCCCTCGGTGAGCGCTTCGTAGTCGGTGCTGCAGCCCCTGAGCCAGATCCCCTCTCGCGGCGTTCCCCACATTCCCATCACGGCGATCGCGTCCGCGATCGTCGCGGCCTGGGCGCGGTCGTCGTGCTGCCAGGCCGCGACCAGCACCGCCGCGGCGTCGGCGCCGTTGGCGGCCGAGCCGGTCGCCTTCGCCGGTTCGGTCGTGGTGGGGGGCACCGTGGTGGTCGGCACCGTCGCCGGAACGGTGGTGGAGAGCGTCGCCGTGCCCGACCCCGACGAGCACCCGGTCAGAACGGTGGCGGTGGACACGACCAGGAACAGCACGACTCGGCGGCGCATGGCCATGGAGGCTACCGGCGGAGGTGCCGATCGAGGAACGCCTCGGTCCGCTCCCACGCGAGCGCGGCCGCGGCCGCTTCGTGGGAGGGTCCGGGTTCGGCGAACCCGCTGCGGGTGCCCGGATAATCGAAGCACTCGACCACGGCGCACTCCAGGTGCAGCGCGGCGCTGAGCAGCACTTTGTCGTCGTCGGGCACCAACTCGTCGACCTCGGCGAAGTGGCCCTGCACGGCACAGTCCAGGTCGAGCCGCTCGACGTCCTGGGAGCCGTAGAAGAAGCTGACCGCGTCGACGAGCTCCGGGCTGCGCGATGCCAGCCAGAGCGCCCACGAGGCGCCCATCTGCAACCCGACCACGCCGATCGGCGCGTCGGGAGTGACGGCCGTGGTCCGCAGCAGCGTCGCCGACGACAACACCAGGTCTGCCACGACGTCCATGTCGCGCCCGGCGAGCCAGGCGCGCGCCTCGTCCGCGTCGTCGGTGGTACGTCCCTCGCCCACCAGGTCGGGCGCGAGGGCGACGAAGCCGCGGTCGGCGAGCCGGTCACAGACGCCGCGCAGGCCGTCGTCGAGTCCCCACCACGACCCCAACACGAGCACGCCGCGTCCTTCGCCGTCCTCGGGCGCGATCAGGTAGCCACTTCCGCTCACGCCGGAACGCTACCGTTCCCTTCCATGGCTGCCGAACGAACGACCCTCGCCGTGGGCGACCGCGCCCCGGCCTTCAACCTCACGAACCAACGGGGCGACAAGGTCCGCTTGTCGTCGTTCAAGGGGCGCCCGGTGCTCGTCTACTTCTACCCGAAGGCCGACACGCCCGGCTGCACGACCCAGGCGTGCGGGCTGCGCGACATCGCCGCAGAGGTCGGCGACACGGTCATCCTCGGGATCAGCCCCGACGCGCCCGACAAGCTCGCCAAGTTCGACGACAAATACGGGCTCGGGTTCACCCTGCTGTCGGATCCCGACCACAAGGTGCTCGACGCGTACGGAGCCTGGGGTGAACGCAGCATGTACGGCCGGAAGTTCATGGGGGTGATCCGCTCGGCGGTGCTCGTCGCTCCCAACGGCAAGGTCGCCCAGGTCTGGCCGAAGATCAGCCCCAAGGACACGCCGGTCAAGCTCCTAGCGGCCCTCGAGGAGTTGGGGGCCCGGTAGCCTCGAGCGAAACCGACGTGACGGCCCCGGTGAGCGCCGAAGCGTCCGGGTCGACGATGTGCGGGGATCGGGCCCGGTTTCTGGCCACCGCCACCTCGCGGACGACCTTGATTCCTCCCACCAAGAGCGCGGCGCCTGCGGCAAGTCGGATTCGTCTGTGGTTCATCGCCGATTAGGCTCCTGATACTCAAGGCGTCGAGCGCTGCGCCCGGATGGCGAAATTGGCAAACGCGATGGTCTCAAACACCATTGCCCGAAAGGGCTTGCGGGTTCAAGTCCCGCTCCGGGCACGACGTCGGACTCGAGGACGGGGAAGCGGGAGCGGGTGTCGACACCGAGGCTGCAACCAACCGAGGTGATCCGTGCGGCGCTCGGCCGTCTCGGCCTGCCCGACACCGAGTCGACCCGTGCCCTGTTGATGCTGGCCGACCAGACCGTGTCGCGCATCGGGCGTGACGGACGCGTCCACGGTGTCCACCTGGGCGGTGATCTGTCGTCGTCGGACGGTGAGTCGGTGGCGGCCGTGGGTGCCGTCGCCGATTACGTCTCACCGGAGGTGACCGAGGCGATCCTCGGCACCATCGCACGAAGCCTCGACAGCGGCAGCGCCCAATCGGTCGATTTCACGGTCCGCACCGGGACCCGCCTGCTGAAATTGCAGGGCCGCTGTGCTCCGTGTGGTCCCGGCGAGGTGATCTGGATCACCCGGGATCGCACCGCCGATCACGAAGCACGGCTCCTCGCCGAACGACGGGCCGGACTCGAAGCGACGATCAACGACTGTCTGCAACTGTTGATCGACGTCGACGGGGCCGGCGCGGGGTTCGACGACGCGCTCACGACCGTGATGCAGCGGATCGCATCGGCCTTCGGTGCGTCCGCCGCGTATCTCGACGTGTTCCAGGGGCCGCATCACGTCGAGACCGTGTGTCAATGGCGGCTCACCGACGTCCGCTCCGCCCCTCCGGGTACCTCCAGGGGTGGGCCGGGCTACTTCCCGTGGGCTGCTCGACAGCTCGCCCGCGACCCGGTGCTCGTCGTCCCCAGCCTGGCAGGCCTCGGCCCGGAGGCGTCGACCGACGTCGAGAACCTGATCGCCGGGGGAGACCGGGGATTCGCCTGGATTCGAGTCGGTCCGGGACGCCGACCGACCGGCCTGTTCGGTCTCACCTTCGACGGCCCGCCGGCGACGGAGTCGGCCGAGAGCTATGAGCCCCTGATCGGATTCGCGGGGACGATGCTGGCGATCGTCGGACGACGGGTGCAAGACGATCGTCGGCGGGCCCAGCAGCGGATCTTCGAGTCGATCGCGCGCGGCGAACCCGTCGAGACGGTGTTGACCCAGGTCTGTCGGCTCCGGGAGAGCGGCGCGCCCGGCCAGTACTGCGTGGTCTGGCTGGCCGACGCCGAGGGGCGCCTCCATCCGGTACACCCGAAGACCTCCCGGGTGCTCCTCGACGATTTCGATCCGTGCCCCGAGCACACTCCCGAGGTGCGCACCCTCCGTGTGCCCGAGCGGTGCTGGCAGCTCCGTGGTGAGGCCGAGGACGATGCGGACCCGGTCGGGAGCCGTTTCGGCGCGAACGCCGTCGACCTCATCCCCCTGGTGACCCGTACCCGTGACGAGGTGGTGGGGGTGCTCGCGGTCTACGACACGTCGCGGCTTCCCCGCGATCCGGTCGACGGCGGAGCCGGGGACTGGAGCGAACTGGCCGCCTCCCTGGCGGGTGTCGCGGTCGAGCGGACCCGCGACCTCGCCCGACTCGCCCACCGCGCCACGCACGACTCGTTGACCGGTCTGGCGAACCGCGAGACGTTTCTCACCGAACTCGAACGCGCCATCACCCAGAGTGGTCCGGTCGACCGACTGGTGGCGGTGCTGTACTGCGACGTCGACCGGTTCAAGGAGTTCAACGACCGACTCGGGCACGGCCACGGCGACCGGTTCCTCGTCGAGATCGGCGACCTCATCGAGGCGCAGTCCCGCCCCCCGGCGGTCGTCGCCCGGCTCGGTGGCGACGAGTTCGCGATCCTTCTCGAGGGCCTCACCGACGAGAACGATGCACTCGTCGTGGCCGAACGGATCCGCAGAGCGGTGCGCACGGCATCGGCCGCGCCCGGGAGACGCGCGAGCGTCAGTGTCGGTGTGGCGGTTTCGGGGTCGCCGGCCGATCACGCCGAAGGACTTCTCCGTGACGCCGACATCGCGATGTACCAGGCGAAGTCGTCGGGGCGCGACCGGGTCGAAGTCTTCACCGAACGGATCAGGCGTGAGGCGCGCGCACGCGACGAGCTCGGGCGTGAGCTCGGCAAGGCACTCGACGACGACGCCATCGGGGTGCACTTCCAACCCATGATCGATCTGCACGCCGGTCGGCTCATGGGTTTCGAGGCGTTGGCGCGATGGCGACATCCCGAGCGGGGGGTCGTGCCACCGGTCGAGTTCATCCCCATCGCCGAAGCGGCCGGACTCATCGGCGACCTGGGTGAGGTGGTCCTCGAACGGTCTCTCGAGGTGGCCGCGGGGTGGCGGGATCTCGACCTGCACGTGAATCTCTCCGCGCGCCAGATCGACACCGTCGGTTACGTGGGTCGTGTGCTGGAGCGCATCGCCGCATCGCAGATCCCGGTGGAGCGCGTGGCCATGGAGATCACCGAGTCGGTGGTGTTGTCGGACTCCGCTCCGACCATCGAGAACCTCCGCCAGCTGGCCGACTCCGGGGTGGGACTCGTGCTCGACGACTTCGGAACCGGGTACGGATCGCTCACCTACCTGCGCCGGTTCCCGTTTCGTGGCATCAAGGTGGACCGTTCGTTCGTCGCGGGGATCGAGCGGAGCGCCGACGACGCCGCGATCGTGGCGATGGTCCTCGCGTTGGCCACGACGCTCGGTCTCGAGGTCATTGCCGAAGGCGTCGAGACCGAGGGCCAGGAGCTTCGCCTACGCGAAATGGGTTGCCGGTTCGTGCAGGGATTCCGCTACTCGTTACCGGTCCCGGCCGAAGGAGTGTCGGACCTGCTCGAACGCTTCGGGTCGCCCGCTCGGCCGACCGCCCGAGCACAGGGGTCCCGAGCGGCGCCGTGATTCCGTCAGTGGCCGCCCGGACCCTTGCCCGCGAAATGCCGCGCGAAGGTCTCGAGCGTGTCGATGTCGACCGCGCGGCAGTTCTGGTGCGTGACCCACGCCGTGGCGGACACCACGGTGTCACCGGGAAGCGACGACGCCGGCGCGACCAGCACCTGGTCCGAGTCGAGCGCCTCCAACTTCGCGACGTCCGCGTCCGAGACGCCCTCGTACTGGATCAGCACCCGGCCTTCCTCGAGCACCCCGACCTGGAGTTGCGGCGCGATCGGTGTGCGGACCGGCCCGTCGATCGACGGGCCCGGTTGGTGGGCCCCCGACGTCGGAGGGTTCACGAGATACGAAGGAGTGGGCGCGCCGGGCAGCACGTGCACGCCGGAACCCGGGTCGAGCGGGTCGTGGACGACGGGCCCACAGGCTCGATCGTTCGATGATCCGCAACCAGCCGCTCCCACCACCGTCAGCAACGCGACGACGAGCAGCGATGCGAACCTTTCCATCGACAAGAGCCTTGCACGGCGCCCGGTCGCGGTCACCATTCCGCAGCGGGAGACCGGATCACCGATTCGGTGTGGGCCGCCGTTCACCCCGGATCCGAAACCGTAGACTGCGGCCCGTGTCGAGGAAGCGGATCGAACGGCAACTGGTCGATGTGGCCGAGCGACTGCGCGCGCTGCGCGAAGACGCGGCCATCACCGCCGAGCACCTGTCCCAGGTGGCCTCCGAGGCCGACGACGCCCGCTTGCGTGCGCTCGTGGCGGACACCCCCCTCGCGCGATCCGAGGACACCGACGCCCGACACTCGGCCGATACGCTCACCAGGCACCACGAACGCGTGCTGGCCAAGGTCGCGGAACTCGAGGCTCGCCAGGACCAACTCCTCGATGAACTGACGGCGCTGCATGGCTGACGACTCCCAGAGACCGACACCGACCGACCGAAAGGCTCCGACGTTGCCAACCCGTGACCCGATTCGTGTCGTCATCGCCGAGGACGAGGCGATCATCAGGCTCGATCTCCGTGAGACGCTCGAAGAGGAGGGCTACGAGGTCGTCGGTGAGACCGGCCGGGGCGACGAGGCGGTCGATCTGGTGAGACGACTGGCGCCGGACGTGGCGATCCTCGACATCAAGATGCCCGGCCTCGACGGGTTGTCGGCTGCCCGCGAGATCACCGGTGAGCGGCGTGCTGCGGTCGTGATTCTCACGGCGTTCAGTCAGCGCGATCTGATCGAACGCGCCCGTGACGCCGGCGCGATGGCCTACCTCGTCAAGCCGTACCAGCGCACCGAACTCGTGCCGGCGATCGAGGTGGCCTTGGCACGGTTCGCGGACATGCGCGACCTGCACGATCGGGCGACGACCCTGGAGTCCCAGCTCGAGACGCGGAAGCTCGTGGACCGGGCGAAAGGCCAGCTCATGGACTCGGCGAGCATGAGCGAGCACGCCGCGTTCGGGTTCATCCAACGGACCGCCATGGAAGAGCGCCAGACGATGCGGAAGGTCGCCGAACGGGTCATCGCCGGTGAACTGACCCCGTGACCGATCCCGACGGCGTCGCCGAGCGGGAGTTCTTCCGGGAGGAGTTTCGGCGGAGCACGATCGTGCTCGCGCTCGGTGACCCGGACGTCGAATCCGCGGCCGGGGTGATCAGGGACCTGTCGGCAGGCGAATGTCGGGTGATCGTCGTGGCCCGTCACGCCGATCTCGCGGCCACGAAGGCCTTCGACAGCGACGGTGCTGAGGCGCCCGCGTCGATGGACGATCTGGCGGCACTGTGGGCCGGTCTCGAGGACCGAGGCGTCCGCGTGATCGGCGTGCACGACGACCCGGCGGGGCCCGCCGCGGACCTGGCCGGTCGTCTCGGAGTCGCCAAGTTGGCGATCACCGACTCGGGCGGGGGTTGGGGCCGGAGCTTCGCGTCGGCCGAGGATCTCGACGATGGCGCGGGAACCCGCCCGGTCGTCGCCGACGCCGTCCGGCGAGCGCTGGAAGGTGGCGTCGGCGGGGTCAACGTGTGCCGCGCCGTCGATCTCGACGTCGAGCTGTTCACCTTCGACGGTGCCGGCACGTTGTTCAGTTCCGACGCGTACGTCCAGGTCTCCCGTCTTCGCGCCGACGACCTGACGGTCGTCGAGCAGCTCGTGGCCCGCGGGGTCGCCGAGGGGCATCTCCGGGCGCGTCCGCGGAGGGAGGTCGTCAGGTTGGCCCTCGGGGGGCTGGGCGCCCGGGTGGGACCCGGCCGGCATCTCGCCGGCTTCGGGTCCCTCGAGGTCGAGCGGTACGAGGCCGACGGGCTCGCGGAGATCACGTGTCTCTACACGGTGAACCGCTACGAGGGCGAAGGTGTGGCGGGCCGGCTCGTCGAGGGACTGCTCGACGCGGCGCGCCGAACCGGCGTGACGGCGGTGTTCGCCTGCACGGTGTCGTCACGGGCGGCGGCGCTGTTCGGGCGATCGGGCTTCCGCGAGGTGTCCCAGGATCGGATTCCCGACGCAAAATGGGTCGACTACGACCCCGACCGGCGCCGCAGACTGTCGACGCACTGGTTCGATCTCGACCGTGGCGACGCCGCCGATCCGGGGCCCGTCGCCTCCGCTAGCGTTCCGACGGACTCCCCATGACCACGGTCCTCATCGACGGAAACTCACTCACCTATCGGGCGTTCTTCGCACTCCCGACCGATCTGGCGACCTCGTCGGGTCAGGTCACCAACGCGGTCTACGGGTTCACCTCGATGCTGGTGAACCTGCTGCGCGACCACCGACCCGACCGGATAGCGGTCGCGTTCGACACCGCAACCCCGACGTTCCGGCACGAGGCACTCGAGTCGTACAAGGCACAACGTGACGAGACTCCGGCACTGCTCGTCGATCAGTTCGCGCTCGTCACCCAGGTGCTCGACGTGCTCGGTATCCGTCGGATCTCCCTCGAGGGCTACGAGGCCGACGACGTGATCGCGACGTTGGCGACCCGCGCCGCCGACGCGGGTGAGGACGTCATCGTCGTCACCGGTGACCGCGACGCCTACCAGCTCGTCGCCGACCCGCACATCGAGGTGCTCTACAACAAGCGCGGCGTCTCCGACTACGTCCTCTACGACGAGGCGGGGATCCTCGATCGGACGGGTGTGACCCCCGAGCGCTACGTGGACTACGCCGCGTTGCGCGGCGATCCGTCCGACAACCTCCCCGGTGTGCCCGGCGTGGGTGAGAAGACCGCTGCGAAGCTCGTCAACGCCTACGGCGACGTCGAGGGTGTGCTGGCGCACGCGTCCGACCAGACCCCGAAGCTGGCCGAGAACCTCCTCGCCCATGCCGATCGGGTCCGGGCGAACGCGCGCCTGATGAAGCTCGTCCGGGACGCGCCGGTCGACTGCAGCCCGGACGACCTCGCGTATGAGCGGGTCGCGGACGTGGACGCGGTCCGGCGCCTCTTCGATTTCCTCGAATTCCGGGGCATGTTCGACCGTTTCGCCCAGGTCGTCGATCTCGGCGACGGCGTCGAGGCCGAACCGGCTACACCGACCCGCGGCACCGACGTCGTCGTGCCCGTCGATCCGGCCGGGCTCGCCGAGGCACTCGCCGGTCTGCGGTCGGCCGACACTCGTGTGGTCACGGGGGTGTGGGGCCCACAGGCAGGGGACCTCCGCGCGGTCGTCGTGGGCGCCGACGTCGACGAGGCGACCATGTCGGTCGTCATCATCCGCACGGCGTTGCTCGAGGAGGCCGAGGCACAGTCGGCGCTCGGAGGCCTGCTCCGCGGAGGACCCGTCGTCGGACACGGGGTCCAGGAGCTGCTCCGGTGGCTGATCGGTGTCGGCGTCGACGAGGTCGACCTGCGTTTCGACACGATGCTGGCGGCGTACCTGCTCGATCCGGCGCGGGCGGCCTACACCGTCGGCGAGGTCGTGGCCCATGTGCTCGGGCGGACGCTTCCCGAAGCCGCCACCCAGGGTCAGTTCGATCTGGAGGACCCGGCGAGCGACGTGGACACCTTCGACGAGGGCGCCGCCGAGGTCGTCGCCGTGGCCGATCTCGTCGAACCCCTGCGCGGGCGGCTCGTCGACCAGGGGATGCTGGACCTGCTGGACGGCATCGAGGTGCCCCTCGTCGGCGTGCTCGCACGGATGGAACACGTCGGGGTCGGCATCGACGTCGCGGCGCTCGAAGCGCTGGGCACGGACCTCACCCGTCGGGCCGAGGCCCTCACCGAGTCGATCACCGCCCACGCCGGGCGCTCGTTCAACGTCAACTCGACCAAGCAGCTCCGCGAGGTCCTCTTCGACGAGCTCGGGCTCACGCCGCAGAAGAAGACCAAGACCGGCTACTCGACCGACGCGGCGACCCTCGAGAAGTTGCGTGACGCCCACCCGATCGTCGCCGACCTCCTCGCCTACCGGGAGGTCGAGAAACTCCGCTCGACCTATGCCGAAGGACTGCTCGCCGAGGTGCGGGACGACGGGCGGATCCATGCCACGTTCAACCAGACCGTCGCCCGGACCGGGCGACTGAGTTCGGATCGACCGAATCTGCACAACATTCCGGTCCGTACCGACGAAGGGCGCGCGTTCCGGCGGGTGTTCGTCCCCCGTCCCGGCACCGAGCTGCTGGTCGCCGACTACAACCAGGTCGAGTTGCGGTGCATCGCCCACCTGAGTGGTGACCCGGGACTGATCGGGGCCTTTGCCCGGGGCGACGACATCCACACCGCGACCGCGTCCCGCGTGTTCGGTGTGCCCGCTGACGTCGTCAGCCATGCGCAGCGCGCCAAGGCGAAGATGGTCTCCTACGGCCTCGCCTACGGCATGGAGGCCTACGGGCTCGCCCAGCGCCTGGGGGTCGAGGTCGCCGAGGCACGGGAGATCCTCGATGCGTACTTCGAGGCGTTCCCGTCGGTGCACTCCTACATGGAGGCCACCGTGGCCCAGGCCCGGGCCCGCGGCTACACCGAGACGTTGTTCGGTCGGCGGCGGCCGATCCCCGAGCTGGCCTCGTCGAACGCACGGTTGCGCGCCGCGGGGGAGCGCCAGGCGATGAACGCCGGTATCCAGGGGCTCGCCGCCGACATCTTCAAGATCGCCCTGGTGCACCTCGACGAGCGGCTCCGTTCAGACGAGTTGGCCTCGACGTTGATCCTGCAGGTGCACGACGAGGTGCTGCTCGAGGTCCCGCCCGACGAGCGCGACCGGGTGAGCGCGCTCACCCGCGACGTCATGGTGGGCGCGGCCGATCTCTCGGTCCCGCTCGAGGTCAACCTGGCGTTCGGTGCGAACTGGGCCGATGCCAAGGGCTGAGCCGCCAGGCGGGTCCCATTGGTTCGAGTCGGCGGCCGAGCACCTCGGCGCGGCGTACCTGCGGTACTCGTTCACGAAGGGGACCACCCAGGAGGTCGACTTCCTCGTCGACGAACTCGGTCTCGTGCCGGGGATGGACGTTCTCGACGTCGGCTGCGGGCCGGGGCGTCACGCGCTGGAGCTGGCGGCGCGGGGGATGCACGTGACCGGCGTCGACATCTCGCAACGCTTCGTCGACCTCGCCGCCGCCTCAGCAGCGGCGCGTGGCCTGTCGGCAGACTTCGTGCGGCGCGACGCCCGCGCCCTCGACTTCGTCGACCGCTTCGACGCGGTGATCTCGCTGTGTCAGGGCGCGTTCGGCCTGCAGGGGCCGATCGGGTCCGCGGCGTGGGCCGTCGACGACGGTGACGCATCCGTGCTCGATGGCATCGCGGCCGGCCTGCGGCGGGGAGGTCGCGTCGCGGTGAGCGCGTTCTCGTCGTATTTCCAGGTTCGATTCCTCGAGCACACCGACCGATTCGAGGCCGCGACCGGTGTGAACCACGAACGCACCGAACTGCGCGACGACCAGGGGACGGTCATCGAACACGACCTCTGGACCACCTGCTTCACGCCGCGCGAACTCAGGCTCATGGCGCACCTCGCCGGGCTCGAGGTCACGGGACTGTATTCGGTGACACCCGGCGACTACGCGCGGCGTCCACCCGTCGTCGACCTCCCCGAGTTCCTGGTCGTGGCGTCGAAGCCGTGATCCCACAGCTCCTCTGGTAGCGTCGGAGTGGGTGTGCCCTCACACCCAACCACCGTTTCCATCCATCTCACCGACCGAAGAGCCTCCCTTGACCGACACCGCGACCTCACCCGCCGAAGCCTCCTTCGACCCGGCATCCCTCGACGACTACACGCCCCGCCAGATCATCGACAACGACCTCGACGTCTCCTTCGACGAGGCGGTGGGCGCCACGATGGTCGGCGTCGAAGACGGCCAGCTGGTGGAGGGACGGGTGGTCCGCATCGACCGCGACGAGGTCATGCTCGACATCGGCTACAAGTCCGAGGGTGTGATCCCGGCGCGCGAACTGTCGATCCGCAACGACGTCGACCCGAACGAGATCGTGACCCTCGGCGAGACCATCGAGGCCCTCGTCCTCCAGAAGGAGGACAAGGACGGTCGCCTGATCCTGTCGAAGAAGCGGGCGCAGTACGAACGTGCCTGGGGCGACATCGAGAAGAAGAAGGAAGAGGGCGGCGTGGTGTCCGGACCGGTCATCGAGGTCGTCAAGGGCGGACTGATCATCGACATCGGCCTGCGGGGTTTCCTGCCCGCATCGCTGGTCGAACTGCGGCGGGTACGCGACCTGCAGCCGTACGTCGGCCGCACGCTCGAGGCCAAGATCATCGAGCTCGACAAGAACCGCAACAACGTGGTGCTGTCCCGCCGTGCGTGGCTCGAGGAGACCCAGCGTGAACAGCGCGAACAGTTCCTCGAGAACCTCAAGCCGGGCGAGAACCGGCGTGGTGTGGTCTCCTCGGTCGTCAACTTCGGCGCCTTCGTCGACCTGGGCGGTATGGACGGGCTCATCCACGTGTCGGAGCTGTCGTGGAAGCACGTCGACCATCCCGGTTCGGTCGTGCAGGTCGGCGACGAGGTCGAGGTGCAGGTGCTCGACGTCGACCACTCCCGCGAACGCATCAGCCTGTCGCTCAAGGCGACTCAGCAGGACCCGTGGCAGGAGTTCGCCTCGGGGCACCGCGTCGGCGAACTGGTCTACGGCCGGGTCACCAAGTTGGTGCCCTTCGGCGCGTTCGTCCAGGTGGGCGACGGGATCGAAGGCCTGGTCCACATTTCGGAGATGTCGGCGCACCACGTGGACCTGCCCGAGCAGGTCGTCACCCCGGGTGAGGAGCTCTGGGTCAAGATCATCGACCTCGACCTGCAGCGCCGTCGGATCTCGTTGTCGATCAAGCAGGCCGCCGAAGGCGGCGTCGTGGCATCCGAGTACCAGGAGCACTTCGGCGAGCACGCCTACGACGACGAGGGCAACTTCATCGGGAGCGCGGATGACGCCGCGACCGAGGAGGCATGGGCCGACTACTACGCGGAGGCCGCCGCCGGCGACGCCGTGCCGGACGCCGCGTCGCCTGTCGACGAGGCACCGGCCGCCGTCGCCGAGGGGGACGAACCGACCGAGTGAGTCGGGGAGATCGAGAGTTTTCTTCGATCGACCTTCAAGGCTGCCACTCCGCGGCCGAAGGGTACCCGTCTTGTCCAGTGTCCGAGTTCTTCGTCTTCGGGGCGACGAACCGGCCGAGAAGAAGAGTGAGCAGCGTTGAACTCTCGCAAGCCTCTGGTACTCATCGCCGCAGCGGTCGTCGCGATCATCGCGGTCGTCGTGCTGTACATGTACGTGAACGGTCAGAAGGACCGGGCGTTCGACAACGCCGAGATGGTCAACGTCTGGGTCGTCCACGAGACCGTGGAAAAGGGCACCTATGGGCAGAGCACCCAGGGCAAGATCGTGAAGGACCAGATTCCGCGGAAGTTCTACCCGTCGAACGCGATCAAGGACACGTCCCAGATCACCAACAAGGTGGCGGTCACCGACCTCGCGGTGAACACGATCGTGGTCGAGGGCATGTTCGCCGACCCGGCCACCCAGCAGGTGACCCTGTCGACCCAACTCAAGCCGATCCGCGACATCGACCAGGTCGCGGTCACCATCAGCGTTTCCGACGTCCAGGGCGTGGCCGGTCTGATCGTCCCCGGGGACTTCGTCAACATCTCGGTGACGAACCTGTCGAGTCAGACGCTCTCCGGTGGCGATTCGGGGCCGGCCCCGGCCGGTGGTGGGACACAGATGTGTGGCAACACCCCGATACCGTCCGGTGCGGATGCGTCGAACTTCCTGTTCTGTGAACAGGCGAGGGTGCTGATGCAGAAGGTCGAGGTGCTCGCGGTCGGGACGAACGCGGTGCCGACCCCTGGCGCCAACACCGGCACCGAGACCACCGCGCCGCCCACCAACACGGGACTGCTGACCTTCATCGTCCCGATGGAGGCGGCCCAGATGATCCAGTCGGTCCCCCCCGGTCACTTCTACCTCACCCTGGTGGCGAAGGACTACAAGGCCGCCAAGACCGACACCATCAAGCCCGATGCGCCGCTGCCGTCGGAGAACCCGGAGCAGCTCACGCCGTACGGCCCGGACGGACCGACCTGAGCAGTGGGCTACCCCGCATCCGCCCATCCCCACTCCTCAGGACCGGAGGCTGAACACGCAGTGTCCGACGTGCCCACCATCTCCCTGCCGGTCGCGGTCGTCGATGCCGACGAATCGGTTCGGAACCGGTTGGCGATGCAGCTCGGCGAGCAGGCGGTCGCGTTCGACTCGATCGCGGAGCTCGAGTCGCGGCTCCCGTCGACCCCGGTGATCGTCGTCTTCGGTCCGTCGTGCGCCGACGCCCGCAACCTGTCGGCGTTGGAAGCGCTGATGCGATCGCGCCCCGATGTCGGGGCGATCCTCGTCGCCGAGCAACTGACGACGGACCTGTTCCAGCGGGCGATGCGGATCGGCGTGCGTGACGTGTTGTCGGCGCCGGTCGAAACGGCCCAGCTCATCGAAGGGGTGCGTCGGGTCGCCGCGGGCATCTCCCACACCATGGCCGTGCGTGGCCCGGTCGAGGATCCGGCGCTGCAACAGTCGGGCGAACTCGGCCAGGTGATCACGGTGTTCTCGACGAAGGGCGGTGCGGGCAAGTCGGTCGTCGCCTGCAACCTCGCCGTGTCGTTGGCACGGAAGTCGGATCGGCCGGTCGTCCTCGTCGATGCCGACCTGCAGTTCGGCGACTGCGCCGTCATGTTGAAGCTCGCCCCGCAACGCACCGTCGTCGACGCGGTCAACGCGATCGAGCAGCTCGACGCGTCCATGTTGGCGGGGATGCTCGTCAAACACGCCGCCTCGGATCTGCTGGTGTTGCCGGCCCCCCTCGAACCTGCATTCGCAGATCAGATCACCGCAGAACACATGATCGCGATCGTCGAACTGCTCCGTTCGATCGCGGCCTACGTGGTCATCGACACGCCCGCGTACTTCAACGACATCGTCCTGTCGTTGATCGACCTGAGCGACGACGTGCTGCTCGTGGCCGGCATGGACGTGCCCAACATCAAGAACGTGAAGATCGGCCTGCAGACCCTGCGGATGCTGAACACTCCGATGTCGAAGTTGCATCTGGTGTTGAACCGTGCGAACGCCAAGGTGAAGTTGGATGTCAACGAGGTGGAACGCACCTTGCAGGTGCGTGCGGACTCCCAGGTGCCCAGCGACGTCGCGGTTCCCCAGTCGGTGAACAAGGGGATCCCGGTCGTGCTCGATTCGCCCAAGTCGGGGGTCGCGCGGGCGCTCGATGCGCTGGCGGAGATGTTCGTCAGCGAAGACGCGACGGCGCGGGCCCGCTGATCCGTTCGTCTCCCGTCCCATTCGATACGGGAACCTCAAAGCAGGGTACCCGCGGCCGATAGGTGCACGATGTCTCTCTACAAGCGCCTCCACGACGTCCAGCAGGGTCCAGCGGGAGCCGGGGGGACCCGCCGCGATCCGGTCATCGACGAACTCCGCCAGAAGATCCACCACCATCTGATCGACGAGCTCGGTCCGATCCTGTACGACAAGCGACTCTCCGAGGATGACCTGCGCCGTCGGGTGCACGAGCAGCTCCACCAGGCGGTCGCTCAGGAGCGGGCGCCGCTTTCGGCCGCCGACAAGGCGCAACTCATCCAGGACGTCTCCGACGACATCCTCGGCTACGGTCCGATCGACCGGCTGTTGAAGGACGAAGAGGTCACCGAGGTCATGGTGAACGGACCGGCCGCGGTGTACATCGAGCGGTTCGGAAAACTCGAGAAGACCGACGCGACGTTCATCGACGAGCAGCACCTGCGTCGGATCATCGACAAGATCGTCGGCCAGGTGGGTCGCCGCATCGACGAAGCGACACCGTTGTGCGACGCGCGTCTTCCCGACGGCTCCCGGGTGAACGCCGTGATCCATCCGCTGGCGATCGGTGGTCCGTTCCTCACCATCCGGAAGTTCTCGACCGATCCGTACCAGATCGACGACCTGATCAAGTTCGGAACCTTGAACGCGGCTTCGGCGCGCTTCCTCCAGGCACTGGTCGTGGGCAAGCTGAACATCATCGTCTCCGGCGGGACGGGCACCGGGAAGACCACGACGCTGAACGTGCTGTCGTCGTTCATCCCGAACGACGAACGCATCGTCACCGTCGAGGACGCGAAGGAGTTGCAGCTCCATCAGGATCACGTGCTCTCGATGGAGGCGAGGCCGCCGAACATCGAGGGGAAGGGCCAGATCACGATCCGCGACCTCGTCCGGAACGCACTCCGGATGCGTCCCGACCGGATCGTCGTGGGAGAGTGTCGCGGCGGTGAAGCGCTCGACATGCTCCAGGCGATGAACACCGGCCACGACGGATCGCTCACCACGATCCACGCGAACTCCCCGCGCGACACGCTCTCGCGCCTCGAGACCCTGGTGCTGATGGCGGGCTTCGACTTGCCGGTACGCGCGATCCGGGAACAGGTCGCCTCTGCACTGGACTGCATCGTGCAACTCGCCCGGCTCCGCGACGGCACCAGGCGGGTGACCCACATCACCGAAGTGCAGGGCATGGAGGGTGACGTGATCATCCTGCAGGACATCTTCCTGTTCGACTACGGCATGGGCGTCGACGACAGTGGCCGGTTTCTCGGGCATCTCAAGGCGACGGGGGTGCGACCCAAGTTCGCCGAGAAGCTGGCCGATCTCGGAATCCGACTCGGCGCCGAAGTGTTCCAGCCCGAGCAGTTCCACCGTCGAGCGGTGGGCGCCCGGTGACCCTGCGACGTCGTCTCACCGTCCTGCTCGGCGTCCTGCTGGCGTTCGGGACCATCTCGGCGGCCACGGTCGGCGCGGCCGACCCCGTTGTCGACGCGACCCCGCAGAAGGGCGCCAACAAGCTGCAGATCTCCCGCATCGACGCGACCGATCCCAAGGCGGTCGACATCCGTTTCACCTGGAACGGTGACATCGAGGCGCTCAAGTCGATGACGGTGCGTCAGAACGGGAACCAGGTCCAGGCCTCGAACCCCGAAGCCTTGTCCGGCGACAAACTGCAGCGTGCGACCGTGATCGTGCTCGACCAGTCGGGATCGATGGTCTCCAGTGGCGGTCTCGATGTCGCCGTGGCCAAGATCCGGCAGATGATCGACGATGCGCCCGCCAACGCGCGCTTCGGACTCGTCACCTTCGGTTCCGAAGCGGTCGTCGCCCAGTCGATGACCGACGACAAGAAGGCGCTCGAATCAGCACTCGACCAGATCAAACCGGACCCGTTGGCCACCACTGCGCTGTGGGACGGCGTCGTCGCCGGCGTCAACCAACTCAATGCACTTCCGGACTACGAGCACAATCTGATCGTCGTGACCGACGGGACCGACGATTCCTCGTCGGCCACGGAGGCGAGTGCCCGGGGCGCGGTCGCCGGTTCGGGAGAGGGCACGGGGGCGATGGTGTTCGCGATGGGCATCACCCAGCAGCATGCGCTCGATCAGAAGGGCCTCGAGGCGCTGGTGAAGGCCGGCGGGGGACGTCTGTTCATCACCGATGAAGCGAAGAGCATCGGCGCCGCCTTCGATCAGGTCACGACGGCGATGGGCAACGAGTTCTCGACCCGGTTCCAGGCCATCGCGGGCTCGCGGGGCTCGAACACCGTGACCATGACGATCTCGGGGATCACCGCGCAGGCGAACTTCACCGTCGGGGGAGTGGCGCAGGGTGCGACACGCCTCGCGCCGACCGTGGTGAGCGGATCGTCCGCGCCGGCGTTCTTCAGCACGACGGGTGGACTGGTTCTCGGCCTGGTGCTGATCGCCCTGGCCGTGGGGCTGGTTGCATTCATCGTGGTGCAGATGCTCACCGCGCGTCAGAGCGCCCTCGAAGCGGCGCTGAATCCGTACACGGAGGGATTCGTCGACACGGGTGACGACTTCGACCGCGGCGATGGTGGCTCGGAGAACGCGCTGCTCCAACGTGCACTGGCGATGACCGAGGGTTTCGCCGAGCGGCAGGGATTCCTCGAGACGGTCGAGTCGAAGCTGGAAATGGCCGAGGTCCCTCTCAAGGCGAGCGAGGCACTCCTCATCTGGCTGGCCGCGGTCATCGTCGTCGGCGTGCTCGGTCTCGTTCTGGGCGGACTCGTATTGGGCGTGATCCTGTTGATCACCGTCATCCTGGCGGGCCCTGGCGTGCTGAACTTCAAGGCGAGCGCCAGACAACGGAAGTTCGAGACCCAGCTGCCCGACACGCTGACCCTGCTGGCGGGCGCCCTCCGCGCCGGATTCTCGCTGATGCAAGCGGTCGACGCGGTCTCGCAGGAGGTGCAGAACCCGATGGGTCGCGAACTCCGACGAGTGGTGAGCGAAACCCGGCTGGGACGCGACCTCGAGGAAGCGCTCGAGGACACCGCGGAGCGAATGGGCAGTCCCGACTTCGCCTGGGCGGTCATGGCGATCCGCATCCAACGGGAGGTGGGGGGCAACCTGGCCGAACTCCTCCTGACCGTCGCAGACACGATGCTGCAACGGGAGCGGCTGCGCCGCGAGGTCAAGGCATTGACCGCGGAGGGGCGTATCAGCGCCTACGTGCTGGCGTGCCTGCCCCCCGGGCTCGGCATCGTGATGTACCTGGCCAACCCGTCGTACATGGATCCGCTGTTCACCGACACCATCGGGCAGGTGATGGTGGCGCTGTCGGTCATCGGCATGATCGTCGGGTTCTTCTGGATGCAAAAGGTCGTGAAGATCGATGTTTGAGGTGATCCAATGATGCTCTTCGCCGCTTCCGCACTCAGCGGAGACACCGCGATGACCGTCGGGCTCGTCCTGGCGGGAGCCGCCCTCGGCCTCATGGCCTACATCGGAATCAGCACCTATTTCGAAAAGCAGGCCGTCCGCAACTCGATCCGTCAGCTCGAGGAATACGGTCAGCCCGGCGTGGTCGAGTCGGACCGCGACCGGGAACTGCTGCGTCCGGCCTATGAGCGGGCGCTCGCGCCCGTGATGAGCGGCTTCGTCGGAGTGGGACGTCGACTCGTACCGACGGACTTCGTCGAGAAGACGCGTCAACGTCACCAGTCGGCCGGTAAGTACGATCCCGGAGCGGTCGATCGGTTCCTCGCGGTACAGGTGGCGTGCCTGCTGCTCATCCCGCTCGCGTTCGTCATCTTCCCGATCATGAATGTGTTCGGGCTGTCGTCGCGGCTCAACCTCCTCTCGTTCATCCTGGTCTCGGCGGCTGCGGTCCTGTTGCCTTCCGCCCGGCTCTCCAGTGACATCGAGGACCGGCAACAGGTGATCCAGCGCCAGCTCCCCGACATCCTCGACCTGCTGGTGATCAGTGTCGAGGCCGGCCTGGGTTTCGAACAGGCGTTGGACCGAACCGTGGCGTCGGTTCCCGGAGAACTGAGCCTCGAGTTCGCCCGGATGCTCGGCGAGACCCGCGCGGGCGTCGCCCGTGCCGATGCGCTCCGTGCACTCGGCGACCGCGTCGACGTCCCCGAGGTCCGTTCGTTCGTGCTCGCGATCATCCAGGCCGACACGTTCGGGGTGTCGATCGGGCAGGTGTTGCGCAGCCAGGCCGAAGAGATGCGGGTCAAGCGTCGTCAACTCGCGCAGGAACGGGCCCAGAAGGCACCGGTGAAGATGCTCATCCCGATGGTCTTCTGTATCTTCCCGTCGCTGTTCGTGGTCGTCATCGGGCCCGCGATCATCAGTATCAAGAAGTCGTTCGCGAGTTGATGCCCGATTCGCTCGCCGTGTGCCGTGTCGGGCGGTGACGACGGCGCGACCGGAGGCCGCACGCCACGGTGGGTCGCCCGGGGTGCCACCCGGGGAGCGGTCGTCGGCTGGGTGGTGGTGCTCCTCGCCGCGGTGAGCGGGTCGGCGGCGCTCAGCGACAACAGCTTTCTGACCCATCTGACCACCGGCAGGTTGATCCTAAAGGGGCACCTGCCGACCACCGATCCCTATTCGTTCACCGCACACGGTGAGCCGTGGGTCGTCCAGAGTTGGCTGGCGTCGCTGCTGTACGCCCTCACCGAGAAACTGGGGCACGGTGTCGGACTCCGTCTCATGATCAGTGTGCTGTCCGGCCTGATCGCCGCCGTGTCGTGGCGGCTCACCAGGCCGGGTCGCTCGGTCGTGGCGCGACTCGCGGCGGTGGCTCCGGCGATCGTCATCGGCACCGTGACCTGGGGGGCGCGCCCGCTGATCTTCGGTCTGGCGGCCTTCGCAGTGGTCTTCCTGACCCTTGTCGAACGGCGCGATCCACGATGGCTGGTGCCGGTGATGTGGATCTGGGTGAACACCCACGGGTCGTTCCCCCTGGGGCTCGTACTGATCGTCGCATACGGCTTCGGCGTGTGGTGCGACCGTGAGCCGCTCGACCACGTGCTCGGGACGTTCAAGTGGTGCGTCATCGGTACCCTGCTCGGAGCCGTGAACCCGTTGGGGCCGAAGTTGCTGTGGTTTCCGATCGCCCTCCTGCAGAAGCAGGACGTTCTCAGCTACATGCTCGAATGGCAGGCCCCGAACTTCACCGACACCTGGCAGCGCATCTTCCTGGCGACCTTCGTCGTCGCGATGGCGTTGGTGCCGAGACTGCCCGCAGGGCGTCGCTACCGATTCCTGATCCCGACGTTGTTGTTCACCGCACTGGGCCTCACCGCCACCCGGAACATCGCGTTGGCGTCGATCGTTCTCACGCCGTTGCTCGCGACGGAACTCGCCGGTCTCGGGAATCTCGTGAGTCGGGCGCGAGCGAAGGTCAACACCGCCGCGTGCGCCCTGCTGGCCGCGGTGACCGTCCTGATCGTCGGCGTCCGCCTCGCCGAGCCTTCTTTCGACCTGACGTCGTATCCGACGACGGCGGTCGACTGGCTCGCGGCACACGGTCGTCTCGACGCGCCGCACCGCATCGTCGGCCGCGACACGGTCGGCAACTATCTCGAGTTCCGGACCGGGGGTCGAACCCGGATCTTCGTCGACGATCGGGTCGACATGTTCCCGGAAGGGGTGATCGACGACGAGAAGACGCTGCTGACCGGCCGTCCCGGTTGGCAGAAGGTGTTGGACAGGTGGCACGCCGACACCGTGCTCTGGGAAGAGAACGAGGCGCTCACGTCGCTGCTCACGCTCTCTGGAGAGTGGCAGCGCGTGGGCCGGTTCGAACAACCCGACGGGAAGTCCCGCTGGGTCATCTTCGAACGAGTGGATCCGTCGGGCTCGTGAGATGTCGGATCACGTCCGCCAACTGCCGTTCGAGGTCGGCGAGGGTGCCGCTGTTGTCGATGACGATGTCGGCGTGCATCAGGCGTTCGTGCCGGTCGGCTTGACGGCTGATACGGGCCCGGGCATCGCGTTCGGTGAAACCGCGGTGCTCGACGAGGCGGCTCACCGCGATTTCCGGATCGAGGTCGACGACGACGAGCCGATCGAGGTCGTCGCGGCCGGATTCGACCAGGAGCGGGACGTCGAGGAACACGATCTGATCCGTTTCGGACAGCTCGTCCAGTCGCCGTTGGATCTCGGACCCGACGACGGGATGGACGATGGCGTTCAGGCGGGCGAGCTGGTCGATGTCACCGAAGACCCGGGCGGCGAGCCCACGACGGTCGAGTTCCCCGTCGGAAAGGAGGATGTCGTCACCGAACTCGGCGACCATCGCGGCCAACACCGGCTGCCCCGGCCGTTGGAGCTCGCGGGTGATCTCGTCGGCGTCGACGACGGCGAAACCTCGGTCGGCGAGCATCGACGACACGGTCGACTTTCCACTGCCGATGCCCCCGGTGAGGCCGATGAGGTCCACGGTGTGAAAGGGTACTGTGTGGACGTGGGGCGATCCTCGGTGACGGGCGGCCGGTCGTGACGACGGTCGTGAGGAGCTGGTTCCGCGCGGGCGAGACCGCTGCGCGGGGCCGGGGCCGCATGCAGGCCCTCTCGCCGCCCCCTGGTGTCGAGACGGGCGGATCACCAGCCGTCGACGACCCCGACGGAGAACGTCAACTCCTGTTGTTCCGCAAGATCGTGGTCGGCGTCCGGGTGGCGACCACGTCGGTGGCGATCGGCCTCATCCTGGCCGCCGCGGTGGGTCATGAGAGAGGCATGATCGCCTGGGCCGTGGTGGTCACCCTGTACAACGCCTTTCGTTGCATCCGACCGCTGCAGGGGCGCGACGACACGGGCAACGTCGCACGGATCGTCTTCGAGGTCGCCCTCCATGCCAGCGCGGTCGTGTTCACCGGCGCATGGAACTCCCCGTTCGTCTTCCCGCTCCTCACCGCGATCATCGTCGCCGGCTTCGGACGGGGCATCTGGCCGGCGTTGCGTATCAGCCTGGCCACATCGGTCGCAGTCAGCGTCGTGCAGGTGGCCCGCCTCTCCGAGGAGGTGTCACGGGTCTGGGTCGTCAATCTGCAGTGGACCCTCTTTCTGTCACTCGTCGGTGTCATGGCGGGTTATGCGCGCCGCATCCTGGGCGAGGCCCGTACCACCCAGACCCTCGCGATGACCAGGGTGGCGAAGCTGTCCGACGCCAACCGGCTCCTGACCTCGCTCCACTCCGTGGCGCAGGCGTTGCCGGCGTCCCTGGACCTCGACGAGGTTCTCGACTCGATGGTCGCCCGTCTTCGAGGGCTGTTCAGCTATGACGCTGCCGCGCTCCTCTTGTTGGACGAGACCGATGGATCCTGGCAGGTGGCGCGTTGGGACGGTCATCGTCTCAGCGGTGCGCTCGAACCGACCGAACTGCCCGGCGTGATGCGACGGGTGCAACGGGACCGGACGGTCAGCCTCGTCGAGAACCTTCCGGCGCGGGGAGGCGGCCTGATGCCGAAGATGGGCGCGGGTCTGTACGGCCCGTTGGTGGCACGCGGCGACTTCGTCGGACTCGTCGCGCTCGAATCGGCCGCGGAGGACGCCTACCGACCGCGGGATGCCGCGCTGCTCGGCGGGTTTCTCGAACCGGCGGCGCTCGCCATCGCGAATGCCCAGGTGTTCGATCAGCTCAGGACGGTCGGTGCCGACGAGGAACGGACCCGCATCGCGCGGGACCTCCATGACCGCATCGGTCAGTCGCTCGCGTACATCGCGTTCGAACTGGACCGTCTCGTGAAGGGTTACGAAGAAGGGCGTGATCTGGGCCCGTCGATCGGTCAGTTGCGCAACGACGTACGGGGCGTGATCGGTGAGGTACGCGACACGTTGTACGACCTTCGCACCGACGTCTCCGAAGATCAGGACTTCCTCGCGACGATGCGGGAGTTCCTCGATCGGGTCGAGAAGCGGTCGGGGTTGCGCGTGGAGGTGCGCTCGCGTACCGGTGGCCGTATGCCGCTCCTTCCCGAACGGGAACTGTGGCGGATCGCCCAGGAGGCGGTGATCAACATCGAGCGCCACGCCGACGCACACCGCGTCATGATCACCTGGCGCACCGATGGTCGCTCGGCGCTGCTCGAAGTGGCCGACGACGGGGTCGGCATGCCGGAAGGTCGTGCCGGACGATTGGATTCCTACGGGATTCTCGGCATGCGCGAACGGGCGGCGAGCATCGGAGCGACATTGCAGATCGTCTGCCCGCCCGGTCGCGGTACGGTGGTGCGATGCCGACTGGATGCAGGATGACCACCAGACGAGGTGCACGTCGATGACGATCCGGCTGTTGCTGGCAGATGATCACCGGATGTTGCGTGAGGGACTCCGCAGGTCCATGGTCGATGAAGGGTTCGATGTGGTCGGTGAGGCGGCCGACGGTGACGAGGCGGTGCAGCTCGCCACGTCGCTGCGTCCCGACGTCGTGCTCATGGACGTCACGATGCCGAACATGGACGGGGTGGAGGCCACGAGGCGCATCCGCGACGTCGTCCCCGATGCGAAGGTCGTGATGTTGACGATGCACGCGGACCGCGATGTCGTCGCCGAAGCGTTGCGTGCCGGAGCGGTGGGCTATCTCGTCAAGGACTGTTCCATCGACGAGATCTGCGAGGCGATCAGAATGGTGATGCGCGAGGACGCCGCCCTGTCCGCGGACGTCGCAGCGTCGATGCTCGATGAGGTCCACCGGACGGATCTACCGGCCACCGAGCACGTCGTCACCAAGCGTGAGGAAGAGGTCCTCCAGCTCATCGCCGACGGCTGTTCGACGGTCGAGGTGGCCGAGCGGCTGTTCATCTCGCAGAAGACGGTCAAGAACCACCTCGCGTCGATCTACCAGAAACTCGACGCCCGCGACCGGACCCAAGCGGTCCTGAGCGCAGTCCGCATGGGGATCGTGCATCTGACCTGAGCCACTGCGGGGCGGCGCGCGGCGGGGCGACGGCCGCGAGCGTGACGGAAATTCGTCGAAATAGTCCGTTCGACCTATTCATGTCGAGGCGAAATCCGCCGAAAGTACATGCGACCGGAAGACCGGGCCCATCGGAGGTCCGCTTACAAGGGAGTCATCTCCATGCTGACCAATTATGAACACATCGCCGCTTACCTGCGGGCCCGCTTCGGTGACACCGAGCGTGGTGCCTCCCTCGTGGAGTACGCCCTGCTCGTCGCGCTGATCGCCGTGGTGTGCATCGTCGCGATCACCTTCCTCGGCAAGGCTGCGTCGTCGAAGTTCTCGTCGGTCGCTGGCGCCATCAACGAGGCCGGCACCCCCTGATCGGGTCATCAGGCCACTGAAGGCGGGGGGCCGGTCCGGGCGGATCGGCCCCCCGTTTCATTTCGACGTGGAGATCCGGGTGGGGCCGTTTGCGGCCCGGATCTGGAATGTGAGGAGACGGGCGTGAGTTCGATGAAGCAGATGTGGCGGAGAGTGCGTGAGCGTCATGAAGACGACCGGGGGGCATCGCTGGTGGAGTATGCGCTGCTGCTCGGACTGATCGCCGTGGTGTGCATCATGGCGGTCACCTTCCTCGGAAGGTCGGCGAGTTCGAAGTTCTCGTCGTTCGGGTACTGCTGGGACAAGGCCGGCACGGGCGTGTCGATGGACGACTGCCACTGACCCGGACCGCGGCGGCGGATTCGCCGCTGCGGGTGTGGCCACGCCGTAGAGTCGGGCCGTGACCAGCCACCGCTTTCAGGTCGTCTCCGAGTTCGCCCCTGCAGGCGACCAGCCGGGCGCCATCGAGGCGTTGAGCACGGGAATCAACCGGGGTGATCGATTCCAGACGTTGCTGGGCATCACCGGTTCGGGGAAGTCGGCCACGATCGCCTGGACGATCGAGCAGGTGCAGAAGCAGACGCTGGTCATCGCGCCGAACAAGTCGTTGGCGGCGCAGTTGGCGAACGAGCTCCGTGGATTCTTCCCGAACAACCGCGTCGAGTACTTCGTCAGCTACTACGACTACTACCAACCCGAGGCGTACGTGCCCTCCTCGGACACCTACATCGAGAAGGACTCGTCGGTGAACGACGAGGTCGATCGGCTCCGGCACGCGGCGACCTCCGCGTTGCTCACTCGGCCGGACACGATCGTCGTCTCCTCGGTCGCGTGCATCTACGGGCTGGGTTCACCAGCCGAATACCGGGACAAGCTGCTGTACGTGAAGGTGGGCGGCGAATACGACCAGCGGGCATTGCTGCGCAAGTTGGTCGACATGCAGTACGACCGCAACGACATGAACCTGGTGCGGGGCAAGTTCCGGGTCCGTGGCGACACGATCGAGATCCACCCCGCCTACGACGAGACG
>CAZQSU010000013.1:0-5295 GCA_964595905.1 uncultured Iamiaceae bacterium
TACCAGCGCCAAGAGGACCATGACTCCCAAGATGACGGCAATGGCCCACGCCCTGTCGGAGGCGCCATCAGAGCAGGTACCGGCCGCGACCGAACTGCTGGTGAGGTACTCGGCTACGAGCCCCCCACAGCGGGTGCCGTCGACGTGCCTGCCGGGCACCGGGGCGATTGCCGCGACCCAAGCGACAACGACGACGCCGACCAAGAGGAGCAGCGCGGCAAAGAACCACATGAGTGCTCCCCACCGACGCTGCGCCATGGGTGACCCATCGGCCGCCGCTTCCTCGATGCGATGGGCCAAGTGCATCATTCTTCTGCGCCGCACGATGGCCGAAACGAGGGGAAGTCACGATTTCTGGTCAGTCGTCGTTCGCGCTCCTCGCGCGCCCTGATCGGCTCCGAGCCTCGGCGGCGGATCCGCTACTCAGTGGGCCGACAGCGCGGGAAGAACACTCGAATCGGCTCGGCGCTGCCTGCTTGCTGCCGAGCGAAGCCCCGACACCGGGTTCCACGCTTCCAGCACGAGTGTCCTACCTCGTCCCTAGCGTTCGCCGGTGACCGGACCCGGGAGAGTGGAAGACCACGCATATGAAGTTCAAAAGGCGAGAGTGGCCGAGGCGCTGGCTGGCGGGCTCGCCCGGACGACGCTGTCCCAACTGCCACCAACGGTCGGGCCGCCCGATCGTCCGCGGCATGCCGACTGACGAGGTCGAGGCCGCGGCCCACGAAGGCACGATCGACGTGTACTTCGGCGGGTGCATCATCGGCACCGACGACCCGAAATACCACTGCTCGAACTGCGACACCGAGTTCGGCTGACCGGCGCCTCCACCGTGCCCGCGGGCAGCACCGACCGGCCGGGCGACGCCGCCCGTCCGCTGGACGCTTCGTGCCTAGGCCTATCATAGGCATATGGCTCGCACGCAGACGATGGTGCAGCTCACCGACGACCTCGTCACCGAGCTCGACGCGCACGCGGCTGACTTGGGAGTCTCACGTTCGGCGCTCATTCGAGAAGCCCTGAACACCTACCTGACGGAGCGACGCGCAGCGGACATCGGGCGCAAAATCGCCGACGGCTACCGGGCCCGGCCACCGGGCGAGCCCGACGCTTGGGGCGCCGTGGCCACCCCAGGAGACACCGGCACCCTCGAACTTCTCCAGCGCCTCGACGCCGAAGAACAACGAGACGGATCTGCTCAGTGGTGAACCGCGGCGAGGTGTGGTGGTACGAACACCCCGACGCGGGACGACGACCGTTTGCGATCCTGAGCCGGCCCGAGACGTGCGAGGTGCTGAATCAGGTGCTGGCAGTCCCGGCGACCACCGTCATTCGAAACATCCCCACCGAAGTCCCACTCGACGAGCACGACGGCATGCCCCGACGCTGCGTTCTCAGCCTCGACAACGCCACCCTCATCCGACCTGCGCTGTGCACCGAGCAGATCGCCACACTCGACGCGGCAACGATGCACCTGGTCTGCGAAGCCCTCGGACACGCGACCGCGTGCTGACCCGGCCGCACACGGCGCGCACGGGAACCAACTGGACCCCGGACGCAACGGGGCGTCCGTCGAAGCTCGCCGAAGCGCCCAGCGGCGATCGTCAGGACGTGGGCGAACCGGACCGCAGGATCTTGTCCATCGCCTTGCCCCTGGCGAGTTCGTCGACCAGCTTGTCGAGGTAGCGGATCTCGCGCATCGTGGGCTCCTCGACCTCTTCGACCCGGACCCCGCAGACCACGCCGGTGATCAAAGCGCGCGACGGGTTCGGCTCGGGGGCGTCGGCGAAGAACGTCTCGAAATCCACCTCGCTGTCGAGCTGTGACGCGAGCTGGGCCGGGGTGTAGCCGGTGAGCCAGCAGATGATCTCGTCGACCTCGGCCCGGGTGCGGCCCTTCTTCTCGGCCTTGGTCACGTAATGCGGATACACACTGGCGACGCTGGTGGTGAAGATCCGATGCCTGGCCATACTCACGTTCCCGACGGTCGAGATGGATGCCGACGACCGTTGGCGGCGTCCGAGCACACCACCGGCCACGGCGACAACCCCCACCCTATTGGCCGACACACCACGACGTGCCCGCGGGCACGATCGGCACCGCAGACCGGGCCCGTGCGAAATGCGCTTCACCTCGACGCCGAAGATGCCGAAGACCATGAACGTGCAAGGCCCCACCACCGCCTCGCAGAGCCGCCACGCAACCACCACGCGTCGTGCACAACCAGCCGGGCCTGCGGCGCTCCCCAACCCGGCGCCACCGGCCGCATCAATTCGTGCATCGGAACGCCTGGCCGACGACGCGCCTAGGATGGCCTGATGGGAAAGCGGAGGGTACGGAAAGAACTGCGGAAGAACGCGCGCAAAGTCGTCATCGACCACGAGTCGGCCACCCCCTGGTGGTACGACGAGAAGACCTTCGCGCCCAAGAGTTCACAGGACCGCCGCCGGGAATCGGAGTTCTTCTCGGAGTTCAGTACCGAATCGCTGTTCTCCGACGGGCTCGCCGGCACGCACGCCGCGACCGCACTCACCGACCCCTACGAGGTGCTCGGCCTGTTCCCCGGGGCGTCGCTCGATCAGGTGAAGCGAGCCCACCGCAAACTGGCCAAGCAGTACCACCCCGACCGGTACATGAACGCACCCGAGGCCGAACGACACCAGGCGCAACTGCGGATGGTCCAGGTCAACGGCGCCTACGCGGAACTGCTGTCGCGGGTCTCACCGCTCGACCGCTGAGACCACGGCCGCCGGGGCGGAACCCGCCGGCAACGTCCCCGAAGTCAGCGACCCGGGCAGTCAAAGGCATCGGCCCCGCACCCGAGATCGGTGACCTCGAGACAAGGCTCAGGCCCGGCGGTCACCGGTGGCCGGCCGATCCGGGCGCCCCACGACGCCGATGACCAGCGAAGACGCACGGCCTGGGCTTGTCGCAGCGGCCGGGAGATGGAAGTCTTCGCAGGTGAAAAAGAGCCGGGTACGAGCCGCCACCCTCATCGCCGCCATGACGATCGCCTGTCTGGCACCGCCGATTGCCACCACGTCGGTCGCCGGAGCCGATCCGGTGGGCATCGACGCGCACGGCAGCGTCGAGCAGATCTACGCCACCGGCCTGCCCCCCGGTGACCACCTCACCCTGCACGACGCCGACGGTGACCCCGTGGCCACCACCGACGTGAACGACCTCGGTGGCGCGCTGTTCCGCAACGTCGACCCCGGCACCGGCTACGTCGTCGAAGACCTCGACAGTGGCCTGAGCTCGGCCCCGGTCACCGTCCACTCCGACGCCGCCGCTCCCTGGGACCCCTCCGTCCACGACCAGCCCATCGACCCCGACGGCTACCAGTACCTCACCACCCGCGACGGCACCCAGCTCGCCATCGACGTGCGCCTGCCCCTCACCGGTGGACCCGGCCCCTACCCGACCCTGATCGAATACGCCGGCTACGGCTACGCCGACCCGGCCGGCCCCCAGAGCGGGCTCGCCATGCTCGCGAACGCCATGGGTTTCGCCGTGGTCGACGTCAACATGCGCGGCACCGGCTGCTCGGGCGGCGCGTTCGACTACTTCGAGACCCTCCAGAACCTCGACGCCTACGACGTGATCGAAACCGTCGCCAGACAACCGTGGGTGCTGCACAACCAGGTCGGCATGTTCGGCATCTCCTACGGCGGCATCAGTCAACTGTTCGCCGCGCAACTCAACCCGCCGTCGCTCGCCGCGATCGCGCCGCTGTCGGCCATCGACGCCACCCCCACCACCCTGTACCCCGGCGGGATCCTCAACACCGGCTTCGCGTTGTCGTGGGCCCAGGGCCGCGTCGACGACGCCAAACCCGCCACCGCCGACACCGGCCAGAAATGGGCGTACAAACGGATCCAGGACGGCGACACCGTGTGCGCGGCCAACCAGGTGCTCCACGCCTCGGCCGTCGACCTGATCGCCAAGATCCACGACAACGACCACTACGACCCGGCCGTCGCCGACCCGCTCGACCCGGTCAGCTTCGTACACGAGATCCACGTGCCGGTGTACCTGGCGTGTCAGTTCCAGGACGAACAGACCGGCGGGCACTGCCCCGAGCTGGTCAGGCACTTCACCGGCACCGACGACAAGTGGTTCAGCTTCACCAACGGCGCGCACATCGACGCACTCGACCCGGCGAACCTCAACCAGATCTTCGACTTCCTCGAACTCTTCGTCGCCGAACGACCACCCGGCCCCGACAACGGCCTGCTGCGGCTCGCCGCGCCGATCATCTACCGGACCGCGCTCGGCGTGGGCGACGACGTGACCTACACGCTCCCCCACGACCCGGTCCAGGACGAGACGACCTACCAGGGCGCCCTCGAGGCGTTCCGCAACCTGCCCACCGTGCAGGTGCGCTTCGACAACGGTGCCGGCTCGGACCCCGACGGCAACCACATCGCCGGCAACCCCTACGCCGCCTACACCGCTGGGTTCGACTCGCTGCCCGCCCCGGGCACCCGGACCCGCACCTGGTACCTCGGCCCCGAGGGCACCCTCACCGACGCGCCGCCCACTGGGTACGCCGCCGACACCTACACCTCCGACGCGACCGCCCTGCCCAAGACCGACTACGGCGACGACACCGGCGGCGGCGGCCTGTGGGCCAACGCGGATGAGTGGGAGTGGAACTGGCAGCCGAACCCCGCCGGCAGCGCCGTGTCGTACCTCACGCCCCCGCTCGCGTCCGACACCACCGTGCTCGGCACCGGCGCGGTCACCGTGTGGGTGCGCTCATCGACCCCGGACGTCGACCTGCAGGTCACCGTCTCCGAGGTGCGACCCGACGGCGTCGAGTCGTTCGTCCAGAACGGTTGGCTCCGCGGCTCGGCGCGCAAGCTGTCGACCGACTCGAACAACGTGTTCAAACGCCCGAGCACCCCGGCCGACCCGATCCCGAGCTTCACCGCCGACGACGTCGAACCGATGCCCGCCGGCCAGTTCACCGAGGTGGCGATCCCGCTGTACTACCAGGGCCACGCCTACCGGGCCGGGTCGCGGATCCGTGTGGTGGTGTCCGCGCCGAACGGCTCGCAGCCGATCTGGTCGTTCGACGAGACCCAGCCGCCGGGTGCGACCGCGCAGGTCGCCATCGCCCGGACACCACAGATGCCCTCGAGCCTGAAGCTGCCCGTGGTGCCCGACGTGGCGATCCCCACCGACCTGCCGGCGTGCCCGAGCCTGCGCAACGAACCGTGCCGCACCTACCAACCGCTCACGAACTCCTCCGAGGCCCTGCCTCCGCCCACCACGACGACGACCACGTCG
>CAZQSU010000013.1:5395-44601 GCA_964595905.1 uncultured Iamiaceae bacterium
GCTCACGAACTCCTCCGAGGCCCTGCCTCCGCCCACCACGACGACGACCACGTCGACGACCACGACGGTGCCCTCGACCTCGACCACCGAACCGGCCACGACGTCGCCCGGCCCGACCACGACCGTCTCGGTGCACGTCGGCACCGCCACCACCACGCCCGCCGGTCAGACCCCTTCGGCGACGAAATCGACGTCGTCGGGCCAGTTGCCCGCGACCGGCGCGGCGTCGTGGCTGCTCGCCACCATCGGCGCGGCCCTGGTCGTGCTCGGCGCGGCGCTCGCCCGGGCGAACCGTCGCCGCCGCGCCCCGACCGTCAGGTGACGGCGCGCCGCGGCCACCCGCCGCGGCGTATCGCCGTCTACGTCAGTCGCGGCCGTGGAAGACGTCGTCTTCGGACTTCGCCCACACCGGGTGATCGCCGGCCGTCTCGACGTTGAAGCCGTATTCGAAGACCATCGCGCCGCCGAAGGTCGCGCCGACCGCGCCGACGAGCACGCTCACCAGCGACAGGATCAGCACGACCACCGGGGTCGACGCGTCGTCACCCAAGGCGAAGAACCGCACGACCAGGTTCGCCAGCACGGCGACCACGGTGATGATCATCAACAACGCGTGCGCGTTGATCGTGCGACGTGCCTGCGTGCCGGCTTCCGACGACTTCCAGGCGTCGAACCAACCGGTCAGCGCCGCGAGCACGGCCACGAGCGCGCCGGCCGCCAACACGATCGTGCCGGCCGCATAGAAGCCGTGCGCCCAGGTCGCGTCGTCGCCACCGATGAACGAGACCACGTCGAGCACGGCGACGAGCACGACGGCACCGATGGGCACGTCGGTGAGGGGTGGGTGCGACGGTTTGCCGGCATACCCCCGCAACCCCTTGAACTTGCGCCCCTGCATCGTCAACGTGGGTCGGAACGAGAAATGCCGCATGGTGCCACTCCTTTGATCGCTGTCGGCGGGCGTCGGCGACTCAAGCGTCCGTCGGTTTACAAATACAATACGCATTGAGTTTAGAAAGGGAACGGCCGCGAAGCAAGCAGAGGCGCGCAGGTGAACAGGCGCCGCCCGGCGAGCGCGGTCAGGCCGATGGCTGACGGGCGATGTCGACCAGGGCCGTCGCGGGCTGCGACAACCGGCGCTGCTCAGGCCAGACCACCCGGATCCAGCGCTCGGTGTCGAGCCCGGCACAGGCCACCTCGACCAACTGCGCGCTCGCCAGCTCGCGGCGCAACGCCAACTCCGACACCACCGCCGGGCCGCTGCCTTCGGCCACCGCGGACTTGATCGCCGTGGTCGACCCCAACTCGACCGCGATCCGGGCCGCCATGCCGTGCCGCGCGAGCGCAGCGTCCAACACCTCACGGGTTCCCGACCCGACCTCGCGCACGACCAGCGGCGTCGCGGCGAGCTGCGCCGGTGACAGAGGCCGGCGACGCCGCGCCCAGGGGTGCGAGGGCGCAACCACCACCGACAACCGATCGGCGAGCACCCGTCGGCTGTGCAGACCCGCCGGGACCGACCGGCCTTCGACGAACCCCAGATCGGCGGCACCGTCGAGCACCCGCGATGCCACCGCCGCGGAGTTGCCCATCACCAGCGCCACCTGCATCTCGGGCGCCACCGTCCGCAATCTCGCCAGCCAGCCGGGAAACAGATACTCGGCGACGGTCATCGAGGCCGCGACCTCGAGGTGTGACCGCTCGGTGCCGCGCAGCGCGTCGGCCCCGGCGAGCAGTTCTGCGACGTCGCCGAGCACGACCGCAGCCCACTCCACGACCGCCTCACCCGCCGACGTGAGCCGCGACCCGCTCGGCGAGCGCCACAACAGCTCGAGCCCCAACGCGCGCTCCAGGGCGCGCAGCCGCATGCTCGCTGCGGGCTGGGACATGCCGTGCACCGTCGCCGCGGCCGAGATCGAACCCCGTTCGGCGACGGTCACGAGCAGGTCGAGGGAGGCCAGATCGGGAAGCGGCTCCGGCAAGGGCATAAGCAAACCTTAGAGCCGCCATCATCGATTGTCGGGTTCCGCCACGCGGCCCGACGCCCCATGATCGACATCGTGACCACGCTCGACGACGACCCGTCCGCGCCCGATCGCCGCGACCGCCGACCCGTCGCGGCCGACGAGCCGAACCCGCGCCCGCCGGTGGGACGCGCCGCCACCTGGGCGAGACGCACCGCGCCCGGGTTCGCCGCCGCCGTGGCGATCACCGTCGTCGCCACCTGGCTCGGCCACCTCGCCCCCGTCGTGGGCGCCCCGGTGTTCGCGATCGCCATCGGTATCGTCGTCGCCTTCGTGCGTCCGCCCGGCGACGCGTTCGCCCCGGGCATCAAGTTCACCTCGAAGAAGATCCTGCAGGGCTCCATCATCATGTTGGGCTTCGGCCTGTCGCTCAGCCAGGTGATCCACACCGGCGTCGAATCGCTGCCCGTCCTTCTCGGCTCGCTCGCCATCGTCGGCGCGCTCGCCTGGCTGGTGGGCCGTTGGCTCGGGATCCGTCGAGACGCCAACCTGCTGATCGGCGTGGGCACCGCGATCTGCGGCGCGTCGGCGATCGCCGCGACCAATGCCGTGATCGACGCCGACGACGCCGACGTCTCCTACGCGATCGCCACGATCTTCCTGTTCAACGTGATCGCCGTGTTGAGCTACCCGTCGATCGGCCACGCGCTCGGCCTGTCACAGCACGCCTTCGGCCTGTGGGCGGGCACCGCCATCAACGACACCTCGTCGGTCGTGGCCGCCTCCGACATCTACGGCCACGCCGCGGTCACCTTCGCGGTCGTGGTGAAGTTGACCCGCACCCTGGCCATCGTGCCGATCTGTGTCGCCGTCGCCTGGTGGTGGAACCGGCATCCGACGCCGACCGCCGGCGACGCCCCCGCCGGTAACGCTCCCGCCGGTGACGCTCCCGCCGGTGACGCGCCCGCCGACGGGACGAGCCGGCTCCCGCTGCGGCGGATCTTCCCCGTGTTCATCCTCGCGTTCATCGCGGCGGTGCTGGTCAACTCGATCGGGCTCGTCCCCGACGCCTGGCACCACGACCTGGCCGACCTCGCCACCTGGATGATCACCGCCGCGCTCGCCGCGATCGGGCTGTCGACCCGGTTCAGAGACATCCGCACCGCGGGGTTCCGGCCGATCCTGCTCGGCGGCATCCTCTGGGCAGGGGTGGGGCTCGGAAGCCTCGGCCTGCAGGCGGCCACCGGCACCCTCTGACCCGGCACCGACCGAGCCGGCGGCGTGCGGCCGACCTACTCCGCCGATGCGAGTTCGGAGCCGGCCACGAACGCGTGCAACCGATCGAGCCGCGCCTCGAGGTCGGCGTCGAACTCGGCGAGCACCGCCATCTTGTCGGCCACCTGCTCCCGCAGGTTCTCGTTGATCTCGATCGCCTCGGCCACGATCTCCCGCTTTCGCTCGGGCGACACGCCCCGGTGCGCCTCGGCCCGCATCTCGGCCAGGCGGTCCTCCGCCGAGATGATCTCACCGATCCGCTCCAGGTCGAACCCCATCACGTTGCGCAACTCCAGAATCCGCACCGCCCGGGTCACGTCGTCCTCGGAGTACCGACGGTTGCCGCCCTCGGACTGCCCGGCCGGGTCCAACAGGCCGAGCTCCTGGTAGTAGCGCAACGTCCGCGTCGATACCCCGAGCCGGTCGGCGACCTCGCCGATCCGGTACGGCGCGACTTCGTCGGTGCTCACCTCAGCCTCCTTCGCCGATCGCCACCTCCACGACCGTATCCGCCCGGGCCTCCTCGTCGATGTCGCTCACCCCGGCGAACTCGGCGGCCTCCTCGGGATTGACGTAGTAGCCGCCCCGGAGCCACGAGAACGCGGCCGCGAGCAGACACATGACCAACGACGCCGAGAACGCGATCACCAACCCGTCCTTGAACGGCACCGAGATCAGATGCGGGAAATACGACTTGGAGGTCAGGTGGTCACGCCGGGCCTCGGGCAGGGCGCACAACTGCGAACCCGCCGGCGCGCAGCCGCGGGCGTCTTCGACGTCTTCACGCCCCGGCGGGATCGGCTGACCGTGGGTGTCGATCCGGGAAAGCTGACCCTCCATCGGGTTGTAGCCCAGGAACGCCGAGAACAGCACCGCCACCGGCGGCTCGTTCGCGATCGTGTGTGCCACCTCGCTCGACACGCCCTGGGAACGCAGGCCGTCGTTCATGGTGGTGGGAAGGCTCGAGGCCAGGCCCACGATCATCAACGAGAAGAACAACCCGATCGACAACAACATGCCCGAGTTCTGGAAGGTCATGCGCATGCCGTTGGCCGCGCCCCGCTTCGCCGGCGGGACGCTGTTCATGATGCCGGTGGTGTTCGGCGCGGCGAACAGGCCCATCGACAGCCCGTTCATCAACAGCAACGCGGCGAAGACCCAGAAGGTGAAGTCCGCGGGCAGCAACATCAACAGCGCGAACGACACCGCCGCGCCCAGCATGCCGCCGGTGGCGAAGGGCCGGGCGCCGTAGTGGTCCGACAACCACCCCGACACCGGGCCCGCGACCAGGAAGCCGACCGTGAGAGGGATCATGTAGATCCCCGCCCACAGCGGCGTCGACTCGAAGCTGTAGCCATGCAGGGGCAACCAGATGCCCTGTAGCCAGATGATCAACATGAACTGCAGCCCACCGCGGCCGATCGAGGCCAGAAAGCCCGACGCGTTGCCGAAGCTGAACGCCTTGATCTTGAACAGGTCGACGTGGAACAGCGGGTCTTCGACCCTGGTCTCGATGTACAGGAACAACACGAGGATCGCCACGCCACCGATCAGCTCGAACAGCACCCACGGGCCGGTCCAGCCCATGTTCGAGTCGCCGTGGGGCATCAGCCCGTAGGTGATCCCCAGCAGCACCATCACCAGCCCCACCCCGAAGGTGAGATTGCCCCACCAGTCGATCTTCGACTTGGTGACCGTGCCCAGTTCGCGGAGCTTCGCGTAGGCCCACGCCGTGCCGAACAGCCCGATGGGCACGTTGATCCAGAACACCGCCCGCCAGTCGATGTCGGCGAGCAGACCCCCGGCGATCAGCCCGATGAACGACCCGGCGATCGCGGCGACCATGTTGATGCCCATCGCCATGCCGCGTTCACGCACCGGGAACGCGTCGGTGAGGATCGCCGTGGAGTTCGCCATCAGCAGCGCCCCGCCCACACCCTGGACGACCCGAAAGACGATCAGCCACATCGCGCCGTGCGACCCGGTCCACGGGCACAGCGACAACGCCAGCGACGCGAGCGAGAACACCAGGAACCCGGCGTTGTACATCTTGACCCGGCCGAAGATGTCGCCCAGGCGGCCGAAGGTGACCACCAGCGCGGCGGTCACCACCATGTAGCCCATCAGCATCCACAGCAGGTACGCCACGTTCGAGGGCTGCAACGGGTCGAGGTCGATGCCCCGGAAGATCGCCGGCAACGCGATCAGCACGATCGACGAGTCGAGTGCCGCCATGAAGATGCCGAGGGTGGTGTTCGACAGGGCGGTCCACTTGTAGCGGTCGGGTCTGGCGGGCTGCGGCCCGGTGCCGTTCGGGCTTGGCGCGGTCGTCGAGGTCATGCGGCTCCTTGGGGCGACGACCACGGACGGCCGTCATCGACGCGTTCTTTACGTTCACGTCAGGATCACAAAAACCTTCCGTGCACGTCAAGTTCGGCCGGCGACTGCCCTGGCATGCCCCGCGGCAGGCGCACCCCACCAAGACCTGTTGATCATCGCCACGCGAGGGGACGCGCGGGCGCCCCGATCGCCGCGGGGTACGCTCGACCGCCAGGTCGCTGCTGCACGCCGCCGACCCCGACGAGCCGTAGGAGTTGGCCATGCACATCCGATCGCTTCGCCGCGTCACCGTGGGGGCGCCCACGATCCTGGCGCTGCTCATCGCCGGGCTCCTGCTCGCCGGATGTGACACCGACGCACGCACCCTCCGGGGCACGCTGAGCTTTCCGAGCGGCAACCCGGCGGCCAACGTCGACGTGCGCGTCTACCAGGACACCAGCGAGACCCTCGTCGCCACCGCCACGACCGACGACCAGGGGACCTTCGCGTTCGCGCCCGACGAGCTGCGCGCCGGGGACTACCGCGTCGCGTTCGGCCAGGTCGCCACCGCCACCTGGTGGGACGGCGCCACCGGCTGGGCCGACGCCACCACCGTGCACGCCGACGCCGATGCCCCGCCGCATCTGTCGCAACAGCTCCCCTCGGGAGCCCTGTCGGGCACGGTCACGGCCCAGCCCGGCGGCAGCCCCGTTTCCGGCGCCACGGTCGCGGTCCAGGCCGGCGACACCGCAGTCGAAGGGCGCACCGTCGCGACGATCAGCACCGACGCCGCGGGATTCTTCACGCTGTCGGAACTTCCCGAAGGCCGCTACCGTCTCCTCGCCACCGGGCCCGGATCGACCACCCGCTTCGTTGCCGCCGACCCCTCCGGGACCGACGTGCTGTCCGAAGCGACCGTCGTCGAGATCTCGGCCGGCGAGGTGAGCACTGGCCACGACATCACCCTGGCGCCCGAATCGGCCCTGACGGGCACCGTGCGCGACGGTCACGGCACGGTCGACGGGGTCTGGGTCGCGGCCTTCGACGCGTCGACAGGCGCGCTGCGTTCGTCGACGGCTTCGGGCGCCGACGGCAGCTTCCGTCTCGGCAACCTCAGCGCCACCGGCGTGCGCGTCGGGTTCATGGATCCCACCGGACACCACGCGCGGAAGATGCTCGGTGCCCCCGCAGGGACGATCGACGCCGATGAAGGCACCGTCTTCACCCCGCCGGAGGGCGCCTCGCTGTCGATCGGCTCGGCAGTCATCCCCGGCGCAGACTGCAACGAACGACACGACGGCGTCGCCGCCCTCGCCGAGGGCGACGTCGCCGGCCTCGACCTGAACGCGTGCGACCTGGCCGGTGCGGACCTCTCGGGTGCGTCATTCCAAGGGGCCGACCTGCTCGGCGCCGATCTCGCATTCGCAAACCTCGTCGGCACCGACCTGAGCGATGCCGTGGTGACCGGTGCCCGCCTCTCCGGGGCCAACCTCACCCGTGCCGATCTCACCCGGGCCGACCTGACCGGCACCGAGGCGTACGGCGCCGTGTTCTATGCCGCGACCATCGCCGACACCAACTTCACCGACGTGGCGCTCCACGATGTGCGCTCGGGACGCCTCACCGGCACGGCCGCATCGCTGCCCGGGAAGTGGCAGGTCGCCGTCGGTCACCTCATCGGACCCGGTGCCGACCTCACCGGCGCAGACCTGGTGGGCGTCGACCTACAGGGCGCAGACCTCTCCGAGACCAACCTCACCGCGACGAACCTGAAGAATGCCGCGCTCACCGGGGTCACCTCTGGCGGAATCACCGGTCGTCCGAGCGCGCTGCCGACCAACTGGCTTCTCGCCGAAGGCCACCTCGTGGGGCCGGGCGCCGACCTCACCGGTGCCGATCTGATCGGCGCGAACCTCAGTGGCGCGGATCTGACCGGGACCCACATCGACCGCGCACGCCTCGCCTGGGCCGACATGAGCGGGGTGCGATCGTCCGGTGTCGTCGGTCACCCGGCCTCACTTCCCGAGCACTGGGAGGTCGCCAGGGGCTACCTCATCGGTCCCGGCGCCAACCTCGACGGCGCGGACCTCGCCGGATTCGACTTCAGCAACCGGTACCTGGCGGGGATCCGACTCGAATCGGCCAACCTCGAAGGCGCGAACTTCGCGTCCACCGACTTGAACAATGCGACGCTGTGGGGCGCGTCGGCGAAGGGCATCCGCTCCGGCGGCGTCACCGGTTGGCCGAACCGCTTTCCCACGGGTGACTGGACGCTGTCGAAGGGCTACCTCGTCGGCCCAGAAGCCGATGTCAGCGGCGCCGACCTGCGCGGCGCCTCCTTCTTCGCAGCCCGGTTCCCCGGCGCAGACTTCAGCGGAGCCGACCTCACCGACGCCGACCTGTTCGCGGCGAAGCTCATGGGGGCGGACTTCACCGACGCCGTCCTCGACGGGATCAACCTGGGTGGCGCCGACCTCACCGGCACGACCTTCGACGGTGCGAGCCTCGACGCGGCCGACCTCGCCGCGACCGTCCTCTTCGGTGCGTCGCTCGCAGACACCGACCTCACCGACGCATCACTGATGAGCGCCGTCCTCACTCCGGGCGTCGCCTACGGACCGATCATCGGGGTCCCCCGGATCTTCCCGCCCGGCTGGACCCTCGATGCCGACGGGTACCTCGTCGACACCTGACCCCGACGGGCTCGGGCCGGGTCGCGCCGACCCGGCCGGTCCACACCGAAGACGCACGACCGGTTCCGCAGCGGCCACCGGCGACGGTCCGACGGTCGAACCGGTTCGGGGCACCGCACCGCTCGCCGGTACCCTGGTGCGATCATGCATGCGGACCGAGCCGAGGCCGTCCAGGTTCCCGACAAGCCGAGCCTGGACGGGCTGGAAACCAAGTGGGACGCCGCCTGGACGGCGAGCGGCGTGTACGTGTTCGACCGTTCGGCCACCCGCGACCGGGTGTTCAGCATCGACACGCCGCCTCCGACGGTGTCGGGCAGCCTGCACATGGGCTCGGTGTTCGGCTACGTGCAGACCGACGCCGTCGCCCGCTACCAGCGCATGGCCGGCAAGGCCGTGTTCTACCCGATGGGTTGGGACGACAACGGCCTGCCCACCGAACGCCGCGCCCAGAACTACTTCGGCGTGCACTGCGACCCGAGCCTGCCCTATGACCCCGACTTCACCCCGCCGGCAACCGAAGGCATCGGCGCGGACGGCAAGAAGGTCAAGCGCACCGTGGGCTGTTCGCGCCGCAACTTCGTCGAGCTGTGCATCGAGTTGATCACCGCCGACGAGGTCGTCTTCGAGGCCACCTGGCGCCGCATCGGGCTCAGTGTCGACTGGTCACTGCTCTACCAGACAATCTCCGACGAGGCCCGGGCCACCTCACAACGGGCGTTCCTCCACAACCTCGCCCGCGGTGAGGCCTACCAGGCCGAAGCCCCCACCCTGTGGGACGTCAGCTTCGCCACCGCCGTCGCCCAGGCCGAACTCGAAGACCGGGAACGGCCCGGCGCGTACCACCGCCTCGCCTTCCACCGGGTCGACGACGCGGGCGCCGTCACCGGCGACGACGTGGTCATCGAGACGACCCGGCCCGAGTTGCTCGCCGCGTGTGTCGCCCTGGTCGCCCATCCCGACGACGAGCGCTATGCGCCCCTGTTCGGCACGACCGTCGCCACCCCGGTGTTCGGCGTGCGCGTGCCGGTGCTCGCGCACGAACTCGCCGAACCCGACAAGGGTTCGGGGATCGCCATGATCTGCACCTTCGGCGACACCACCGACGTCACCTGGTGGCGCGAGCTCGAACTCCCGACCCGGGCGATCATCGGGCGCAACGGCCGGATCCGCACCGAGACCCCCGAGTGGATCACCGCCGCCGGTGACGACGCGGTGACCGCGTACGAAACCCTCGCCGGCAAGACCGTGTTCTCCGCGAAGGAACAGATGGTCGCCCTGCTCGGCGCATCCGGTGACCTCATCGGCGAACCCGAGCCGATCAGCCACCCGGTCAAGTTCTACGAAAAGGGCGACAAACCCCTCGAGATCGTGACCAGCCGCCAGTGGTACTTCCGCAACGGCGGCCGCGACCCCGAGCTGCGCGAGATGTTCGCCAAACGCGGCACCGAACTCGACTGGGTGCCCGACCACATGCGCCACCGTTACCAGCACTGGGTCGACGGGCTCAACGGCGACTGGCTGGTCAGCCGCCAACGCTTCTTCGGGGTGCCGATCCCGATCTGGTACGGCGTCGACGCCGACGGCGAGCCCGACCACGACACGGTGCTCGTCCCCGACGAATCGGCACTGCCCGTCGACCCCTCCAGCGACACCCCGCCCGGCTACGACGAATCCCAGCGGGGCGCGCCAGGCGGCTTCGTCGGTGAGGCCGACGTGCTCGACACCTGGGCCACCTCGTCGCTCACCCCGCAGATCGCGTGCGGCTGGGGGCGCGACGACGACCTGTTCGCTGCGACCTTCCCCATGGACCTGCGCCCGCAAGGGCCCGAGATCATCCGCACCTGGCTGTTCGACACCGTGGTGCGCGCGCACTTCGAACACGGCACCCTGCCCTGGAAGCGGGCGACGATCAACGGCTTGATCCTCGACCCCGACCGCAAGAAGATGTCGAAGTCGACGGGCAACGTCGTCACCCCGCTCGCGGTGTTGGAGAACTACGGCACCGACGCCGTGCGCTACTGGTCGACCTCGGCCCGCCCGGGCACCGACACCGCCTTCGACGAAGGCCAGATCAAGATCGGTCGGCGCCTCGCGATCAAGCTGCTGAACGCGTCACGGTTCGCGTTGAACTCCGGCGCCAGCGACCCCGACCCGGCACACATCACCGAGGCACTCGACCGGGCACTCGTGACCCGGCTCGCCGGCGTCGTCGCCACGGCCACCGCCGCGTTCGACGCGTTCGACTACGCCCGGGCCCTCGAGGTGACCGAGGCCTTCTTCTGGGACTTCTGCAACGACTACCTCGAGCTGGTGAAGGGCCGGGCCTACGGCGACGACGCCGAACCCGCCGACGCGACGCTCTCGGCCCGGGCGACGCTCGCCACCGCGCTCGACACCGTGCTGCGGCTGTTCGCCCCGTTCCTGCCCTTCGTGACCGAAGAGGTCTGGTCGTGGTGGCGCCCCGGCTCGGTGCACGCCGCGGCGTGGCCCACCGGTGCACCCGCGGCGTGGCCGACCGACCCCGACGACACCGTCCTGGCCGTCGCCGCAGAGGTGCTCGGGGCGATCCGGCACGCCAAGTCCGACGCGAAGGTCTCGATGAAGGCGCCGGTCGCCACGGTGGTGTTCACCGACTCGGCCGAGCGCGGCGCGGCACTCGAAGCAGCCGCGTCCGACGTGGTCGACGCCGGTGTCGTCACCACCCTCGTCGTCGAGCAGAGCGACGACGACGCCTCCCCGACCGCGATCGAAGTGACCCTGGATCAGACCGACTGAGCCTGCCCATGAGCCGCCGACGCAGTCTCGACGAAACCAGGGAACTCCTGCTCGACACCGGCGTCACGATGCTGTTGGACTCGGGCGTGAAGGTCACGCTGGGGGCGATCAACCTCATCGACGTCTGCCGCGCCGCCGGGCTCACCACCGCGGGCAGCGCGTACAAGATCTGGGCGACCCAGGAGGCCTACCGAGTGGCGTTGCTGCGTCACTTGCTCACCGAGGCCGTCCCCACGATCGAGGCGATCGAGCTGCTCACCGCCGCGCTCGAAGCCCCCGACACCGACCTGCCCGATCTGACCGAACTCATCCGGGGCGTCTCGGCCGTGAGCGCCGACGGCGTCATCGGCCACAAGTCGACACCGGTGTATCTGGCCCTGTGGTTGGCTGCGCTCCACGACCCGGTGCTCGCCGAGGAACTCTACGCCGCCGACGACGAACTCCTCAGCGCATACGCCACCATGTACGACGCGTTGGTCACGCGCTACGACCACGAGTGGGTGCCCCCGTTCGACGGACGGCTCCTCGCCGTCTCGCTCTCGGCGCTCGTCGAGGGACTCGATGTGCGTTCGCGGGCCACGCCGTCGATCGTCTCGGACCCTCTGGTGCGTCCCACCGGCCCTGACGGTGCCGATCAGGAATGGCACCTGTTCGCCTGCGGGGTCGAGGCGATGATCCACGCGTTCACCCGGCCACGCCGCGACGACGATGACCCCGTCGACGCCTGAGCGGCCCCGCCGGCGATCGCCTCCGGTCGGTCGCCGCTCGATCGACGACACCCGCGCGCTCCTGATCGCCACCGGTGCCGAGATGGTCGCCGACGAATCCGCCGTGACCGTCGGGCGGATCGACCTCATCGACGTGTGCCGCCAGGCCGGGCTCACCTCCGTGGGCAGCGCCTACAAGATCTGGGACACCCAGGAGGACTACCGCGTCGACCTGCTCCGCCACGTGCTGAGCCGGTTCATCCCCGGCCGGGACGCGATCGACCTGGTGACCACGGCCGTGGCCGAAGACCCCGCTGCCCTCCCGTCGCTGGCCGAACTCATCCGAACCGCGGCCGCCACGATCCCCGCCGACGGCGACGACGGCGCGCGCCACTTCTCGGTGTACGTGGGGCTGTGGTTGGCGTCCGCCGACGACGAGGTCCTGGCACGCGAACTGCACGATTCCGACGTCGCCCTCATCGACGCCTACGCCGAGCTGTACGACGCCGTCATCGACGCGTACGGTCTCGAATGGAAACCCCCCTTCGACGCCCGGTTCTTCGCGACGATGGTGGCCGCTCTGACCGACGGTCTGACGGTGCGCTCGGGCGCGCCGGGCGAGGTCATGGAGCGCACGCTGACACGCCGGGTCGGCGACGGACCCGGGGAGCCGACCGAGTGGTCGTTGCTCGCCTGCGCGGTGGACGCGCTTGCCCAGGCGTTCTCGCGCCCCCGAAGGGCCGCTGCCGGCGACGCCCCCGATCTCGACGCGGACGGCGGCTGAGCCGTGGCGAAGCGCCGATCACTCGACGAGACCCGGGCGTTGCTGCTCTCCGCCGGTGCCGCGCTGCTCGCCGAACGTGGCGTGTCGGTGACCCTCGACCGGATCAGCCTGATCGACGTGTGCCGCCGGGCCGGGCTGAAGACGGCCGGGAGCGCCTACAAGATCTGGCCGAACCAGGACGCCTACCGGTCGGAACTGCTGCACGAGCTCGTGGTCGCCTCGTCGGCCTCGTTCGCCACCAAAGGTCAGGTGGACGGGGTCCTTGGAGGCGACGGCCACCTCCCACCGTTGGACGAGCTCATCCGGGTCGTCGCGGCCGACAACGCCGAACTGAACCAGACGATCTATCCGACCTATCTGGTCGTGTGGCTCGCCCAACGCACCGACGCCGAACTCGCGGCGACCTTCGCCGACGCCGAGGACGCCTGGCTCGAGGCACTCGTCGCGCTGTTCACCGCGGTCGTCGACGCCTACGACCTCGAGTTCGTCGAGCCCTTCGACGCGACGATCCTCGGGGTGACGCTCTCGGCGCTGGTCGAAGGCCTGACGATCCGTCGACGGGCCACACCCGAGTTCGTACCCGAGTCGCTGCCCCTGCCAACCGGCGCCGGTGGAGCCGACCAGGAGTGGGCGCCATTCGCCATCGGCGTGAAGGCGATCTTCGACGCGTACACCCGGCCCCGGCGCTGAACCGGCCGGCACGAGCTGCTCGCACCGCCGGCGAACTCGCCGGCCAGGTCGGCCATCTGTCCCGGCAGGGAGTGCACCGGGACAGATCGCCGTCTACCCTCGCACCCCTCCGGGACCGAGATAGATCTACTATCCCCCGATCGGACTGTCAAGACGTCGGGGCGGTCTCGACCCGGACGGCGCCCCAGGTCAACGACCCAGGTCGTCCAGCGACGTGATCATCCCGTCGTCGGCGTCACCACCAGCGCCGCCGTCGCTGCCCTGGCCGTCGGCGGCGTCGGCGTCGCCGGCCGACGGCTCGTCCGGTCCGGGGCCGGCGTGGTGGTCGCCCTCGTGGAGGTACACGTCGTGCTGGGCGAATGGACGCTCGATGCCCGCCGCCACGAACGCGTCGTGCAACTCGGCCCGGAGCGCGCGCATGATCGCCCACTGTTCGCCGGGCCGGGTCTTGATGACGACCCGGATCAGCACCGCGTCCGGGCCGAGATCCTCGACCCCCCACACCTCGGGCTCGCCGAGCACCTCGGGCAGATACGGGGGTGCATGGGTCACCTCATGGGCCACCTGGGAGACGAGCGACTTCGCGGCCTCCAGGTCGGTGCCGTAGGGAACGGGCACGTCGAGCAGGGCCCGGGCCCACCCTTGCGACATGTTGCCCACCCGGCGGATCTCGCCGTTGGGGATGTGCCAGATCGTGCCGTTCACGTCGCGCACGCTGGTGATGCGCAGGGTCACCTCCTCGACCGTGCCGGTCACACCGACCGTGCCGTCCACGGTCGCCGACACGTCGATCACGTCGCCGACGCCGAACTGGTCCTCGATGAGCATGAACATGCCGCCGAGAAAGTCCCGCACCATCGACTGGGCGCCGAAACCCAGCGCGACGCCGACGATCCCGGCACCCGCGATCAGCGGGCCGACCTTCAGGCCCAGCACGCTCACCGAGTACAGGGCCGCGACCGAGTACACGACGAACGACGACACACTGCGCAGGACCGCGGTGGTGGTCTTGGCCCGGGCCGCACCGCGGATCGACACGCTGCCGGTCTCCATGAGCACCTTCGGGGTGCGTGCCTTCATCCGGGCGTAGCGACCCGATTGCGCAGCACCTTCGAGGCGGTGCCCGACCCGCTTGATGATCAGGCGGACGATGCGGTTGACCGCCACCGCGACGATCCAGATGATGACGATCTGGATGACCGGTGCGACGACCTTGTCGGCGGCGTGGGCCAGGAACCGGTTGTCGGTCCACTCCAGCACCAGGCGGCATCCGGTCGCCGGATCGTCGCCGCAGACCTTCTGGAGGCGTTCGGGCGACACCTCGGCCGCGAGCATCCCGAGCAGAGCGAGGCCGGCCATGACGAACCACAGTACCGGCCACGGTTCGTGCACCCCTCGCACCCCTGCGCCACCCGCAGCAGACGAGCACCGCGACCCGGGTGCACGAATGCCGGCTTCGACACGCCCGACGCGTGACCGACCCTGCCGGCGTCGGCGTGCCCGCGGGCAGCTCGAGCGGCTACGAGGACGACGGGATCGCGGGCGCGTCCGCAGGGTCGATCAGGTCGTAGACGACGTGGCCCGAAGCGATGAGCAGGTTGCCGTTGCGGGTGAACGCGACCGCCTTCGCAGACAGGTCGAGATCCGCGCCGCTTCCCGACTGGCGCTTCGTCCCCGGGTCAGGGGTGCCCGATCCGGCGATGAAGGCGACCGAGCCGTTCGGACTCGACCGGAACACCTGATTGCCGTCGTACGCGGTGGTCGGTGACCCGTACGTGGTCCCGTAGATGCTGCCGTCCGCTCCGGCGGCCTGCGGGACCAGCAGGGGCCCATCGGAGCCCAGTGACGTGGCGGTGGCCGAGCCGTGGTCGACATCGACGCGTCGGAGGGTTCCGCCATCGAGTTCGGTGAAGGTGACGTAGTGCTCAGGTCCAACGCGCACCAGCCCCAGCGGAATGCTGCTGATCAAGCCACTCAGGTCCGCGATCACGTGGTCGCCGTTCGTGTCGATTCGACGCAGCTCGGTGACCTCCTCGTTGGAAACCGTGTCGCCGTCGACGACCTCGACCGGGCGTTGGGCGACGTAGGTCACCGCGTCATCGGCCTCCGCGCTGATCCCGAATACGAAACCGGGCGAAACCGTCGGCACCTTCGAGATCGAGCCGGTCGTGGCGTCGATGCGACGGACGGTCCCATACGTCGCATTCGCGAAGTACACGTTGCCGTCGGGATCGACCTGCAGGCCCGGACCCAGCGGCGCGATCACCACGTCGATGGACGCGTCCGTGGCCGGACCGCCGTCACCCGATTCGCCGCAGGTGCCGTTGCCCGCATACCGGGTCGCGCGCCCGTCCGCCACCAGCATGATCGTGCAGCTGTCGGAGTCGTATGCGAGATAACCACGCGCCCCGAGATCAGCGAGTGCCGCGGGTGAACCCAGCGAGACGTCGGCCGCGGCAACGCCGGGCGGGCCGCCGGGCACGCTGCCCGAGCCGTCGCCGGTACCCAACACCGGGTTCACCCAACCCGGATCACAGCCCACACACGCACCCACCACGATCGCCAATGCCGCCAACAACCCGAGACGTCTCCGCATCGAACACCCCTATCCTCTCACGAGATGGCATCGAGCATCCTCTCACGAGATGGCATCGAGCATAGACGTCACGGGTCTCGGAGACCATTGCGGCGCCGAACTTGCGCATCGAGAGTGTGGTCACTCGGTCGGCCCGATCCAGGGCTCGCAGCCGTGGAGCTTGCCGATGCGCCCGCACGGGCCATCTGCTTCGGCCGGCGGACGAGCCGTCGCCGGGTCGACCGGTGACCACACCGAGAACCCACCGGCGGGGCAGGGCCTGTAGGTTTTCGGCGATGGCCGACTCTCCCCATGCCGCGATCGCGACGACCGTCGGCGACGCGATCCACCCCTGGACCCCGAACCCGTCCCCCGCTCCCGAATGGTTCCGCGATGCGCTCGCCGTGCCCGCCGAGTCACACACGGTCGATGTCGAAGGCGCCACCATCGCCTACCGGACCTGGGGCCGACCTGGCATGCCCGGGCTCGTGTTCGTCCACGGCGGCGGTGCCCACAACTACTGGTGGACCCACATCGCCGCGTTGTTCGCCCACGACCACCGGGTCGCCGCCCTCGACCTGACCGGCCACGGCGATTCGGACCATCGCTCCAGCTACTCGGTCGAGGGGTGGACCCGTGAAGTGATGGCCGTCGCCGACGCTTCCGACTTCGCCGGCCCGCCCGTCGTGATCGGCCACTCCATGGGTGGCATGGTCGCCATCGTCACCGCGGCCCTCACCGAAGATGGCCGCCTCGCCGGCGCGATCGTCGGCGACTCGCCCGTCGCCGAACCCGACCCCGAGGTCGCCTCGGCCCGCCTCGGCGTGTTCCGCCAGGCCAAGATCTACCCCACCATCGACGCGGCACTCCCCCACTTCCGGACCGTGCCCACCCAACAGCACTACCTCGACTATGTCGTCGACCACGTCGCCCGGCACTCGCTGCGCCACACCGACGAAGGCTGGCGCTGGAAGTTCGACCCCAACCTGTTCTCCGCGTTCGCCGGCGACCCCCGCGGCATCGCGTTGCCCTACCTCGGCGACATCCGCTGCCGTCTCGCCCTGCTGCGGTTCGAGAAGGGCCTCGTCACCGAGGACATCAGCCAGTTCATGTACGACCGCATGGGTCGCGTCACCCCGGTGATCGCCGTGCCCGAAACCGGCCACCACGCGATGCTCGACCAACCCCTGCTGCTCATCACCGCGATCCGGGCGCTGCTCGCCGATTGGGACCACTCCACGCCACTGCTGCGCGGGCGTGACCAGGTGGCGTCGTGAGCGCGCCCACGCCCATCGCGATCGCGCCCGAACCGGCCCGGAACTCGTGGCTCGCCGACGCGGTCGAGGCCGGCGGTGGCACCGTCGTCGACCCGGCAGACGCCACCGGCGTGGTCTGGGCGGTCCCGAAGTACCCTGAACGCCTCGAAACGCTGCTCTCCGCGCACCCCGGCATCGAATGGGTCCAGTTGCCCTTCGCCGGGATCGAGACGTTCACCCACCTGCTGCGCGACGGTCGGACCTGGACCTGCGGCAAAGGCGTCTACGCCGACCCGGTGGCCGAACTGGCCCTCGGACTGCTGCTTGCCGGCATGCGCGGCGTGGGCACCTACGCCCGACGCACGAGCTGGGAGAAGGCCGACGCAAACGAACTCGGCCACAACCTGATCGGCGCGAAGGTCACGATCCTCGGCGGCGGCGGCATCGCCCGGGCGCTCATCACCCTGCTCTCGGGCTTCGGGGTCACCGCCACCGCGTTGCGCCGACAGGCCGACGACCCCGTGCCCGGCGCCGACCGCACCCTCGGCCTCGACCGTCTGCACGACGCCCTCGCCGACGCCGACGCCGTCGTGTTGGCACTGGCGATGACCCCCGCGACCCGGGGGATCATCGACGCCGCGGCCCTCGACGCGATGGCCGACCACGCCTGGCTCGTCAACGTCGCCCGCGGACCCCACGTCGTCACCGACGCCCTCGTCGACGCGCTGCGCGACGATCGGATCGGCGGCGCCGGGCTCGATGTGACCGACCCCGAACCGCTGCCCGACGGCCACCCGCTCTGGACCCTGCCGAACGCGATCATCACCCCGCACGTGGGCAACACCCCCGCAATGGCGGTGCCGCTGCTGGGCGCGCGGGTCACCGAGAACGTGCGCCGGTTCGCGGCCGGCGCCGAGCTGATCGGCCTCGTCGACCCCGAACTCGGCTACTGAACCGACCCGTCCGGACCGCCGGTGGCGCCGGCGTGGCGTCGGTCGCGTTCACGTGCCGCGAGCACGACGGCGATGCCACCCAACGCGGCCAGACCCCCGGCCGTGGCCCACTTGTCGAGCGGCGAACCGGTCTTGGGCAGCGACCCGGTCGGCACGCCGTCGCCGGTCTCGGTACCCCACCGCGGCCCCGCATCGGTGCCGTCGGGCAGGGTCGTCGCCGCTTCGGCGAGCGTCGTCGACGAGAGGATGCTGGTCGACGACGACGAGGCAACTGACGTCGACGTCGTCGACGATGTCGACGACGTGGTGGTGGTCGTCGTCGTGACGATCGGCTGGGGCGGGGGCGGCACCGCCGAACAGGTGCTGCCCGAAGCAGGCAGCCCGGCCGCCGCCAACACGGGCGGCTCCGCGAAGGGCACCCCGTCGAAGTCGAAGCAGTCCAGCAGGTCGTCCGCGTTCGCGTCTCGGTAGGTCATCGCCTCGAGGTTCCACTTCGTCTCGATGAACTTGAGGATCGAGGTGTGGTCGTGCACCACGTGCGACACGTAGTCGGCACGGGCGAACGGCGAGATCACGAAACCGGGCACCCGCATGCCGTAACGGTCGAACGCGCCCGGCTGGTCGGGCGGCGACGTGATCCGCGGTGCGATGTCGTCGGGAATCGGCGCCGGCGGCGGCGGCACATGGTCGTAGTAGCCACCGTGCTCGTCGTAGGTGAAGAACAACGCGGTCGCCGGCCACTGGGGTGACTGCATGAGGGCATCGACGATCGTCGCCGAGTAGGCCTCTCCAAGCTGGATGTCGTTGGGCCGTTCCTCGGAGTACGCGGTGTTGCCCGGCGACACGATGCTCACCTGGGGCAGGGTGCCGTGGGCGCAGTCGGCGAGGAAGTCGTCGAAGGTGAACACGTGATCCTGGTTCGCCTGGAAGAAGTCCGGGAACAACAGGATGTCGGGCAGGTCGAACGCGTAGTCCTTCCAGGTGATCCCCGCATCGTTCAAGCGGTCCCAGATGATGCCGTTGGGCGCGTCGGGGGTGGCGAGGACCTCGGTCACGTCGGTCGACACGATGCCCAACGACGTGGCCGCCTGCAGGTACCGACGGTTCGGGAACGTCTGGGCCAGCACCGAACAGAACCACCGGTCACAGATCGGAAAGGTGTGCGCGAGCGAGTCGTAGAAGGGCAGGTCCTCGGGCATCCAGTAGGTCATCGAGCCGACCGCGCCCCCGGCGGCGCGGATGAACCCGTCCATCGCGCCGTCGTCGTAGGAGAGATGGCTGGCGTTCCACGACTGGCTGGTGCAGCGTGCCGTGTCGCAGAACCGGGTCGCCCGGGTCAGCGTGTAGGCATCGCCGTCGAGGTCGGGGTTCGCGTTCGTCGGCGTGCCGCCGGGCCCGATCGTCAGGCCGTCGCCGATGCCCGACATGCCGAAGTAGTGGTCGTAGGACCGGTTCTCCTGCATGTAGATCACGATGTGTTCGACCTGGGGCACCAGGTCGGCGCCGATCGGTTTGGACGGATCCGGGCGCGAACCCGGACCGAGCGCTCGGGCCATGCGCCGCTGGGCCTGCGTCGACCAGGCGGGGCCCATCCGTGATGCGGCCGCAGCGAACGCGGCAGAGGCCCCCAGGCCCTGCAGCATCCGGCGGCGGGAGATGCCGTGGTTTGCCATTGGCGATGATCCTAGGCACCCGGCGCGTCGTGTCGGAGGACAATACAGATGATGGCGCGCACACCCACCGGCGGCCGTGGAGCGCCGACCGTGAACCCGGCGGTCCGCAGTCTCAGGAACGCCCGAAACGGTCGATGGCTCGGAGCACCGCCACGTCGTCGATCACCTTCGAAAACGACACCTTCTCGCTGGCGACGTTGAGCATCACCAACACGACCAGCACGATCACCTGGGCGAGCCAGTCGGTCGTGACCACCAGCCCCCATCCCAACGCCGCGCCCACCACGTTCGACCCGGCGTCACCCAACATCAACTGCTCACGGGCGTCGAAGACGATCAACCCGGCCGTCGCGCCCAACACGATGACGACACCGACGAGCGTCCACCGTTCCGGCGCACCGCAGGTCGCCAACAACGCCACGCCGCAGACCAGCGCGACCTTCGCACAACGCGCCGGGGCACGATCGAGCAGATTGCCGGTGTTCGCCGCCAGAGCAACGACCGCTGCGCCGAGCAGGATCCGCCACCAGTCCTCGATCCCGCCGACCATCGGGCTCGTCGCCGTCACCGCCAATGCGAGCAGCCCGCCACCGAGCAGTTTGCAGCCGCCCGTGGTGAGCCGCCCCTGCGCCAACGCGCCGAGATGACCACGGAAACCCCGGTCGTCGCCCTGCGCGGCCAGGTCGTCGAACAGACCGAGCAGAGCGAAGCCTGCCACGAGCGCGCCGACCGCCGGGAACGACGCCAACGACAGATCGACCGAGCGCCGTGCGACGGCCACGAACCGCCACACGCCCCACACGCTGATCAACGCGAAGCCCACCACCACCCCGGCCCCGACCGGCACGTCGACGCCGCGGAAGTTGCGGCGCAGGAACAGCGGCTGGCAGAACGTCTCGCGCAGCGCGATCCACAACCCCGCCGACACCACCCCACCCGCGACGAACGCGACGACCCAGGCCACGATCGACGAACCGATCACGTCGCCACGAGCTCCCGCTCGGACCCGGGCGGCGCGGCGCCCGACGGCGAGTCGGCCTCCGGCAGCGGGTCGAGCGTCGGGTCGGCATCGAGGACCTGCGCCGGCGATCCGTCCGCGAAGGCCACCTCCGCCGGTCCGTGCGTCGCATCGATCAACAACAGCGCGAGCAGCGGCAACAACCACGCCACGAACAACCCCACGACCACCGGCCCCGAATCGTTCGACGCGAACCCGAGCAACGCGCCCGCCACCACGAACCACGTCGCCACCACCAGCACCCGACGGCGGGCGAAGATCTCGGCCCCGCGACGCTCCCACGCCAGCGGAACGAACCAGAACAGCGCCACGATCGGCACCATCCGCGACCACAACGACCCCTGCAGGATCCGGAAGTTCGCACTCTGCTTGCGCAGGAACGTGTCGTTGAGCACCGACGGACCGTTGGTCAGCAGATCGGAGGCGAACCGGCCGAGATGACTGCGATCGGCCGGCGCCCGGGTCAGGTCCAGCGCGGCCGCGGCCACCACCAGGGCCACCATCCCCGCCACGGCGAGCACCACACCCTTCACCCGGATGCGTCGACCGCTCAGCACCCACAGGTACAGCGCGAAGATCGGCCCCAGGGTGATGAGCGTGCCGACGTCCGCGCCGAGCATCGGCGCCCCGGCCGACACCAACACCACCAGCATCACGCACCCCACCGCCCACAGCGAGTCGACCCGTCGATCGGTGGTGTGCATGACGATGCCGGCCCACAGGATCGTGCACGCCCCGAGCACCGCGAACGTCGTGTTCGGCACGCCGTAGAAGCGCCCCGCCGAATGGAACGAATAGCCGAGCCAGCTCGACGACTCCAGGTGGGTACCCGTCCAGATGTCGACCACGATCACCGCCACGGTCACCGCACACAACCACGCCAACGGCGACAACGCGTGGCGACGCCTCGTCGACGCGAAGAGCCCGATCGCCACCGACAACAACGCGGTCACGATGCCCTGCGCGGCGAAGAACCAGCCTGTCAACCCCGGGATCGCCCGCACCAGGAAGCTCGCCACCGGCAACGACGCCAGACACAGCAACGCCAGCCGCAGCACCGGACGCAACCAGGCGAACCTCGGCCGGCGCGCGACGGTGAACAGCAACAGCAGGTAGACGATCGCCTGGCCCCAGATGTAGATCCAACTGGTCGGGGCGTAGGTGCGTTCGCGGACCGTCGTGTCGGCGTCGTACGACTCGAGCAGGCTCATCCGGTTCGATCCCGGCTCGTACCGCAGGGCGTTGCCCGGCAGAGCGTCGGGGACCGGAACGCCGAGCGCCGACATGATCGTCGGTGCCAGATCGGTGATCGCCACCAGCCCGGTGCGCTGGGTGGACGGCGAGGTGATCACTCCGTGGGGCACCCCCGGTCCCGCCGCCACCATGGGGGTGAGCCGGAACGCCGAGTGCGGCGGCCGGACCGACACCACCAGGATCAACGTGTCGCTGGGAACCTCGTCCATGATCCTGCCGAGGATCTCGTCGCTGCGACGCAGCGACTCGGCCCAGAGCACGTCGCGGGCATCGGGTGTCGCCCGCGACGCGAACGTCTGCGCGCGGCTCAGATCCCCCGGGTCGACCACCACCAGATCGCTCTCGGCCAGCGCGGCCTTGGTCGACGCCGCGAACGCCGACGGGTTCGCCCGGACCCCGAACGGCGCATCCGGGTCGCCGGTGAGCAGCGTGTCGGCGTCGACGGTGCCGTGTTCGACACCGAAGCTCTTGTTCATCACCGCGAGTGCGGCGGGCCGGTCGGTGACCGCCGTCGACTTCAACAGCGCCGGGCGGTCGCTGTTCGCCACGACCGCGGAGGAATGGCCGTGACGGGCGAGGATCTCCGCGAGCGTGCCCGGGGTCCCGTCGGCCTCGTCGTTGTCGTTGCGTTGCACGAGCGACGGCCCGTCGATGACGACCAGGTCGCCCCGGGGCGTGCCGTCGCTGAGACTGCCCACGTACTGCGCCGCGGTCATCTTGCCCACCGACGAGTCCGCGTCGACGACGTTGCCCGCGCTCGAACTCGCCGCAAGCCGCGCCCCGGCCGACAGCGCCAGGTAGCCCTCGGTCGCCGACGGGTAGCGCGACACCGTGCGCACCGACATCGCCGCGGTGGCTCCCCGATCGGCGAGCCGCTGCAGGTTCGGCGTGTTGCCGCTCGAGAGATCGTCGAAACCGAACGGCTCCATCCCGAACACGACCACCTTCGACACGTGCCCGCCCAGAGCCTGGGTGGTCGGCACGTTGCGGGTCCCGAGCACGGTCGCACCCGCCAGCACCAGGATCGTCAACACCACCAGCGCGGCGATCCGGCGGCGCTGGGCCACCACCCGAGGCCACAGCGCCGCCATGATGTCGAGCCCCTGACGGCCCCGGTGGACGAACCCGCTCACCGAACGACCCGTGTGACGGTGGTCCATCGGCACATCGACCTCGACCACCCGGCCACCGGCCCGGACCACGTCGATCGTCATGGCGACCTCGAGCCCGAAGCGCGACGACGACGGCAGCCCCTCACGGAGCAGCGACGCGCGGACCGCCCGCTGTCCCGACAGCGGGGCACGCGTCGACCATCCACACGCCGCGCGGATCCCGCGGGCGGCCAGGTTCTTCACGGCTCCGAACCCGCCCTTGCCCTCGGCGGGGGGCAGCACGCCGATGGTCAGGTCCGCGTCGCCGCGCAGCACCGGGTCGAGCAACGCCTCGGCGGCGCCCGCGGTCCGCGCCAGATCGGCGTCGATGAGCACGTAGACCGTCGCGTCGGGCGTCGCCGCGACCCCAGCGGCGACCGCCCCACCCTTGCCCCGGTTCGTCGGCAGACGCAGCACGTCCGCACCGGCCTCCCGAGCCACCACCGCCGTGTCGTCTGACGAACCGTCGTCGACGACGAGGATCCGGTCGATCGCCCCGATTCCTGCCAGCGCCCGGACGGTGTCACCGATCTCGCCGCTGCGGTTCAACGCCGGAACGAGCGCGACGATGTGTTCCGAGTCGTCAGGTTCCATCGCTGGCATCGGAGTCGTCATGCTACGCGCACCTCGTCGGCGACACGGGGACTTCGGTGGCCCGGGCCTCCGGATGATCGCGTTCGTTCTCTCTCGCCAACAACAGCACGTAGGGCCCCACGTACACCGAGGCGAGCGCCACGACCACGATGCCAGAGTCGTTCAACAACCAACCGACCAACGCCAACACGAGCGTCGTGATGACCCCGGCACGCTGGGGCGACCGCGGGGGAAGCGCCCGCTGCCAGAGCCGCCCGAGCGTGAGCGCCACCAGGCTCAGCGCGACGGTGATCGGCACCAGCCACGCCCACGCCGACTGGCGAAGCAGACGCATGTTCATCGACCACTTCTCACCGATCACGCCGCGCACCATCGTCCAGTCACCCAGGTTCAGGAAGAACCGGCTCAGGTGGGTGCGCTGGTCCGGCGCCCGCAGCGCGTCGAGTCCCACGGCCACGGCCAATGCGGCGACCGCGCCGAGCGCCGCGTAGCCGACCGTCCGCCAGCGGACACTGCGACCCGACAGCGTCCACATCAACAGACCGAGCACCGGAACCAGCGACAGAATACCCCCGACGTCGGACCCCATCCAGGGCGCACCGTCGGCGGCCACCACCGCAACTGCCACGGTCGCGGCGCCCCACCAACCCCGCGACCGGTCCCGGGCCCTCGACACCAGAGCGGTGCACACCACCACGGTCGCGGCCGCCAACAGCGCGAACGCCGCGTTGCCGATGCCCGTGAAACGGGTGCCCTTGTTGGGGGCGTAGCCGAAGAAGCTGCCGTACTGCAGATGGGCGCCGGTCGACAGGTCTCCCACGATCGTGGCCACCGTCGCCGCGCAGACCGCCAACAGCGGGTCGAGTGGATGTCGTCGGAACGTACAGGCGACCGCCGCGACGGCCGCCGCGATCGCCCAGGTCAACACGGCCGTGCCCAGCCCCAGCGACGACGCGGTCAGCGACGCTCTGATCCAGAACGTGGCGAGCGGCCACGCGGCGCACGTCAACACGGCGAACAACAACGCGGTGCCCCGGCGGGTCGACAGGCGACCGGCCATCAACAAGAGCACCCCGGCCGCGTACAACGCCGACTGCACCAGGATGAACACGAGCGTCATCGGCTGGTCGGTGCTGCGCCGCGACACGAGCATGTCGTCGAAGCTGCGCAAGCGCGTCAGGTCGGTCCCACCCGGTCGGACCCGGAGCACGTGCCCGCTCATCGCGACCGGCTCGGGCACCCCGAGCAGCGCCAGCGCCGTCGGGGCGACGTCGGTGATCGTGACCAGGTCGGGCCGATGTGTCGACGGCGACTTGAGATGGCCGGGCTGCACCCCCGCGCCGGTGATGATCGTCGGGGTGAGCTGCCAGGTACTGGTCGGCGGCGTGACCCCGACCACGATCAGCGCGGTGCGCCGGTCGAGATGCTGGGCGAGATCGCCGATGATCGCGTCGGTCGCGTAGAGGGCCTGGCGGTACCGGCCCGGCGACGCGTCGACCTGACCCAGGCGGTCGGCCCGATCGAGCCGGGTGGTGATCCCCGGGTCGACCACCACGAGATCCGCACCCTTCAACGCGCGTCGCGTCGCGGCGACGAACGCGTCCGGTGACGTGGCGACGCCACCCGGCGCGTCGGGGTCGACCCTGGTGAGCTCGGGGCCCACCGTGCCCTCGGCGCCGGCCGTGGATCATGACGTCGACGTTGGCGACCACGGCGGTCCGTCGGCCGTCGGCTTCCAACGCCGCGGCGAGCGTGCCGGGCCGCCCCGCCTCGTCCTCGGCGTCGGGGTCCGGACCGGGCGGCATGTCGCGCACCCGGACCGCCGGCGGCTCTCGACCGGGGGGCACATCGACCGCCCGGGCACCGGCCGTGCCCGATTCGATCCGGTAGCCGGCACCCAACGACGTGTAGGCCTCGGCGATCTCGGGCGAGGTGCCGCCGCCGCGGATGTTGGTCGCCGCGACGGCTCCCCGCGACGCCAGCTCGGCCAGCCGGGGCATCGGCCCCTCGTGGAGGTCGTCGAGGGTGAGCCCCGGCACCCCCACGATCACCACACGGTCCGCGGTCGTCGGCAACGCGTCGGATTTCGCGACTCGGAAGTGGGCGAACAACGGTGAACCGACGAACCACGCGACCACGACGGCCACACACCCCACCCGGAACCACCAGCTCCGGCGCCGCGGGCCGCCGGTCACCGGCGACGTCCGATCCGGCGCGCGGCCCCCGCGACCCCCGCCGCCAACTCCGGCGTCCGCGAAACCGTCGCCAACCCCAGCGCCACGACCACGCCGGTGACCGATGCCGCGACCCCGGCCGCGACGGCCCGTGACCGACTCTCCCAGCCGATGACCATCGCCACCCACGCGGCCGCCGCGATCGCGGGAACGGCGAAGACGACCGTCCGCCACAATGCCCCGCCGACCGCCAACGGTCGGCCGACCCGGCGACGCACGATCCCGAAGAGCACCACGCACCCGGCGGTCAGCGTGACCGCCTGGATCACCCCGAAGCTCACCAACAACGCCGTGCCGTGCACGAAGCCGGTCACCACCACCATCCCGACCACCGCCGCTGCGGTCGACCCGAGGTTCACCAACGTGGGGCTGCGCGCGTCGCCGAGCGCATAGGCGGCCCGCGTCAACAGGAAGAACACGCTGAACGCACACAGGCCCGACAGGAACCCGGCGAGCGTCGCCGCGACCAGATGGACGCCCCCGGCATCGAGACGACCGATCCGCACCACCGACAACGCCGGACCGGCGGCCACCGCGAGCAACCCGCTGCCCAGGGGCAGCAACAGCAGATTGAGCCGCATACCGCGCGTCAGCTCGGCAGCGAAGCCGTCGCGGTCGTCCGCGGTCGCCAGACGCGACAGCCGCGGGAACAACGCGGTGAAGATCGGGTACGCGACGAGCGCGTGGGGAAGAAGGAAGAACATGAACGCGGTCTGGTACGCGATCACCCCGCCGTCGACCCGTCCGGCCAGGATGATCGTCGCGCCGATGAGCACCTCATTGAGCCCGACGTGACCGGCCGCCCAGGCACCCTGACGCATCAGCTGACCCAGGGCCAGGCCGCTGGTGCGCCACCGCGGACGCAGACCCAGACCGGCGCGCCACAGCGCCACGAACGGCACGATCGTCATCGCCACCGTGCCCGCGAGCGTCCCCGCCCCGAGCAGCACCTTCTCACCCACCGTGAGGGTGAGCCCGGCCGCCGGGTCGTGCTGGTGGGCGAAGACGACCATCGTGATCGTGACGACGATGTTGTTGAACAGCGGCGCGATCGAGGTGGCCAGAAAGCGGTGATCGGCCTGCAACAACGCGCTCGCCACGGCGCCTGCGGCGTAGAAGACCAACTGGGGCATGATGAACCACAACAGGAAGGCGCCGATCCGGACCTGATCGGCGCGCACCGCCTCGGGAGTGCCGATCGTCAGCACCTGCATGATCCAGGTGCCGCCGAACATGCCGATCAGCGCGATGACGCCGACGTACACCGCGCCCCGGGTCGCCAACACCGACCCCAGGTGTCGGGCCGCGGAGGTGTCGGGCGCGGCCGACGTCGACCGGTCGCGTCGACCCCGGGTCGCGCCGCCGAGCAGCTCGACGAACCCCGGCACCAGCACCGAGAACAACACCCCGCCCGCCAACAGTTCGAACAGGACGTTCGACACCTCGTTCGCGCGCTGGTAGGAGTCGCCCAGAAAGGCGATGCCGAGGGCACCGGCGACCGCGACGACCCGGACGAACCCCGAGATCCGGGATACGAGATTGCCGACCGTGATCAGCGTCGCGGCACGCCCCAGCGACGCACGCCGCGGCTCGTCGGTGACCCCGCTGCCCAGTGCGGTGTCGACGACCGGGTCGTGGGGCAACGCGTCGGGGCCCAGCATGTCGGGCGGCGCGCCGAGGGGCACCTCGCCCGGGTCGAGGTCGACGGCAAAGGCGGCGGACCGCGGCTGTACGTCCGACTCCGACTCGTCCGACTCCGACATGGTGGCCCAAGGCTACGTGACCGCCCGTCAGGGTCCCCGGCTCACGTTGTGCGTGCGATGCTCGCAGAAGGTCTACGGTGAGACGGTCGTCCCACGGAACCGAGGAGTGAGCAGATGAGCGACGAGGAGACCCTGGTTCGGGAACGGATCGACGGGCTGCTGGCCGACAACGATCCCAAGTCGATGACGAACGAGGCTTTTCGCGGCGCGCAGTTCGACGCGGGCCTCGCCTGGGTGCACTTCCCCGAAGGGTCCGGCGGGCTCGGCCTGCCGCCCCGCAACCAGCGGACCATCGACGCCGCGCTCGCCAAGGCCGGTGCCGCGCCGCCCGGACTGCCGCAGTTCTTCGGGCTGACCATGGCCGGCCCGACCATCGCGACCAACGGCAGCGAGGCGTTGCGCGAGCGACTGCTTCGCCGGGCGTTCACCGGCGAGGACGTGTGGTGTCAGCTCTTCTCCGAACCGGGCGCCGGATCTGACCTGGCCGGGCTCGCCTGCCGAGCGACCCGCGACGGTGACGAATGGGTGATCAACGGCCAGAAGGTGTGGAACACCGGCGCGCACCTCGCCGACCGGGGCATGCTGGTGACCCGCACCGATCCGAACGTGCCCAAGCACAAGGGGCTCACGTATTTCGGCCTCGACATGCACGCGCCCGGCGTCGAGGTGCGCCCGCTGCGCCAGATCACCGGCGAGGCCGAGTTCAACGAGGTCTACCTGACCGACGTACGGGTGCCCGACGCCGACCGGATCGGAGACATCGGCGAAGGTTGGCGCGTGGCGATGACCACGCTGTCGAACGAGCGCACCACCATCGGTGGCGGTGGCGGTGGCGTTCCCCGACCCGGGTCGGGGTCGATCGCCGAAGCGGTGCGGATCTGGCGGGAAGAGCCCGGCGCGCAGCGATCGGCGGTGAACCTGGACCGCCTCATGCGGCTGTGGTGTACCTCCGAGGCATTGCGGATGACCAACATCCGGGCCGCGCAGAACCGCAAGGCCGGCAACCCGGGGCCGGAGGGGTCGATCGCGAAGCTCGCGTTCGCCGAGAACAACATGGACGTCTACGAGTTCTGCATCGACCTGCTCGGAGCCGCCGCCCTGGTCGACTACGACTACACGATGCGCCGCTCGGAGATGCTCGGATTGCTCGGCCCACCCGGATCGAGTCGCAAGATGTTCCTGCGGTCGCGGGCGAACTCGATCGAGGGTGGCACGTCGGAGATCCAGCGCAACATCATCGGCGAGCGGGTGCTGGGGCTGCCCGGCGAACCCCGGGTCGACAAGCAGGTCCCCTGGGTCGACGTCCCCCGCAGCTGAACCCCCCACCAGCCGAACTCCGGGGCCGATGGTGCGGAGAGACCCCAGCATCGTGCGGCATCCAGCAAGCACCCGGCACGCGACGCGTCCGATGAGCCGAACGTGCGTGCCCATCCGGCGAGGGCCGTACGCGACGCTTGGTCGATGACCGTCGCCACGTTCACCGACGCCCGCGCCTTCCTCGACGCCGCCGCGCCCCTTCTGGCCGCCGACCCCATCAGCACGAACGTGATCGCCGTGGTCACCGAGCAGCTCGCGTCAGTCGACCCTGCTCCGCCTGAGGCCGCTCTGTGGTTCATCGTCTCCGTGGACGCACGGGTGACCGGCGCCGCCATGGTGAACGGTCCCTGGAACCTGTTCGTCTCGGCGATGCCGCAGGGCGCTGCTGCTCGCCTCGCCGAGCATGTCGTCGACGTCTCACCTTCGATCCCCGGTGTCACCGGCGAAGCCACTGCGGTGGACGAGTTCGTGGCCGCCTGGAGCGAACCGACCGGCCGACGCGCGCGCCGGGCCGGCGGTCGCCACGTCTACGTGCTCGACGATCTCGACGAGCCCGATGGCATCGCCGGCGCCGCACGACGCTTCGACGACGCCGAGGTGCCGCTCGTCGCCGACTGGCTGACGGCATTCCACGACGAGGCCGTCGCCGACGACCCCGACATCGACACGCAGGAATTGGCCGAACAACGCATCGGCCAGGGAGAGATCTGGGCCTGGACGGTCGCCGGGGAGCCGGTGGCACTGGCCGCGTGCAGCGCCCCGACGGTCGGCGTCGCCCGCGTCGGGCCCGTGTACAGCCCGCCCGAACGACGCCGACACGGCTACGGAGCCGCGGTCACCGCCGCGGCGACCCGGTCCGCGTTCGACGCGGGTGCGGCCCGTGTCATGTTGTACGCCGATGTCGACAATCCCACGTCGAACGGCATCTACCAGCGGCTCGGTTTCCGCTTCGACCACGACGCCGAGCAGTACCAGTTCGACTGACGCAGAGCGGCCCTCGGCCGTGCGCACGCCTTCGCGCCTTCGGGCGGGTCGGCGGTGGCCGATCTGTGGACCTCACGCTGGGGCATCGATTGGTCACCGAGCGTGCCGAATCAGGCGGCGCTTGCTGGATGCCGCACGATTTTGGGGCCCCTGGGCCCCATCGGCCCCGGAGTTCGTCTGGTTTGGGGGGTCAGCCGTTCTTGGGGAGCTGGGAGAACGGGGTGTCCTTGGCCGGGCCCTGCTCGCGTGGCAGGCCGAGCACCCGCTCGGCCATGATGTTGCGCTGGATCTGGTCGGTGCCGCCGTAGATCGGAGGCGCCTGCGCGTACAGCGCGATGCCGGTCACCCCGGCGAGGAACGGGTTGCCCGTGGCCTCGTTGATCGCCTCCTGGTCCTCCGGGTCGTACGCGTGCAACATGCCCTGCGCGCCGACGATCTCGAGACCCAGGTCGCGCTGGAGCCGCACGATGTTCGACATCGACAGCTTGGCGATGTTGCCGATGCCCGGCACGCTCTTGCCCTGGGCCCGCAGCGCCTTGGACCGCTCGGCGTTGTAGCGGCCGATCTCCCCGAGGGTGTGGAGTTGGGCGAGGCGCTGACGGATCACCGGGTCGTCGATCTTGCCGTTGCCCCGGGCGAGCCCGGCGAGCATCTCGGCGTTGCTGCCCCGCCGCTTCGCCGGCTCGTCGGCCCTCTCGGCCGGCTTCGTCGCCGTCTTCGTCTTCGGCTTGGGGGCGTAGTCGCCCACACGCTTGTCGAGGAATCCCGCGACGGTGCCCGGCCGGGCACCGCTGAGGCCACCACCGGCGTCGCCGCCCCCGGCGCCGAGGCCGGCCCGTTCGTGGCCGAGCGTGACGTTCGCGACCGTCCAACCCTTGTTCAGATCGCCGATGATGGCGTCATTCGACACCCGGGCGTCGGTCAGGAACGTCTCGTTGAACATCGCGTGACCGGTCATCTCGCGCAGCGGACGCACCTCGATGCCGGGCTGGTGCATGTCGATGGCGAAGTACGAGATCCCCGAGTGCTTCGGCTGGTCGGGGTCGGTGCGGGCCAGCAGCATCGCCATGTCGGCGATCTGCCCGAGCGAGGTCCACACCTTCTGGCCGTTGATGATCCATTCGTCGCCGTCACGCACCGCCTTGGTGCTCAGGCCCGCGAGGTCCGACCCGGCGCCCGGTTCGCTGAAGAGCTGACACCACGCTTTGCGGCCCGTGACAATGTCGGCCACGTATTCGTCGACCTGCTCGGGGGTGCCGCAGTCGCTGATGGTCGGCGCGGCCAGCAACAGCCCGAGCCCGCCGGGTGCACCGAGCGCCCCGAAGGCCGCGACCTCCTTGGAGATCTGCACGGCCACCGCTCGCTCCACGCCGCGGCCGTAGCGGCCGGCGGGCAGCGTCGGCGCCGACCAGCCGTCGTTGCCGAGCCGCTCCCACCACTGGCCGACGGTCAGATCGGGATCCCAGTTGTCCCGCAGCCAGTCCCGCAACTCGGTGATGATGTCACCGGACGTGGTGGTCTCGATCGTGTCGGTCATGGGTGTCCCCTGCATGGTCGGTGGGCGTTCCCCCGAACGCCTGGTCTGACAACGATCTTCGCTCAGGGAGCGGGTCGTGACCAACCCGGGCGTCTCACAGGTCGGGTTGGCCGGTGGGCAGGTTCGGCACGACGAGGCCGCCGTCGACCGCCAGGATCTGGCCGGTGACATACGCGCTCGCCGGCGACGCGAGGTACAGGACCGCCGCGGCGATGTCGTCGGGGTCACCCACCCGGCCCAGCGGCGTGTTGGCCGCGAGCGACTCGACGATGTCGGAGTCGGCAGCGACCATCGCCAACGCCTCGGTCATGATCGCCCCCGGCGCCACGGCGTTGACCCGGATCTTCGGGTTCAACTCCAACGACAGGACCTGTACCGCATGATCCAGCGCCGCCTTGGAGGCGCCGTAGGCGACGTAGCCGCGCCCGGTCACGTGGCCGACCGCGCTCGAGATCATCACGACACTCGCCGCCGGCGACTCGAGCAGGTGCGGCACGGCGTGGCGGACCAGGCGCAGCCCGTCGATCACGTTGCGTTCGAAGGCGATGCCCAGCGAACGGTCGCTGGTGTCGAGGAACGGTTTCGGGAACGACCCGCCGGTCACCCCCACCAGCACGTCGAGCCCGCCCAGTTCGTCGACGGTGCGCTCCACGGCCGCGGCGACCGCGTCGGCGTCGGACACGTCGGTCGGCACCGCCAGACCGCGCCGACCGGCCGCCGAGATCTGCGCGGCGACCGCCTCGATCTGCTCGGGCGTGCGCGACAACACCGCCACGTCCGCGCCGGCCTCGGCGAGCGCGACGGCGCTCGCGGCGCCGATCCCCCGGCCGGCGCCCGCCACCAGCGCGACCCGACCGTCGAGTCGGAAGCGTTCGGCGACACTCATCGGTGGCTCCGATCGGCAGGCTCGCCATCAGGCCCGGTGTGCGCCGTCGTCGTGCTCTCCGGCGTCGTGGATGCGGTCGCCGTGCTCCCGGTCGCCGGTCCGCCGGCCTGGGGGATCCGGTCGGGCCGGGCGTCGTCCAGCATCGCCTGGCGATCGGCGGGCAGCACGAACCCCGCGTCGATCGCCTCGTCGGTCGCGGCCTCGTACGCGGCCAGATAGTCGGCACGCGAGTCGTAGCGCTCCGTCAGTACGGCCTCGGGGATGGGCGTCGTCGACCCGGCGAGCAGACACGCCACCGACGCACCGCTCGACGCGGCCGGCAGGCCGCTCAGCACGTCGACGGGCACGTCGACCTCGGGCGTGCGGATGCCGCCCTCGGCGATCCCGTCGGCGTCGCGCACGTAATCGGTCTTCTCGGCGTTCACCCGCAACCGGTCGCCTCTGGGCGGCACGGTTCCGTCGGTCACCCAGGCCTGCAGCTTCGCCAGCGCCGCGGCGACCACGAAATGGGCGGGCCCGGCGTTCACCCCACCGGGGCAGGCGAAGAGCTTCGCCACGGCCTCGCCGAGCTGGTACAGGTCGACGTGCGCGGTGCCCGCGACCTCCCACACCCGCAGGTGGTCGTCGTCGTCCTGGCGAGCCGGCAGGTACTTCAGGATCCCGACCACGTCGGTTTCGGTCTCGACCGCGATCACCGGCGCCGTCACGTCGGTCCGGAACCGCACCGGGTCGCTACTGCCCACCGCGGCGGAGATGTCGGTGGGCTTGCCCGGTTCACCCAACGGCAGCGCGGCGCCACCGCGGCTGTGGACGAGGAACCCGTCGAACGCCCCGGTGAGCGGCTGGACCCCGTCGTAGTAGGTGGTGAGGGCGTACGCGGACTGGGATTCGCCCATCGCCAGCACGTGCTCCGGGTGCAGGTCACCCAGCGGCTTCACCGCTCCGGCGTTGGCCCGCAGCGCCCGGGCGACCTGGGTGTAGATGTCGTAGGAGTACGCGTCACCGGGGTGGTGCAGGCCGCCGTAACGGGCCGGATCGAGCGACTTGATGCCCTTGCCGGCGCCGCCCATCTCGCTCACCGGTGTCGACACGGCGACCGGGCCGCCCTCGATGCCGATCATCTGGGTCGACACGCCCACCCAGGCGAAGCCCGAACGCACGATCTCATCTGCGGTGTAGGTCCAGTCCGGAGCGACGTCGAGGCCCCCCGAGACGTTGTTCCACTCGACCACGACGGTGCCGTTGAACTTCGAGGGATCTTCCGGACGCCGCACCACGAACCGGGTCACATACCCCGCTTTCGAGGTCGGCGTGAGCTTCATCTCGCCGTTGCGCGGGTACGTCTTCGCACCTGCAGCGAGGGCGTACGCCGCGGCGGTACCCGACGCCGAGTACTCCTGTTCGACGTAGCCGGCCTTGTCGAGATCGGGGCCGGGCGTCGGCGACAGCAGCTGGATGCCCTTGCCGCCGGTCAACGGCGCCACCTTCGCCGCGGGGCCGGCCGGACGGGCGACCGTGGTGGGCGGAGCGGTCGTGGTCACGTCGGCCGCCCCGTCACCCGATCCGCCCGAGGAACAGGCGGCGAGCAAGACCGTCAACGCCGCCAGCGGGATCGTCGCACGTCGGAGGTTCACGCCGGGGAACGGTAGTCGCAGCCGAGACGACGGGTCGGTGAACCCGTCCGGGCCGTGCCGGTCCGGTAGAAAAGGGGGATGGGAGCGCTTCGGGACCTCGCGGGATCGACCCGGCGACAGGTCGTGGTGCTCACCTTGGGGGTGTTCGTCCTCCAGCTGCTGTTCATCGTCTCCTACGTCGGCGGCCTGGGGCGACCCGAGCCCCGTGACCTGCCCGTCGGCGTGGTCGGCCCGGCGAAGGTCGTGGACGTACTCGAGACGACCGTGCAGCAGAAGACCGACGCGTTCGCCTTCCGTCGGTTCGCGACCGAAGCCGAGGCGCGTCGGGCGATCGACCATCGGAAGATCTACGGGGCGATCGTGTGGGACGGCAAGACGCCCGGCACCGACCTCGTGGTCGTGTCAGAGGCACCGACACCGTTTCCGTCCCAGGCCATCCGCAAAGGGGTCACCGAGATCGACCGGGTCACCGGCCGGAAGGCCGCGTTCGAGGTGGTGCATCCCCTCCCCGCCGGCGACTCCGAAGGGCTGTCACTGTTCTATCTGGTGGTCGGCTGGGTCGTCGGCGGCTACCTCATCGGAACCGTGCTCGGGCTGGCCCGTGGCACCGCGCCCGGGCTGCGCCAGGCGTTCGCCCGCCTGGGCGTGTGCGCCGGGTACGCCGTGTGTTCGGGTCTGACCGGCGCAGCGCTGCTGGTCGGCACCCTGGAACTGACGGCGGGCACGTGGCTCGCGCTCGCGGTGGTGGGCACGCTGGTGTCGTTCGCCGCGTCGGCCGCGACCAGCGCCTTCCAGAGCCTCATCGGCGACCTCGGAACCGCCGTGGCGATCCTGCTGTTCGTCGTTCTCGGCAACCCCGGTTCGGGGGGTCCGTTCACCCAGGAGTTCCTGTCGGGGATCTGGCACGCGGTCGGGCCGTGGCTACCCCCCGGCGCCGGCGTCGAAGCCGCCCGCTCGGTCACGTACTTCTCGGGCAATGGCGCCGCACCACACGCGTGGGTCCTGGTCGGCTGGGGCGTCGTCGGCAGTCTGGTCGCCTGCGGCCTGGCGCTACGACGCGATCCGCGCCACGATCAGCCCGTCCCGGTCTGATCGACGACCCGCCCGGCGACCGGGCAGGCGCTCAGCCCTGCGCCCAGCGGGGCGGCCGACGCTCACGGAACGCCGCGATCCCCTCCTGGGCCTCCTCGGACGCGAACAGGGCCGCGGACCGTGCGGTGAGCTCGGACGCCCGTGCATCGAAAGCCGCGACCAGGTGCTCGTTCACCAACGCCTTGGTCGCCTGCAGGCCCTGCGGCGACGCCTTGGCATAGTCCGCGGTCACCTCGTCGAGCGCCGCGTCCACGTCGTCGGCGGCGACGGTCACCAGGCCGATCCGCGCCGCCTCGATGGCGTCGAAGGTCCGACCGCCGAGTGCGTAGCGCGCCCAGGCCCGCGGCGCGAGCCGGTCGGCGAGGGTGAGCGAGATGATCGCCGGAGCCAGCCCGAGTCGGGCCTCGGTCAGCGCGAACGTGCACGCCGGCCCGGCGACCACGACGTCGGCGGCACCGAGCAGCCCCAGCCCTCCGGCTCGGACGTGACCGTCGACGACCGCGACGATCGGCTTGGGAAACGTGATCATGCGACGCAGCAGCCGGACGAGCCGGTCGGTGCCCTGCGCCGGTCCCCCTTCGCGGGCGGCCTCTGCCAGGTCTGCTCCGGCACAGAACGTGCCCCCGGTGTGGGTGAGCACGACGAATCGAGCATCATCGTCGGCCACGGCCGCTTCGAGCCCGTCGAGCACACCCGTCACCAGCGCCGCCGACAGCGCGTTCCGGTTCGCGGGCGAGTCGAGCGTGATCGTGCACACCCCGTCGGCGGCTGCATGGTGAACCGGTTCGTCGGTCATGGCGCTTCTCGCTGTCGTGATCGTACCGAGGGGCGGATCGATCGCTCTCTCGCTGGTCGGGTGCCGACCCGGAGGTCCCTCCGGGGCCGATCGGCGGCCCGGGTGGAGGGTAGTGCCGGTAGCCTGGAGGGCGTGAAGAACCTCGAATCGACCCGATCCGGGATCCTGATCGGTCTGGCGTTTCCGACGCCGTTCCGTGCGCACGAGTTCGAGACCGCCGTGCGTGGACTCGCCGCGCGCGGCCAGCTCCTGTTGAAGGACGCGGTCACCCTCGTCGCCTCCGCCGAAGGCAAGGTGCGGGTGCACGAGACGATCGACCCCTCGCCGCAACGGGCCGCGCTGACCGGGGCGCTGTGGGGCAGCCTGTTCGGCCTGTTCGCCTTCGGTCCGATCGGCTGGATCGCCGGCGCCGCGCTCGGCGCGGCGGGCGCGGCGGTGCTGGCCCAGGTCATCGACATCGGGATCACCGACCGCTGGATCGGCTGGTTCAAAGAGGTCGCCCGGCCCGACACCGCCACGCTCGCGTTGCTCGTCGACCAGTTGAACGCGGATGCGTTCGTCACCGAAGCCGCTCGTTTCCCGGGCGCCCGGGTCGTCTCCACGAGCCTCGACCAGGCCACCGACGCCCGGCTGCGGGCCGCGCTCGGCCAGGCGCCACCCCCGAGGACGCGCGTCGATCCACCTGCCGGCTTCGACGCGGAAGCGCAACTCGGCGGGTATCCGCACCACTGAGGCCGCGGCGCCGTGATGCGCCGGACCGACAAGTGCGGTCGGATCAGGGTTCGATGTCGCGGGCCGCGGGCATCCACTCGGGTCCGGCGGTCACGTCGATCCGCTCCACCAGACGCGCCCCCACCGGAGCGACGAGCTCGATGAACTCACGTGTCCGCGCCGCACCCAGGCGTCGCCACGGTTCCTCGGTCAGTGCGTCGGTCCGCTCCTCGATCCGTTGCCGGTAGGCGAGCCCGGCGTCGTTCACCTCGCCGCCGTCGGCGTAGCCGCGCTCGGCGAGGCGTGCCATCGCGGCGTCGATCGCGGCGTCGTCCGAGCCCCGGCTGCGCGGGATCCACCCGCCGTAGTCGCGTCGGGCGTCGTCGAGGATCCCGGCCGTGGTCGCGTCGATGTCCTCCGCGACCAGCACGGCGAAATGGGTGTCGCCGCGCCACTCGCGGATCGTGTTCACCGCGCACCACGCGGACACCACCGGATCATCCGGTCGGGGCATCTGACGGTGCGCGGCGAACAGCACCCGCCCGAACGACGGCAATTCGTCGGCGACCGCCCACAGGGCCGGCCCCATCTGCGCCAGCGCGTCGCAGATCTCGGGTACGTACCGGCGCAGGCCCACCCCGACGGCCTCGTTGCGCACGTCGTAGATCGCCTCGGGTGTGGTGTGGGCGAGCGCGTGGGTCACGCACGCCTCGATGAAGGCCGGGCTGATCGTGGCGAACGCGGCGGTGACCGCCTGATGCCCCGCCGCGAGCAGGGGCGCGCCACGGCTCGTGATGTACCACCCGAAGCCGTCGGGCACGCCGAGCTCGGTGTAGCGCTCGATCCCGTAGGGGTCCCAGAACATCCAACCCACGAGCCGGTGCGATGCCAGCGCGGCCTGCGCGCTCGACTCCACCCAGTCGCCGGATTCGTCTGCCATCGGTCTGCCCCTGTCGCCCGTCGGTACTATTGACACCACGACTCTCAATATAGTGGCTTCGCCGAATACTCGTCCACGGAGGGCGCGACGCGGTTTACTGGTGGAGCGGCACTCCCCCTGCCGGACACCGATCGGGGCGACATGGCATTGCTGAACGAGGTGAAGACGAGGGTGCAGCAGGTGCTGGCCCGACCCAGGGTGCGGAAGGTCAACGACCGCACGCAGCGGGGCGTGCTGAACCTGCTCGCGACCAACCGGGCGACCGCCACGGTCGGGTTCTGGCTGTCGCCGTTCGGCTTCAACCGCGAGCGCTACGCGATCCTCACCGGTCGCGCCGCGTACCGCCGCAACCAGGACCGGGTCCATGCCACCTCTCCCCGGCTGCGGCGCAACATCCACCGTCTCGAGAAGGCGATGATCATGGAGCCGCGCCGTCCACGCTTCGCGCTCGCCTACATCGCCGAGACCGTCGAGGCCTACGAGCTCTACCAGCAGGACTGCTCGCTCACCGACGCCAAGCTCGCCCGCTGGAGCACCGACGTGCTCCACGCCTACTTCGCCGCGGTCGACAAGAACGAGGCGCTCGAAGCACTCGAGACCCGTTTTCTCGTCGCGGCCGGCGAAGGGCTCGACTCGGGGACCGAACCGCACTCACCCTTCCTGCGCGGCACCAGCCCGGAGCTGACCGTCACCCACGAAGACCTGCTCAACCTGGCGATCCGGCGCCGGTCGGTGCGCTGGTTCGAAGACCGCCCCGTCGACCGCGACCTCGTCGACAAGGCGCTGCTCGTGGCGCGCCAGTCACCGACCGCCTGCAACCGACAACCCTTCGAGTACCGTATCTACGACGACCCCGAAATGGTGCGCGAGGTCGCGGCGATCCCCTTCGGCGCCGCGGGGTACCACCACAACATCCCCACGATCGTGGTACTCGTCGGCAAGCTCGACAACTTCTTCTCCGCTCGGGACCGGCACGTGATCTACATCGACGCCTCGCTGTCGGCGATGGCGTTCATGCTTGGCCTGGAAACCGTCGGCCTGGCCTCGTCGGTGATCAACTGGCCCGACTTCGAGCCGCTCGAACGCAAGATGGCCAAGGTGATCGGCCTCGAGCCCTACGAACGGGTCGTCATGCTGCTGGCCGTCGGCCACCCCCGCGACGACGCAGGTGTGCCGTACTCGGCCAAGAAGAGCCTCGAGTATCTGCGCACCTACAACCCGGTACCCGGGTCGACGACCTGACCGTTCATGGCGTCGCTGATCACCCGGCTCCGCGAGCCGCGCTGGCAGTACGCGCGGGTGCTCGCGTTCGTCGCGCTCATCGGGTTCATCGCGTTCGCGGTGCTGAAGCGGCTGTCGTCGAACTACGCGCAACTCGAGGGCAACGCATTCATCGGGGGCCGGCGGGGCGTGGTCGCCACGGTCGCGTTCTCGGTGGCCGTCGTCGTCTCAGGGGTGCTGTGGCGCAGCACGGTCACCGCGTGTGTCGATCGGCCGATCCCCCTCGGGTCGTCGATCCGTGCCCAGGTGGCCGCATGGCTGCTCAAGTACGTGCCCGGCCAGGTCGGCGCGTTCGCGTGGAAGGCCGCCTGGGGCCCCAAGGTCGGCATCTCCAAGACCCAGGCGACCGT
>CAZQSU010000014.1:0-44286 GCA_964595905.1 uncultured Iamiaceae bacterium
CCGCGCCCGCGGATCCCTCAGCCGGTCACCGCGCCCCGCTCAACTCCGAAGAGCCGGTTTAGTGTCGCGCCCCGGTTCGTGCCGCGATCGTCGCGCTCTCGACGAGGCGGTTCGCCGGACCGGACGCGAGACAGATCAGCGCGACCAGCGGAAAGATGGCACCGACCGCCGCGACCGATGGTTCGTCTGCGTTCGCCCCGGCGATGACCGACAGAACGATCAACAGGACCTGAGTCAGACAGCAGAAGACCTGGCAACCGCGGTTGCCCCGCATCAGTGCGATCACCGAGATGAGCAGAAGCAGCCCGAGTGCGGCGAGCACGATCCCGACGATGACGACGGTGTTGGCCGTGCTCTGCGCCGATTGACAGTCGGACTCCCAGTAGTCGCAGTAGCCACTGCTCGACGACGTCGAGAAGAAGTCTCCGAACGCATTGCCGATGAACGCGATCATGATCCCGTAGCCGATCGCCGCCCAGGCCTGAACACAGACGATCGAGACCCCGAATGCGACCACGCCGGGGATCCCCGTCCATCCGGTCTTCGACCCGGTGCCAGGCGTCGCCGGCGCGCCGGGCACCCCGGAAGGTCGATACGCGGGCACGGCCGCGGTCGGCATCCGTCCGGGCCACTCAGACGCTGAGATCGCGGTGGTGTCGGCTGTGGCACTCACTACGGGAACGGTCGTCGTCGGAGCCGGCGAGCCGCCATGACCGGATTCGGTCGCCATGGGTCCGCCAATCGGAGGAGGCATTCCCGTGGCAGGAGCGCTTGTCGATCGGGTGCCGACCGAAGCCCCGCAGCGTGGGCAACTCGCCATGGTGCTCGGCACGATCGTGCCGCAATCCGGACAGTTGATCATCGGCGGTCCCTTTCGAGATCATTCGCCGGCGCCGATGAGGTGTCTGCGAGCGTCGACGACGTCAGGCTGCCCGCTCGTGGCGCGCGATGCCACCGGCAGACCGCGCGGGGTGCTCGGGTGCCGTCGGGCCGGGCCGCGGCGTCCCGTGGGTGCCGTCGTGCCCCGCGGGTCGACCAGGCCCTTCACCCGCAGCGGTTGTCGGGAAGCGCGTGCAGAATGCGCTCGGCCGATGCAGCGATCTGGGCTCGGTCGATCTGCCCGGAGGCGACATCGGCGACGATTCCGTCGACGACGGCAGCCATCGATCCAGCGGGGACCAACAACAGATCTGCTCCGGCGCGGGCTGCCTGGATTGCCGCAGACGACGGAGTCCCGGACGCATCGAGAATGCCCTTCATCCCGCCGAGATCGTCGGTGATGACCAGTCCGTCGAAGCCGATCTCGTCACGCAGCAGGTCCGTGACGGCTGCCCGGGAAATCGATGCGGGCTGCCGGTTGGTGAGACCTGGGACGATGAGATGGCCGACCATGACCGCGGTGCCCGGGACCTGCGGCAGTCCCGTGGTGTACGGGACCAGATCGCTGGTACGCAGACTCGGCAACTCGGGGGTGGTGACCAGGCCGGTGTGGGAGTCACCGCTGCCGTGGCCGTGTCCGGGAAAGTGTTTGAACACCGGAGTGACCCCGGCAGCCTGCAGCCCCTTGGCAAAAGCGACGGCATCGGCGGTGGCCGCCTGCGGATCGTTCGAGAAGCTGCGGTCGCCGATCACGGCATCGGCGGGTTCGTCGGAGACGTCCGCGTCGGGTGCGAAGTCCATGGTGACTCCGAGGCGATGCATCTTCTCCGCGTGGCGCTGCACGGTTGCCGTGATCTCGGCCGGGGTCAGCGTGGCGTGCATCGTCCGGGCGCTGGGCAGCGATCCGATTCTCGACGCGAGACGCTGGACCCTGCCGCCCTCCTCGTCGGTCGCGACGAAGGGCTGCGGGCTCGCGTCGGTGACCGTCGACACGAATGCTTTGGTCTGGAGCAGGTCGGTCGCCCCCGTGCCGATGAAGATGCCGCCGGCTCCCTGGGCGACGGCGCTGGCGACCTGGGGCTGGTTCGCGACCTCGGCGAAGACCATGAGCGCGGCTTGGCGCTCCAGTGACATCGTCGAGGCATCGCATGACCCTGTCTCTGCCGACGGTTGGGCCGCCGCTGCGGTCGTCGACGCCGGAGACGCCGTCGTCGAGGTGGCGGTCTCGGCACAACACGTGCTGGTCGTCGAGGTCGTCGTTGCAGAAGGGCTCGTCGACTCGCCCGACGATCCGCCACAACCGCTGACGGTCAGAAAGACGGCCGCGACGGCGACGGCACGGAGCAGGGAAGACACCGATGAAGGCACGCGTCAGCTCTCGGCCTTGTTCAACGGGAGCTTCACGGATCGACCGGTGCCGACATCCACGACATGCTCCAATTCGGTGACCGGCGTTGCGGACGCCACATCGATGACGACGACTCGGCCTGCATCGAACCCGGACCAGGTGGTACCCCGGAGCTCGGCTTTCCCCCCGGCATCGACGAGAAAACGCGACGGGCTCAGAGGGTTCCCATTGTCGCAACGGACTCGGGGCTGCGCCTTGTCGTCGACGAGTACTGCAGTCCCAGCTTGCAGAATGGCTTGGTAGGGATGGATGCCGTCCGGTGAATACGTGTTCTCGGTGACTGCGGTGTCCTGGCCGAGCAGGACCGGTGTGAGTCCGTCGAGGGTCCGCGCCACGGAATCGTCGATTCCGATTTCACTCGTCCACGTTGCGGCGAGGTGTGCGTTGCCGACGAGTTGGGCGCGGAGCTCCTCGGTGTCGCAGATCGGCGGTGCCGAGCCGTCCGACGTCGGCGCATCGATCGTCGCGTAGAGATCCGGATGATCACCACGGACCTTGTTCAGTGCGAGGCCGTCGCTGGATGTCGACCCGCCGCCTGCTGGAAGGTCGAGGGCGGTCGGTAGACCCGAGCCGAGGCTCGACCCGCCCGGTAGAGGCACATCGGCAAAAGAATCGGCAACCCTGGTTGTGGTCGCCTCGACGTGGACCAGGGTGTCATCCGATGCCGATAGTGACGTCCACAAGAGAAATCCGGCTCCGCCGATGACGAGGACGACGATGCCGATTGCCGCCGGAATCCACCAGCGTCGCCGCGTGTGCTCGCTCTCGGTTGGCCCAGTCGGTTCAGTCGCTGCGGCGATCGAGTACTCGGGCAATCCCGGTCGCACCACGGTGCGCTCTTCGGCCGGGACCGGGACGGCGCCGATCGGACGAGCCGACGAGGTGGTTGGTGACGTCGAACCGGTCGTCGATCCGCTCTCCGAACGGTGGACGACCGGTACCTGCGAGGGCAGGTCGCCCTGAGGCCGAATCGGGACGGGCCCGGCGCCCAGGACGTTGCCACACGCGGGACATCCGGCAGCATCGGGCTGCACCGCCGTCCCGCAGTGATCGCAGAACTTCACCTGGTCAGTGTGCCTGATCGGGCGATTCCATACCCGTCGTCACGCGGGTTCCGCAGCCTGTCACAGGTCTCCGGACGTCTTGAGGTTGACGACCCCGAGTGCAGTGAGTCCCGCTGAGACCAGCAGGGTGATGATCGAGCCCCATCCGACCGACATCCCCGAAAAGGCGCCGATCACGTTCCCGAGCGACACGACCAGGCCGACGAATCCGACCACGACGGCGAGTTGGTCGAGCTTGAACGACAGCATCCGATCCGGGATCGGCGTCAGCTCGAAGGACTTCAGGACGCTGACGACCCCGAGTCCCAGACCCAGAAGCGCCACGATCAGGAAAGCGCGAAAGCCGGCGTGCCATGCGTTCAGCAGTTCGGATGCATACCCGTCGATCTTTGCCATGGGAGCGAACGAGAAACCGAACAGCGCGAGCCCACAAGCGGCAATCCCGAGGTCGGTCGGACTTGCCGTCGGCGTTCTCGCTGCCGGCGGGTATCCGCCGAAGTGCGGAGCCCCGTACCCAGGTGCACCTGGCGCTCCGAAGCGACCAGGTTCAGGCGAATACTGCGGGACGGCACCCCCACTCGGCGCGCCACCGGGCATGGGGGCGCCCGGTCCTCCATAGGGTGAGGCGACACCGGCAACCCCGGACGGCCCAGCAGCGCCACCGACAGGCCCCGCGCCGCAGTGCTCGCAGAACCCTGCAGGGTCGCGACGAGGTTGTCCGCAACTTCCACAGAATTGCATCGGGGGCATCTCGACTCCGGTTTCTCGCTGGGGGTGGGTCCGTCCATGTCACCAGGTCAGACCGCGCGATGCTCTGCGCCGATCGCGCGAAGTGGGCCCGGGTGGACATCGTCGCCGTGCCTTGTTCGGTGAGGGGTCGTCAGGGTCCGCACACCTCGCCGGCGGAAGGGGCCGGAGCGTCGGCATCATCTTCGTCGTGGTCGGTGCAAGCGGCCGCGATATCCGGCGTCGTGGTCGTGGTCGCGCCGGGCGGGTCGTCGATCGGCTTCGGGATGACGATCGGTGCCCGCAACACTCGAACCCGACCGGAAGTGTCGATCTGGGCAGTGGCTCCTGTTTGCAGGTCGATACGGAGGGCCACGTCGGGGTCGTCGGGACCGGATCCGTTGCCGGCGAACGAACCGATCGCGACGTCACCGGAGGTGTCCCATTCGTTCGGCCAGGTCGGTCCCGAAGCTCCCGTGGGATAGTCGACATCGATGGTCCTGGCCTCGCTACCGGAATGAAGATCACAGACCCGCACTTCGAACGGATTCCCCGAACCAGGTCCTGAGCCGGGACTTCCCTGGTGGGGCAGGAGCGTGACGAACTCCCCGTCATCGGTCAATACTGCTTCGTCGCTCCCCGTCTGATCATGACAACCGTCGGGGTCGACGTGCATCGCCGGACCGACTTTGCCGGCTTTGGCGGCATCAGCGAGATACCACGTCGATCCGAAACGGTCGATGCCGATCAAGAGCGAGTCGTCGGCGATCGTCACGCTTCTCACGAACTTCATGTCACGCGCCTGGGACCGACGATCCATGCCCCCGAAACCGACCGTCGTCGTCGTATGCGTTTCGAGGTCGAGCACCTTCAGCGTGCCGAGTGTCGATTCGTCGTCGACGGCCGAACCCGCCGGTCGCTGAATGTCGACGTAGACGAGCACACGATCGCCTCCGATGCTGCCGGTTGCCAGGGTGACGAACCAATTGGTCTTGGGATCCGCGCTCTCGACGAGGGGAGCTGCCTTGTCCTGAGTCTCACCTTTGGGGAGCCACCAGATGGCCGCTTCGTCGGTGTCTGCGGGCACCGTGTTGGTCAGATCATCCGGCCGGGTGGAGCCGTCCGTGGTACGCAACGTCTGGAAGATCAGCCCGCCGTCACCGTCGTCTCGAGCATCCGCCACCGCCCGCGTGAGCACGGGAGTGGAGGTGCCGTGCTCGTCGACCACGTGCACGCCGTCTCGACCCGCCACCAGGTACCCGTTCAGAGCGATCGTGTCTGCCCTGAGCGGGGTCGTGCCGCCGTCGGTCTCGGGGATCGTGGTGTTGTTCGTGCCGTGCCCGCTCGCGGGAGTGTGCGTCGAGCCTCCGATCGTATGTCCGGACGCGTCGACGTGTACGACCTGCTGCGGCGTGAATCCTTGCCATGCCTCGCCGACGGTCTGGATCGGGGAAGACGGGCTGAAGGTTGGTTCGGTCAGCGGGTCACCTGTGGCGCATCGCACGCTCGGTGAGCCGTTTGCATCCCGGAGCACCGCGGTGCCTCGCTGGAGGATCGACTGGTGACCGACTGCTCGACCGTCCTCGTAATGGTGGTCGGTAACGGCGGTGTCGCGGATCAGCAGGCCGGGAGTCAGAGACGCGACCACCGACTTCACTGCCGAAGTTCCGATGCCCATCGCTCCGGCCCAGACAGCTTTCCGCATCGGGTCTCGGTTCAGCATCCTGACGAGCGCGTCGCGGTCGCAGACGGGTTTGGTCCAATCGTCGTACAATCCCTTGTCCCCGCCTGCGACCGCTCCTGATCGGGCAGCGAACTTCTTCGCGTCGGCATCGAGAACGGTCGCGAACGGTTTTGTGAAGGGATCCTCCGTCCGGGCGCCGACCGGGACCAGCGAGACGTCGAGCGCCGAAGCGGAACCCGTCATGCGCCACACGAAGATTCCCGCAGCAACGAGAAGTACCACCATCGCGCCGGAGGTCCCTGCGAGGAGGTTCCGTCCAGTTCTCTTCTTCGGTGGAGCATCCGATGAACCGGCCGCACCGGCAACTGCCGATTCCCCGGCAGCACCGCGAGACGACACGCCGTACCCTCCGACAGGGTCGAGCGCGGGCACGTCGATCGTGGGTTCCGCGGCAGACCCGACACCCCAGGTTCGGGCGTTCGCATCGACGTGCTGCGCAGGGGTGCAGGGTGCCGTGGACACACCGTACGGATCGAACGGATTCGGGTACGGGTCTGCACTCGCAACAGGGAGATCCGTGGACGGGGGAACCAACGGCTCGGCGCCGCGAACCGGCACCGTTGCATCGTCGGTCCACCCGTCGGACAAGGCGCCGTTCACCGGCGACTCGCACACGGGGCACACCGTCATCGAGGGCACGATCATGCTGTTGCATTCGCTGCACCGCATCACCATGACCATCCACCAGTCGCCTCGATGCCGAGCCGCCCCTGTCGCGGCTCGCACGTTCGGCCGGCCGGCCGGCGCTCCCGCGTCCGAAGTCCGTCACCTGCGATTGGGACCATGATGATCGACCTCCCTGCTTGCCATCCGACGCCACCGTACTCGGTCGGGGTTGTCGCCCCTCCCTCCGTTCGACAACCCCGACCGAGACAGATCATCGGCGAGCCGGGCCGATACCGCAATGGGGACTCCTCCCCATGCCCCAAGTAGAACGACCGAGCCACAGGATGACCTCGATCATCCCCAGAGTGTGGCCATCTTCACAGAAGGGACCGCGCGGTAACACTTCGCGCGTTCCTGTTGGACGAGCGGCCCGGCCCAGGGCGTCCTCGTCCCTGCGGTTCGCCCCGCCGGCGCGTCAAGGGCCACTTCGTTCACGCGATCAATCCTCTTGTAGTTCCGAGGATAGCGATACAATGCAAGCTACCCATGAAGGAGCTGAGCATTTCCAAAACCTATGTATGCCATCTTTCCCCCTTCGGCGCAAGATGTCTGAAGTTCCAATCGTAGTCCATTTGCAATATTCAAATGCACAGGAACTGGATGTCCCAAGGTGATATTGAAGGACTGTCGCAACGCGCCGTCCACATATATTCTCACGCCGCACATCGCGTTGGCGGGCTGATCGTCGCGAATGCCCACGGTCGAGACGAATTTCGAATACGAACGGTCTATGTTATAAGATACGCTGTACCAACCAGAACTCGACGCACCCGAACCGCATTGCTGGAGTGAGTACTGGTAGATGACTCCGTTAATTGCATCAGAGGCCCTCCCCGTGCAAACTCCCCCTTGGTGCTGCACGTAAGAGATGTCCCACAGATAAGGCTGCGTTGCTTGCCGCATATATTCGGGACTCGATGCGACAAAAATCGCAAGAGTGATATCTCCACGCGACTGCACCCTTGGAATCCAGTATGCTTTCCCCGCCCGGTCTGGCGTCCGATTCAACAATTCCTGGTAGAGCAGCGTGACTCGCTGGCCGGCCGATTCGTTCGACTGATAGAATTGATAGGCGACCCATTCTCGGCCACGATGGGCAACCTGACCGATCCAGTAGTTCTGACCGGAGTCAGGTGCCCGCTCCAAGAGCTTGATATACAGGTCGCGCACCCACGCCGAGACCGATGAGCCGCGTTTGCGGAAGTACTCGTCGGACGAGTAGAAGAATGCCGCCACCGCAGGCACGCTCCAGTGGCCACTGCGGATCTGACTGGCCCAGTACTCAACCTCGCTCGCATTCGGCGTACGTCCCAGCGTGTCCGTGTAGAACTGGGTGACCACGTGCCGGATCCACGGCTCGGAGTTTGCCAAGTTCACGAGCAACGAATCGCGGGTAGTCCTGCCATTCCTCAGATCTTTCGACCAATTGCACGTGGTGTTGTCGGTGGGGTAGGCGCCGAGAAAGTCGAGATGAGCCTCGATTGCAAAGAACGCTTCGGGAACAGCAGTCCCGTCGCTGTTGCGTTTGCACGAGGTCGTCGGCCGGGCCTGGCTCGTGGCGGCTCCGGCCGGTGCCGCCGGGACCCAGGCCAGGGTGGCGGCGAGCAACAGCAACGTGACTCCCACCCGACAAGATCTCGATCGGAGCCGGTGCGCGTCTTCTCTGGTGCGACCCGCAAAACGGATCGCCACATCGTCGGTCGACATGTTCTTCCTCCCTCATTGCATTTGTGAACTCGGTCAAGCTAGTTCGCGGATGCCGGCTGTGCAACCACCGGCCCTTTCCGATGACCAACGGCAAGGCTCATGTGGCCGTCGACGCCGGCAGCTTCGCCTGGCGCAGCCGTCGCCGTAGGACGACATGGGCCACGATGAACAGCACGACCTCCAAGAGAAAGATGCCCGCCACCGCAACGAGCGTCGGGCGAACGAGTGCGCCGACGACTTGGCTGGCGAGGTCTCTGGTCGCGTCGGTTTCGGCTCTGCTCCGCACCACCAGATGGGGCACGGTCGCAATCAACGCACCCAGGACGACACTGGTGCAAGCCGCGGCGACGGAAAATGCGCGGAGCGACCTGAAACGGTCCTTTCGCGTGATGATGAATCCGAGACCTCCCGTCACGAGAGCGATGATCGGCAAGAAGAACGCTGCCGATCCGAGACGGTCGCGCACGCGCTTGAGCGACGGTGCATTGTCCGGAGAGATCACGATGAGTGGTTTGAGGTTCGCGGCGGATGCTTCGACGTCGCCGCGGCGGATCAGTTCGTCGAACACCCAGGAGATGTCCATGGTCGATTCGCCGTAGCCGTCACGGCTGACCTCCAAGGTGTCCCGGTGCGCCTCGTTGATCGATGCCCGCCACTTGCCGTCAGCGACGCCGCGCACGACGACGGCCGTTGTTGCCGTGATCAGCTCGGAGTGCGAAAGCTCCGATGCGGCCGCATCCTCGATTTCCCACACGGTGGAATCGGCAACTGCGTCGATCGCCGCCTTGTTGTGACTGCCCAACAAGGGCCGGACAGGCGCGTCACTGGTGATCGAGACACGCAGGCCGATGGCTGCTGCACCGACGGCCGCAGTCAGCGCCGAGATCGTCAGGAGTACGCCGACGAGCACACCGAGTCGTCGAGTGCGTTTCGGGGGAGGCGCCAGTCCCTCGACGGGCAGGTCCGACACCCCACCTCGCCGCGGAGACGAAGCCGGTGGGCTGATGGGAGGGACGCCCGAGAAGCCTCCACCTGCGACGTTCCTCTGTAGTCCGCCTGCGGTCGTGGGCAACTGCACACGAGGCTCGGGATGCCCAGGCGCTTCCGGTTCGATGTTGCTGCGGGTGCCGCACTGGACACAAAACGGCATGCCCGGTGCGAGCGGCGCGCCGCAGGAGGTACAGGTAGGGATGAGGCCCGCGGCTTGCCGGACGGGCGTGTGCCCTCCGACCGATCCCCCGAGGGTGCCACCGCACCGAGGACAATCCGTTCTGCCCGCGGGCACGATCACACCGCACGAAGCACACTTCGTGATGGTCATGTGTTCAGCCCTCCCGTAGGGTCACGATCGGTGGCAGCGTCGAATCCGACGTTGGTCAGCTTTCCCGGGAGGGGCGCGCGATGTGACACCCGGTTCGCGCGATCGTCCTGCCCGGATCGGCCTGCGGGGGCGCGGGAACCACCGGTCGAATCGATCACCTCCGATCGCCGCGCGCGACAGCAGCCGGGAAACGCGCGGCCTCCACGAGCAGAATTCCCCCATGCAGTCTCGCCGGCCCCCCGTCCTGGACTGTCCTCACCCCATCGGGAGGGGACCGTCCTGAGATGACCACGAACGTGAGCGTGTCCATTCAGGAGGCACGATCGGGAACAGGCGTCACGATCCGCATCGAGGTCGAGCCCGAGCTGTCGACCACAGATCTGGAACGGGCGCTCCGGCCCTACTGCCCAGCCGATGGGCCGCTCTACATCGGAGCGCGCCGAATCGACTACTGGGCGACGGTCGGAGACATCGGACTCGTCGACGGCATGATCATCAGCGCGGGCGCGCCGGGCGATTCGCTGTTCGATCGCGACACCCACCCCGGCGTCGACGCCCTCGTCGTCGGTGGCCCGGACGCCGGCCGGGTACTCGCCCTCACTCCGGGAACACACATCATCGGTCGAGAAGGCCCGAATCCGAATGCCATCCCGGATCCGGAGATGTCACGTCGTCACGCGCAGGTGACGGTCACGTCAGAGGGAACACACATTTCCGACCTCGGCTCGATGAACGAAACGCTCATCGACGGTGAACCCCTGATCGAGCCACGGGCACTGCTGGGAACCGAGTACATCCGACTCGGGCGGACCGCCATTCGCGTGGTGAGTCCCGAAGCTGCCGATGCCGCACTGGTCCGGACCCATGAGGGAACCCTCACCTACAACCGACGCTTCCGATCAGCGACGCCGGCCATGCCCGGAGCGATCAGTTTTCCGACACCACCCGAATCCGAGCCGCCACCGAAGCTCAACCTGATCATGCTCGTGTTACCTGCGCTCGCCGGACTCGTCATGGTCGCGATCATGCGGAACCCGCTCTATCTCACGTTCGCGTTGCTCGGGCCCATCACCAGCCTCGGGAGCATGTTCGCGTCGAAGAAGATGCACCGGGAGCGACAGGCGCGTCTGCGGGCCAAGTACGAAGACACCCATGCACGGCGCTCGGCCGAGATGGAACGGGCGCGCGCGTTCGAGATGGGACTTCGCCGCGACCTCTTTCCCGACCCGGCGACGCTGGTGCGGGCCGCGCGCGGCCCCCGGCACATCCTCTGGGAGCGACGGTCAACGGACCCGGACTTTCTCGAGCTGCGGGTGGGACTCGCCGACCAGCCGTCCCGTCTGGAAGTGGAAGGAGAGACCGCTCCCCGACTCGGTGACCTCGCCGACATCCCCGTCACCGTGCCATTGTTGGAAGTGTCGGGGATCGGCGTCGCCGGGCCGGACGATCTCGCGATCGGTATCGCACGGAACCTGATCTTTCAGATCGCTGCCCTCCACAGCCCCAACGACGTCAAGATCGTCGTGATCTCCCAGGACCCGAAGTGGTCGTGGACGCGATGGCTGCCGCATGTACGCAGCGAAGCAGACGAGGATCAACTTCTCATCGGCGCGAGCAGCACGAGCATCCGCGCCCGACTCGACGAACTCGAAAAGCTCATTGCGGCCCGTCGTGGCAGCGGTGCCGTGCATGACAACTCGGCACGATTCGGTACGAGGTACGTCGTCCTGTTCGACCATCCGTCCAAGCTCGACCGTTCCCGCGTGCATCGCATTCTCGGGGATGGTCCAGAGGTCGGAGTGCACCCGATCTGCATCGAGGAGAACGAGCCACAACTCCCCGAGGAACACATCGGAGCTTCTGTTGCGCTGCGTGGTGACCGCCTCCACGTGCGCATGCGAGGTCACGATCCCATCGAGCAGGTCATCGAAGAAGTGATCAACCCTCGACATGCCGAGCTGGGCGCCCGGTGCCTCGCACCGCTGCGGCCCGAACAAACCGACCATGCCGACCTCCCGCCATCGGTCCGGTTGTTGGACCTGATGGACCTCACCGACCCTGACCCCGACTCCATCGCCCGGGGCTGGGCCGCGCACGAGGGTCGATGTCGGGCGACGGTCGGGGTCTCTCCCGGCGGCGCGCTGGACGTCGAGTTGGACGACCGAGCCCCACACGGTCTCGTCGCGGGAACGTCAGGTGCCGGGAAAAGCGAGTTCCTCAAGACGTTCCTCGCAGGGCTCGCGGTCACCAATCACCCGGACGATCTTCAATTCTTGTTGATCGACTTCAAAGGTGGTGGCGACTTTCGTACCCTCGCCCGCCTGCCACACACGATCGACCTGGTGACCAACACCGACGATCCGGATCAGGCGGCGGTCAAGCGGGCCCTCGACCTGCTCGAAGCCGAAGTGGAACGGCGACAACGGCTGGTCAACGAGCACGGAGCCAGAGATCTCGCGACCTACCGGACTGCTCGATCCTCGAATCCGGACCTGCCGGTCATGGGAAGAATCCTCGTGGTCGCCGACGAGTTCGCGGAACTGGCGACGCGACGACCCGAACTCCTCGACAAAATGGTCAGCGTCGCACGGGTCGGTCGTGCAATGGGTGTGCACCTACTGCTCGCCACCCAACGACCGGCAGGTGCGATCACGCCGCAGATACAGGCGAACGTTCCGCTCCGCCTGTGTTTCCGGGTGTTGGAAGGTGAAGCCGACGAGGTGATCGGCGAGCGCGGCCCGGAGCAGATCTCGCGGAACGCAGCGGGCCGCGGTTTTGTGCGCTACGGCGATGAGCCGGCCGAAGAGTTCCAGTGCGCGCGCGTTGCGAATGCCCGACCCGATGTCAGCGCGGTGCAGGCTCCGGTCACCGTGGAGACCGAATCCTGGAGTGCACTCGGCATCCAGAAGTCGGGGACCACGCGGCGTGCCGAGGTGCCCGACCCCGACACCGACCTGTGGACGCTGGTCGAAGCGGTCATCGGTGCTTCCGGCGTGGCCGGGTGGACACAGAACCCGGTTCCATGGCCGAAACCACTCCCCGTGAGCATTCCCTTCTCACCTGTGACGGCGGCGCTCGATGACGTCCTGGGGAGGCCCAACGCAGCGATCGGAACCCGCGACGATCCCCGCTCACAACGACACGTACCTTTCGGTGTGACGATCGGCGGTGGTCACGTGGCCGTCGCCGGCTCACCCGGATCCGGTCGGACCACCGCGTTGCGCACGATCGTGACGAGCCTCGGATACGTCCTGCCCCCGACCTCGTTACACGTCCACATCATCGACATGGGTGGTGGTGGCATGCGTGCTCTGTCGCGCTATCCGCACGTGGGGACCCTGACCGACGAGCCCGGGATCATCTCCCGACTCCTCGATCGGCTCGAAGACGAAGTCGAACAACGTCGTAGTGACTTTTCGACGAACGGTTGGTCGAACCTCGCAGAGCAGTGGGCCGCCGTCCAGATCGACAAGCGATCGCATGCCATCTTCCTGGTGATCGACGGTTGGGAATCGATCGAAGATCTCCCGGGTAGCGGCCGGACACGCTCCATCGGCGAACGCATCGTCAAACTTCTCGCGGACGGCAACAGTGTCGGGCTTCAGGCGGCGGTTGCCGGCGACCGAAGTGTCGGAGGCCGTCAGATCGGCAGACTGATGAGTCATCGACTCGTCCTGCGGTTCAACGACGTGTCCGACTATGCCTACCTCGACATCAACGAGCGAGCCGTGCCACGCCCCCACATCGGTGGCCGGGCCATGATCCCCTCTGGAGTCGGCACGGCCGACCTGATGCAGTTGATGCACGTCGGCCGCGACGCGGACGGTCCGAGTCAGGCTGCCGCGCTCCGCGGTGTGGCCGCGCACTTGAACCAAGGCGCCTTTCCCGCCGAGAAGCTGCCGTGGAAACTCGCGGCACTCCCGAGACAGGTCGCCGTCGAGTCCATTCTCGCAGGTGATGACCGTGCGCCCTCGGGCATGGAATGCCCGATTCCCATCGGCGTCGGCGGCGACGAAGCGCGGCCGGTCTGGATCGATCTTGCCGCGACCGGCGCGGGTCTCGCCATCGCCGGACCGGCCGGGAGTGGGCGAAGCACCGCGCTGTGCGCGATCGCGCTGGCGGCGGCCGCAGCCGGACAGGACGTGATCACATTGACCAACGGTTCCAGCCCGCTGACGGACCTCGACGTCTCATCGACCTGGTGTCGCACGCTGCCGTTCTCGTCTGCTCAGCGCGACGACATCGACCATTGGATCCAGTCCAGGGCGGTTGTGCTCGTCGATGACGCCAGTTCGGTCGCGAAGGACGATGACACGATGAGCGCACTCGTGGAAGCCGCCGCTGCTGGCGACATCCGCCTCGTCGCGGCAGGAAGTACCGAACGCTGGAAAGAATTCGCGACCGGTTGGACCGCGGCGCTGCAACGGGCGCCGTCTGGTGTCCTGCTCTGGCCTCAGTCGTCACTCGACGGCAGTGCCATCGGCCACCCGGGGTCGCTGTCCTCGGAACTTCAGTTCAATCGGCCGGCGGGTCGAGCGCTCTACGCCGTCGGCGGGCGGCTCACCCTCGTGCAGGTTCCGCACCATTGATCCCGATCGTGGCGTTGCGCTCGGCCTCGGCATCCTCCGGAAACCGGATCGTTTGCATGATCGCGTCGAACACGTCCTCGAACTCGCTCGTCAGCCACAGGCATGGAGTCCGAAAGCCGACGGTCGTCGCCACTCGCCCGTCGCCCAGCGACAGGTAGTAGGTGACTCCGAACAACGTCGCGTCGGGCCACATGTCGATCCCTGAGACGGTGTCGAGCGATACCGCCTTCACAAAGTCCCTCTCGGCCAGGGCCACGATCTCTGGTGGCTTGAGGAAGGTCGTCAGCCCATCGCGCTCGTAAGCTTTCAGAGCGGTGAGCCAGGCGTACGGTGTGCGAATGCCCTGCAGCGATTCGTTCACCTCGGCGTAGGCGAACATCGACGCCAGCAAGAGCTCGACGCCGACCGGCGAATCCGCGTCGTCCACCGTGTCCACATACGCCGCAGCCATGACCAGACCATCACCTTTGGCCTCGACCATGACCGACCGCAACATCACCCGAAGGTTCTTCTGGTCTTCAGCGCCCAGGTCGGGGACGTCGAGTTGCGACGTAATCCAAGCGTCGTAGTCTGACGGAGCCAACGGGACCTGTTCCCAGTCGGGTGGCAAGGTGAGGTCATACAGCTGCACTTCAGATTCGTCGATCGTCATTCCGGCCAACCTTTCAGCGGTTGTAGACCATCGAAGCAGCTGCGCCGACCGACGGATCCACCACTGACACCCCACTGAGAAATGCGGTCGTGGGAACGGTCACCTTCACTCGAGTGATCGGGGCCGCCACCTTGAATGAAGCGTCCTGATCGATGGTTGATTTTACTCCCTCCGATAGGACATCTTTAGAAAGATGCTTCGCCTCAGCTCTTCCATATTCAATCAATGCCAAGCGAGACCGTTGAAGATAAGCTGACGTTCCCTTTTCGAATAGAAACTTATGACCCTGTGGAACCTCTGAGCTGACCTTTTCCAAAGTCGTCTTATACCTACCACCGACAACTTCATAGAACTTCTTCACCTTTCGCGCCTTCGTTGGGTCGTGACCGATCGGCAACTTGAGGTCACGAACCGGCATCTTTCGGTATGCACTGACACTCTTCAGTGTCTTTGTCGCACTCTTGGCCCCGACAGCGCTGAAGGCGAGTCCTACGCCGTCGGCCGCAAGGTCGCCCATCGTCACGTAACGCTCGCCTCTTTCGTCCTCGAACGGCCCCACGGCCAAGGCCAGAGTGCAAATGAACTGGAGCGCCGCCACGACCAGTGTGAGAACGACGAGGACCGCTGCGATCGTGCCGAGTACCGCGGCAGCCGCTTGAAACCCGGGTATGGCGCCCAGAATGAAAGCGACCTTCGCCAGAATGCTGGCAACCAGCGACAATGTCGACAGCCATCCCGAAATTTTCTCGAGAACGTTTCGGAGCTCTGACAATGCTGCTCCGGGGTCTTCGATGAATGCGGCGAGTGCAGCAACGACGTCCTTGACCTTGTTGTAAAGCTTCTCGACATTGCTGAGGTTTCTCAGACTGTCGACCAGCGCCTCATCGACCCTCTTCGCCGTCGCGTTCGACAACGTGTCGAATTCGTGGGCGATTCCCCTCCTACGCCGCTGCTCCGTTTTCAGGTCCGCCGCCGCATCCGCCCCGTCACGTCGCGCGTTTCGCAGCGTGACGCTCACGGACGTTGCCTGGCGATCTGCGTCGGCGTGCTGTCTGGCGAGGTTCTCTGCCTCGTGTCGCAATCGAGCGGCTTCCGCGGGATCCACGACGCCGGCCGCGATGCTTCGTAGCGAATTGGTGAACTGCGCTCGCTCGATGGCAGCCATTTCCCGCCGTTGAGCGTCGAGCCTGGTCTGCGCTGTCGAAATAGCAGCGGTTGCTCGCTGACGTCGCGCGTCGGCGGCCTTGGCTCTGGCCAAGGCTCTCTTCGCCTCGACCTGGAGTTGTTCGAGGTTGCTCGCATACGACTTCAGTGCGTTCTCGACGTTCCAGAAGGAAGTGGAGACCGGTGTGAGGTCGGTCGCGACTTCGTCGAGTACGGACAGCAGCGCATCTGCCGTCGAGCCTTCGAAGTCGATGTTGGCCACACCGTTCTGCATCGAGCCGACCTGATCACGGATTTCGTCCATGGCGTGGCGTGCCACGGCGAGGTCGCGGACGTTCTGCCTGATCAACGAAGGGCTGCCAGGTGCGGGATCGCCGCCCAGGAGTTGCCAATCGGTCATGGTTCCGTCATCCCTCCCCGCCGCCAACCGGGACCGCTCCACTTGCCGACGCGGTCGACGCCTGGTCCGAAGCCAGAGCATCGGCCAGCATTTGGTCACTGTCGTCGAATGTTCCAGCGATATTGTTGATACTGCTGGCCATTGTCTTCAGATTCTCGTCGATCTTCTTGCGCTTGTCGGACCAGCGGTTGTCGAAGTCGTCGAGTGCGTGTTGCAGCCTCCGGTGTTCGATCCCGCAGCCGCGCCCGCCGAACACGCCGTGATCGTCGCTCAATGCGGCACGGATACGATCGGCTGCAGTGGCGAGGTCGCGTAACCCGTTGGTGTCGACTGCGATGATCGAGTGACCGGAGGCCATGGTGGAAGTCTCTTTCGATTCTGTCGGTGGTTCCGATCAGGAACCCTTGAGGGCGTTCGCGAGTTGCGTGTCGGTGTCGCGGATCGTCTTCGCTGCAGTGTCCAAGAAGCCGCCGAGTTGATCGAGCGCGTCCATCATCTGCTTGGCGGATCCATCCCAGGCGTCGTACTTCTCGGTGAAGGCCTCTTGCGCGGCACCGGTGAACACGTCGGTGAGCCCGAGGAGACGGCTATGGAGTGCCGCCAGTGTGCTCTGCAGATCGCCGGCCTGCGTCTTGACGTGCGCTGCTTCGCCTTCGAGTTGCTCGGGGCTGACCTTGATGCTTGCCATGATGTTCTCTCCATTGGTCGTGCTCTCGATCGAGAGCGGACTTGAATGCTGTGCACTGAAGCATCATTCCGATCGCTGCACAATGGGGAGGAGTCCCCGTGGAACGAGGTGGAATCGATGCTGTCGACAACGGTTGCAGTCTCGACTCGCGCGATGCCGCCGGCGCTTCGCGCGCCGGCGGCTCGCGAGGATCAGGCCGTGATCAGACTGTCAGGCGACTCGTGCGGGCCAATGCTGAGATGTTGACCGTGGCCACGAGACCCGGTTCGATGGCTGCCATCCAGGGAACGGACTCGATCTGGTTGTTGGGCGTCCCCGCCGAGGATCCGATCGCTACCCGATTTCGTGAGACCGTCCATCGGGGAGCGTCATTCGCCGAGGTGGGCCGGGCGCTGTCGGACGGATCGCTCACGGCCCCGCGAGATGTGGGTGCCGTCCATCGATACAGAGACGCTGTGGTGTTCATGACACGCGGTGCCATCACGGCGACGGTCACGCGGAGGGATGGCCGATCCATCGACCTGGTTCCCACCGACGGGGCTTGGAAGGAGACGTCCGTCGAGGGACTGCTCCAGATCGCGCTCGTCGCTGACTCACAGAGCAGTGCTCCGGCGGTTGTGCACGCCGAGACGATGGTTGCGGCTTCCTCGATCGCAATACGTCTCGAGGGGGCCACCCTCGATGGCCGTCGACCGAGAACGACTCCCCCACAACACCGTGTCGAGGAGGGCGGCCGGTCCGCCGCCTCGGCGCCGGTAACGTCGGCCGGTTCGCTCGTCGACGTCGAGGCCCGCTGGCCGCCGCCACTCGATCGGCACCAGGCTGTCGAACTCGGAACGCTCCTGGGCGTGGATCTCACGAGCATGGTCACCGTCGAGGTCCCCCCGGCGACACCACGACGGCCCTCGGCGACGGCCACGGCCCCAGGTCGCTCCCGCGCGCGTGCCTCCGACACGCCTGCGACGGGAAAGCCTACCGGTCTCCCGGCCCTGTTCCTCCCCGACGGGACCGCCGTTGCGCTCCGTGGGCCGGTCGTGATCGGACGGAACCCGTCGGCGAAGCATCCCGTGGACGGTCGAGTCCCCCAAGCCATGACGGTGCCGGATCCCGACCGCGCCGTCTCCCGGACGCATGCGCTCATCCGCGTCGGGCACGGGGCAACCCTCCTCGAAGACCTGGGGTCCGCCAACGGAACGGTCGTCGAACATGCCGATGGACGACGACAACCAGCACTGCCAGATGCGCCGGTGCTGCTACGCAACCGATGCACCCTCGTTCTGGGAAACTCGGTGCGAATCGGTTATCTGCCTCCCACCTGATCGCTCGACGCCCGACGCCATAAGCGCGCCGTGACTCAGCTGGTGTCCGATTCTCGTCAGCGCCAGCCGCGTAGCGAACGGACGTTGAGGCGGGCCTTCCAGCGATGCCTGCGGCGGAGTCCTGCAAAGAGTTTGCCCCGCTCGGCGTCGACCCACTCCCAGATCGATGCAACCGATGCGTCGTCGGGGTCGTCGGGTCCGAACATGGCCGCGTCGACTCCTGCGGCAAAACCGGGAAGTTGCCCCCACGATTCATCACCGATCGCACCTGCGATCTCGCGCCGCGTGCCGGCCCGCGGGACCCGTGCACCCAGGTCGCGTAGTTGATCCATCATCTCGGCCCATGCTCCGGCTACTCGGTCCACCGGAGAGCCTCGTGTTCGTCGGCGCTTGCGACGTTGGCGCTTGTAACCGGTGATGAGCCCGACGATGACCGCCACCACCAGCAGTGGGTAACCGACGACCTTCAGGACCAGCCACACCCAGGCCGGAATTCGAAACGCCGATGCAGCATCCATCGGTGTTTCACTTCGCTTGCTGATCCGATCCTGGAGCATCGCCGGGTTCGGGGGCGGACTCACCGGAGGTTCGGCCTGGACATCCGCAGGCTTCGACGATTGCTTCTGCGGCGTCTCTTGCGGGACATCGAACTGCGACCGAGGCGGTGTCGGGTAGAAGCCGACCCATCCCACGCCCTGGAACGCAATTTCGACCCACGCGTCCGCTTGGACAGGTGTGAAGACCGTCGTATTCCCATCTCGCACCTCTGCGGCCTTCTTGTCGTCGGCATCGGCCCGGAAACCGACGACCACACGAGCCGGGAGATCGAGCTTCCTGGCCATTGCGGCCATTGCTGCGGCGTAGCGTTCAGCATTCCCGACGAACAGGTGCTTCGACGGGTCGTTGGGATTGAGCGTGCCGAGGAACCGGTTCATCTGGAAAAGATTGTGACCGGAACGGAAGTGCGCCAGGCTGTTGTCGGTCGCGATGCCATCGCTGAACGATCCCTGGCCCTTCTTCGACAGTTCCGTCTCGAGCGCGAGCGCCTTCGCATAGTCATCGGAGGCGGCACTCGTGAGCTGTTGCGCAATGGTGGCGATACTCACGGTCTCGCCTTTCCCACTGAGATCTGGAATGGCGGTAGGCCGGATACTCGGATCCGCCGGCGCGTCGCCGACGAGTTCGGAGCGGCGTGCCTTCCCTGCACGGGTGGACCCGATGTAGGACACCTCGGGGACAGCGGCTCGCTCGGTCACGATCGTGCCGTCGGCGAGTCCGGACGGAACTGCGGCGACTCCGGTCGATCGGTTGAAGCGAAGATCCCGTTCCTCGCTTGCCGAGTCGGCGCCATCGAAACGCAGCGACGACAGGCCGGAGACCTCGGGAATCCAGACGTCCGAGTAGCCGGACAGATCGAGGCGGATGTTCGCGGGTGTCACCGGCTGGACTCCGTTTTCGGATTCGCCGGTGGTGCGGCCGCTGGCTGCAGTGAGGTCATCCCCGACCCGGACGAAATGGCCCGAGCCGCTTCGGGACTCCCCGCCCGAGTCGTCACCGACCCGCCAGACCGTCCCGTCGTAGTCGTCGAGAACCGCCATCCGGATCGGCACTCCCTTCGGGAGCCCCTTCACGGTGAAGACCGTGCGGCTCTTTGTCGGTTCCTTCTGCGATTGTTGCCGCCAATCGGGATAGGAGGCCAACGAGCTCGGATAGGCGTTGGGATCGAAGGGGGGCTCGGTGTGTCTCCGGAGCACGAACCGTTGCGACGGGCCGGCGAACGGCTCGATCATGGTCAGCCCGAGAGCTCCCACGACGATGACTGCCAGAAACGCGACGCCCGTCAGCCGTCGGCGCCAAGGGCTCGCTCCGACAACATGGACCCGAGGGCGAATGCGTGTCCCCCGGAGCGACAGCCAGACCACAGCGGCGATCGCGACACCGGCACCCTGTGCAATCGTCGACGCCGGCTCATCGGTCCCGACCAGAACGGCCGCGATCAACACGGTGATCGGTGGGACGAGGGGGAGCCAGGTGCTGCGGGTCCGGCGCGCGAGCTGGAATGCCCCGCCGGCCGCGACGAACCCACCGAGGTAGACGATTGCCGCAAGATGATCGACGGTCCCAACCGGGGGGATGGTCGTGAGCAGCCTCGCCCATCCGTGTGTGAAGCCGTCGAACAGCGCGGCGGGCGTCGCCGGGCCGGGAATGGACCCGGCGGTGGCCGTGTCGGATACGGCCTGTGCCCCGAAGACGAAGATACCGAGGACCGTGGCGACGACCGAGACCACTGGCTTCGTTCGCAACTGGATGGTCACATAGGCGATCAGGAGTCCGGCGACGACACCGAGCACGCCCGTGGTCACCCAGACCGCGCCCCCGTAGGTCGGGTCGAAGGCCTGGACGACCAGGACCCCGAGCAGTGCCGACACGCCCAGATCGGTCAGCGTTTCTCGACGCAGATCCGGCGCGGGGATCCACGGCCGATAGGCACGAGTGCGGGCCAGGCGACCGGTCGTCGACTCTTCGGTCAGGTCGTCGCCACTCGGATCCGGAGCCATCGAGCGACTCATGCGGCGGCTGCTGTCCAGATGAGGCGTGGCAGGTCCTCGAGTGTCCCGATCTGCAGAATCGTGACGCCTCGAGCGACTCCGAAACTCGCGTCCTCGCCGAGGGCTGCCCTGATGACGACCACATGGACATTGGCATCGAGTTGGTCAGCCGCGCTTCGCAATACCGACGCCTCGACCCCCGAACCGGCGGCGAGGACCACGACGCTGGCGCCCGGGACAGCGGTGCGCGCGTAGCGGGCAAGAACGTCGGGTGACGAACGGTCACTGTCGAGTTCTATCCGGGCGATTGCATCCCCGAGACGGGTCAGGTCGTCAGTGGGAAGATGCGCCATTCCCGAGATGAGTGACAGCTCTTCGCCGTCACGGATCGTGCGATTGCCGATCGACGCAATCGCCGAGACCGCCAGCTCGAACTCGTCGGACGAACGGTAATCGTCACCACGAAGGGACAACAGCAATGCAAGGCTCGTCTTCCGGGTGTCGACGAACTCGCGCACCATCAACCTTCCGTCGGTCTGTCGAGCGGTCGTCCGCCAATGGATGTGGCGCCGATCGTCGCCGGGCACGTATTCGCGCAAGGTATGGAAGGCGACATCGCTCGGGGATCGATCGTTGGTGCTGTCACCTTCGAGGTCGCGCATTCGACCAGAGGTCAACGGCCCGACCATCACGGTTCGCGCGTGCACGAAGAGTTCTTCGATCCCCAGGGTGTAGGTGCCTGTCCAGGTGACTTCGCGGCGCAACAAGCCGAACGGATCGCCACGTACCGACGTGACCGGTCCGACGGGGATCACCGAGCGACGAGCCGTCGGAATGATCAACAACTCCTTTTCGGTCGCCCCCGCCGCCATCGTCGGCAGACCGACGCCGGCGACGGCCTTGCCCACGGCGACCTCCAACCGGAGCGGACGTTGGCGATGGGACGAGGTGTTCACGACGGTCACTTCGGCCGTGGCACGTTCCCCGACGACCACTCGCTTGGGTTGGATGACGAGGTCGATCGAGAGCTTCGGCCGGCCCAGTGTCCACAACACGGCGACGACCGCAGCCACCGAGAGCACCGCTGCCGCGAGGGCGAGTTCGATCCAACCAGTCCGCCACGCCCCGCACCAGCTGGCAAGCCCCAGAACGATGACCGCCCGACCCGCAGGGGTGACGACCCCCGAAAGCCACTTCGTCGTGGCCCGGAGACGCCCGACGGCGCGACGGTCAGCGCCCTTCATCCGCGACGCACCCTGCGCAGGACGCGGACTCGTGTTGCGATCCGACTGATGGTGATGATGTGCGGCACTGAACGACCACCCGTCCTTATTGGCCCTCGGGCCGCGCGGTTCCGTCCACAGCGTGGGCTGTGGCGGCCGCTGCCGAAGTCGGCACACCGGTACCACTCGCAGGAACCGCGCGAGGCCGCCCGGTGGGCGTCGTCGAACCACCACGCTCGGTTGGTGCGACGACACCGGTCAGTACCTGTTCGAGCACGTGGGCCGACGTGATTCCTGAAAAGTCGGCGTCCGGAGTCAACAACACCCGATGGGCCAGAACGGGGTGAGCGAGCAGCTTGATGTCATCAGGGAGCACATGGTTCCGACCGCGCGACGCGGCCCAGGTCTTGGCGCTCCGCACCATTGCCAGACATCCACGAGTCGACACGCCCAACTTCACCTGGGGATGCTCCCGGGTCTCTTCAGCGATCGATGTGACATAGGAGAGCACGGCATCGTCCACGTGAACCTCGGCCGCCAAGTCGGCCATCTGTGCCACCGCCACCGCGGTGATGAGCGGTTCGACATTTGTCGATCGGTCGCGCCGAGCCGCATCCGCGAGCAGCGACACCGTGATGTCGTGATCCGGATACCCCAGGCTCGTCCGCATCAGGAAGCGGTCGAGCTGAGCTTCCGGGAGTGGGTACACCCCAGCCTGTTCCACAGGATTCTGTGTGGCGATCACGAGGAACGGCCGGCCGGTCTCGTGCCGTACCCCGTCCACCGAGACATGGCCTTCCTCCATCACCTCGAGCAGGGCCGATTGCGTTTTCGGCGAAGCCCGGTTGATCTCGTCGATCAGCACGACGGTCGCGAAGATCGGTCCCTTGTGGTATTCGAAATCACCGGTCCGCTGGTTGTACACGGTCGCACCCGTGACATCGCTGGGCAACAGGTCCGGCGTGAACTGCAAGCGGCTCTGTGAGCCCTGGACCGTGTTGGCCAAGGCCTTTGCGAGTGAGGTCTTCCCGGTCCCCGGAACGTCATCGAGTAGTAGATGACCCTCGGTGAGCATGCAGGTGAGCGCCAGTTCGACGGCTGAGCGCTTCCCCAGAACCGACCGCTCGACATTCGTCGCGAGCGTTGAGAACGTATTGGCGAACCAGCTTGCCTGTTCATTGGTTATTGTCACGTAAGTATCCTGATCCTAAGAGAATGATTTCATCCATCGGTTCATGTTCGGGCAGAGAGTCCGTCGACGTCGACCCCAGATGTCACACTGTTGTTGCCGACCTTTGCCTGCGTAGCGAATGTATAGCGCCCATTTTTCATTTGAGTAATTCCTGTACCACGTGTGATGACCCCGTCGGTCATGAAAATGTCTCCGTTTCCATCGGCTTGAACACGGCTGGTCCAACAAGGTCCGTCGTCGTTCAGACAGTCGTACGGTCCGATATAGACGGCGCCGTCGCTGTTATATTGCAGGTTCGTTCCCCAAGAGAGTGTGTACACTTTGTTCGGCACGAATCCCGTCATTCTCATGTTGACCCAGTTGCCTGTAAACGAATCGCCATGGATATCTGTACCGGTGAATTCGGCACCATAAGAAGTGGTAACTCGACGCGTATCTGTTGTCGAACCGTACCCATCGGTGCTCTTGGAGAGCCCCTGTGATGAGGCGGTAACCCTGATGGAGACGGACCTGCTCGGACCGGGCCCCATCTGACAGCGAACGGTCCTGACAGACGATCCTGTTATGGTTCCATCCGTGTCGTTCGAGCAGCGAGCCGAATAGCTGACGTATGACGTTCCGGTAAATGTCCAGACAACCGATGTGTTGTCGGACCCCGTCTCTCCCGGCCCGAGATCCGGTTTCGGAAACGGCACCACTTGGCCTGGGTCGAGGCCGCTACCGCCTGACGAGTCGAAGGGACTTGACCATGCTGCACATTCGTTGGCATCATCGCTGCCACCATGGGAGGTGTTGCAGCCTCGGACTCTGAACGGCCCGTATGCGCGCCCGTTGGAGAGCCCAGAAATCGTGAGGTTGACCGGCGTGTCGTTTCCGACCGAAGTTGGCTCGAAGCCAATCGTGCCGGGAACATCAACACCGGCACTTTGCACCTGATACCGATTGACGTTCGAACCTTTTACATTTGGCTGCACGAAACTGAGTCTGATGGTGCTGCCACTCGGAGCGTCACCGGGTGCGGCATAGCCCGACGTGATCCGATCTGGTCTTCCCTTGGACTTGGCAGTGAATGACGGACCCCATGCGCCCGTCCCTGTGCTGTTCGAGGCGCGGACGCGAATCGAGTATGTCTCCCCGTTGATCGTCGAGATTCGTGTGGTCGTTTCGGATCCACCGGTCGCCCCGGTCACGGTGGGGTTCCCCGGACTTGTCGCTTCCAATTCGTAGCCGTTGATCTTCGCGCCGTTCGCGGCGGGTTCGGACCAGTACACCTCGATCTGGTTGTCTCCTTCGTTGACCGACGTGACCTCCGGCGCCCCCGGGATCGTGGCCGGCGTACCCTCCCGGGCAAGGCTCGATCCCACGGAGTCGATCGGAGCTGTGCCGACTTCATTGGTCGCGTCGACCCAGACGCGATACGTCGTACCGTTTGTGAGGCCACCGAAGGTTTTGGTGTAGCTCACTCGCCCGTTGACGGCTGGGACGATCTGGTCGGGCGCACCGGAGCCGAAGTGAACCACATACTTCGCCACAGGCGTCCCTTCATAGCTGGGTTGAGACCAGGTGACGGTGAGCTTGCCTCCGCCGTCAGCAGCATCGCCACCTCCTCCACCCGGGAAGTTCCCCACCTTGTCCACGTGCGGGGGTGCGGGCAGGTGGTCCGGCTTCCAGGCGTCCGACCAGCCGCCCCACTCTCCATCGCCTGCCTCGTTGTGGGCTCGTGCCCGAAATCGGTACCCGACGCCGTTGGTCAACCCGTCGAACACGACCGATGCCTGGTCGACCTTCATCGGCCCCCGTGGGCATCCACCGCCTTGGACGGCATCGCATTGCACCGTGTAATGGTCGATGACGCCACCGTTGGAGTCCGGAGGAATCCATTTGAGCGACACCCGACCGTCCTCCTGGTTGGTGCCGGTCGGAGGCATCGGCGCAGCAGGGAAGCCGATCACGTGGACCGTCACCGTTCCGGTCGACGTTCGCGCCGAGTTGGAGTCCTGCACAATCGTGTAGCTGAACGACGTGTCGCCGCCGAAGCCGGCTTTCGCCTTGAATTCCACGGCAGAACCACCATCGACCGGTCGTGCGGTTCCGCCCGAGTTCGACGGGGTGTCGACCGATGCCACATGGACGTCGACGTTCTTGCCACGACGGTCGCGGTGGACATCGTTCTGGAGGACATCGATCTTCTTGGTGGCACCTCCTTCGACCTGAACGACCTGTGCCTTGTCATCGAGGGCGGCGATCGGATCCGAGCGTGTCGGTAGGACGTCAACGGTGATCTTCGCCTTCGCGCGTCCTGATTCACCGTGGGTGTCGTCCATCTGGACGCTGAACTCCAAACCGGTGTTCTTGCCGTTTTCGTACGCCTCTGCGTCTGCCTCGAAGGTCAACACCCCGTTGCGCAGCTCGACATCGACACCGGACTGTGACCTCGGTGACGGGTTCGAGAACCGAACCTTCTCGGCGTCGCCGGGGTTCGGATCCGAGACCTTGCGCGTCAGGTCGAGCATTGCCTGCCCGTCCGCCGGGACGCTCACCTTCGCCGTCAGGCTCGGCTTCTCGTTGTCCCCGTCGAGAACGATCGCATCGGTGACCGTCGTCGTCGTGTCGGCGCAGTTTTCTGCAATGCACACCAGGGACGAGAGATCGAACTCTCCACCGGTGGCCGCCTTGATCGTCGAGACCTCGACCTTCTGGTTCTTGACGACAGCGGTTCCCACCGTGCTGTCCAGCGTGACCTTGTCTGCCAAGAGGAGCTCGGCCCCAGGTGGTCCGTCACAGCGACCGAGTACATCGATCGTCTTGCGCGTTCCGGCCTCCATGTCGATCTTGCTCGGGTTGCACCGTACGCCGAGCTCGAGCGGCACGCTGACGATTGCACGCTGTGACAGCTCGGTATCGGGATTGGTGACCGTGTAGGTGAAGCGCACCCCCTTCTTCGGCATGGTGAAGTGGACCTTCCCCTCGTTCACCCGATACGGGGCCGGCACGTTCACCTTCAGAGCGCGTTTGTTGCCGCCAGATGGATCCCGGTCGTTCTCCAAGAGGTCGATGGTGACCGATTCACCGGGCCGCTTGGGGGTCGTGAAGTCGTCACGCGGGGCCGGTGGGACCTCGGGGGCGTCCGGGTCGACCGTGATCACCACGTAGTTCGACGCAGAACCGTCCGAGTCGAGCACGACATAGGACAGCGTGATCGAACGTGGCTCCGATCCGACAGACCTGGGCGCGTGATAGACCACGACCCCGTCCGCAGACGGATCGTCGATCGTGCCCATCCCGGAACGTACCAGCGCCGGCTTCTCGCGACCGGTACGTTGCACGTGAGCGTCTCCCGCGACCGAGGTGACCGAGGTCGGATCCAACAGGTCGATCGGACGATCCTGACCGGGCGCAGTCACGACTTCGATCGGCGTCACCGAAGGACCGTCCGAGGAAACCCGGGGAACGACCCCCACGCGCACCGTCGACTTGGAATACAGCCGCCCGTCGGTGAGCGTGAACGTGAACTCGTCGGTGCCGACCTTGTCTTTCGAGGTGGACGCCTCGTAGTCGAATCCGTCACCGGTCTCCGTCACGCTGCCGAGCTCTGCCGGATCGGACACACCGACAATCGACACCTGGTCTCCGTCGGGGTCGGCGCTCAACATGGGAATGCTGATGTGAGTGACGTCTCCCTGCACGGCGCGATCGACGAGACGCAACTCGTCGGGGGCGCGGTTGGGCGTGTCTTTGGGGAGCACCGCGACCGTGACCTCCCCGGTCGCCTCATGGCCCCGTACGCCAAGGGGCGCATCGGTCACCGTGTAGGAGAGCGCGACCGACGCGCCAGTTGCCGCATCGGGCGCCTCGTAGCGAAGTTCATCGCCCTGGACGAACGCGCGCCCCTGTGGCTTTCCCTGGACAGCAACCGACACCAGTCGGAGTGGCGCTCCCTCGGGATCGATGTCGTTGGCGAGCACCGAGATCGCGGTCATCTCTCCGGCCTTCACTTCGACCGGACCATCGGGTTGTGTGACGGGCGCCTGATCGCGCTCGGTCGGATACGGACTGACGATCAGGGTCCCGGAGGCTCCGCGAAATCCGTTCGAAACGGTATAGGTGACGATCATCGGTTCGGCACCCTTGACGAAGCTGTCGGGCGGGACGATCCTCAAGGTGTGTCCGTCGCCGATGAGTTGGGCCATGCCCCGATTGGTCGTCACCCGTTGCACCACCAGGACGTTGTCCGCCGCGTCGAAGTCGTTCGCCGTCACGTCCACCAGAATCTTCGCCTTGCCCCGCGCGACCGCATGGTCGACAACGGCGACGGGTTCGGGCTGCGAGCCCACGGCGCGAACTTCGATTCGGGCGAACCCCTCGGCCTGTTTCGGTGACCCGTCGCCCACGACGTATTTCACCACGATCGTGCCTTCGGGCGCATCGGACGAGACCTCGAGTTGATCCCCGTCGTCACCTCCCAGGTCCACGAACCGGGTGGCCGAGACAGGTTGCACCTCGGCGAGGCGGTCGACCTTGAGCTTTTCACCTCGGAGACTGACATCATTGGAGAGCACGTCGACAGGGGTTTGTCGACCTTTCGTCGCGACCGCCCGGTCGTCGTGCGTGACCGGCGCAACGTCCTTGGGATCCTGGATCTGCACATCGACCGTTCCGTTCGACGGGGCGCCCCATTGATCGGTGACGGTGAAGTTGAGCTTGTGCCGGCCCGGTTTGAGTGTCTCGGCCGGCGTGTACCTGATCCACCCATCGGGTTGGTATTCGACCGCCCCGTCGTTCGACGAACGCTGAGCGATCGGCTTGTCGAGGCAGCCTGGTCCGATGCACGCGTCGATCAGACTCACCGGGTCACCATCCGGATCGGTCACACTGTTCGCGATGTTGTAGTTGACGGCATGGGCAGGAATGGCGATCGTCGGCGCCGGCGCGTGATCGATCGCCGGTGGGCTGTTGCCCTCTGCGGTCATCTTCTTGATCGTCACCGCGATCGTGGCTACCGCCGTGTGTCCCGAACCGTCGTCGAGTTGATACGAGACGTTCGCACTGCCGGTCTGCCCGAACGTGAGTTGCAAGGCCGCTCCCGCGTCGATGATCTGCGCTTTCGCTCCCTTCGTGTCACCGGTGAGTGCGACCTTGCCCGGGGTGAAGTTCGGCACCCTGCAGTGACCGACCGACACACCTTCTATCTGCCCGAGAGAAAACCTGACCGGGATGCCCACGCGCGCACCGATCTGTGCAGGTTCCGGCTTTCCGAAGTCCGCATCGGCGTCCTTGTCGCACGTGCGCTCCGGCTTGGGCAGCTCGAAGTCGACCTGCTCCTCGGCTTCGTCCCGCTCGTCCTTGTCCTGTTTCTCCCAGCCGGTCACGGGCGAAGAGACCCCGTCCTCGGAGAGCACCCAGGCATTCCCCGAATCGCGGTCGTTCAGTACGACCCGTTCGTGGTTCACCCGGAAGACCAGATCGGCACCGTTCGGGCCATCGGTCACGAAATGGTCCGAGAAGCCATAGCTCGGCCGCCCGTTGCAGTACCTGATCTCCCAGTTGTCGGAGCTCCAGGCACCGTAGGCACAGCCGTCGACGACCACCGGTCGGGCTGTTCCGGTCACCCCCTTCGGGAGCGCCTTGCGTGCATGGACGCCGGTGGGTTTCAACAGCCGGTCCTTGCCCGAGTCGAGGGTCACTTCGCGGAGGCCATCGGAGCCGGCCACCACGACGACGTCGTCTTCGACCGCGGGTTGTTGCAACTCGGTGACCGTCGTTGGCACCGGGTACGACCCCGCGTCGGCGACCGATATCCGGTGTTCGGCCACGTCCAGGACCACCGCCCTCGAACCGGCCGACGTGAGCTGCACGCGTCCCGCCGCGGTCGCCGCATCAGACGGAGCATCCCCGGCCAGCTTCGTCGTCCGATGGTAGAGCGTCCATCCGTGGCGCGACCCGTCAGCAGAAATGTCGTACCCACGTCGTGAACCCGGCGCGTGGGTGTGCACGATTCCGTCCCGTCCCACGATCAACAACGACCCGCGGTCGACCGTGGTGGTGGGTGCAGAGTCCGCGGTGAAACGATCGACCTGAGACAGCGGCAGGACCCAGAGGTTGCCGTTCGACTTCAGGAGTGCACCCGTCCCACCCCCGACGGCGAAAACCGTATTCTCACCGACCGAAACCGGCTTGCCGGTCACCTGCGAGGCGCCATCGATGCTGGTGAGCCGCCGCCCGTCCAGAAAGAACGTCCGGTCACCATCCTGGTAGAGAATGCTTCCCGATGCGACCGGGAGGTTGAAATTGATCTTGGCCAGCTCGGTGTTCACCCTCCCGAGCTGTGTTTCGTCGAAACCTTCGATCTGCTCACCGGAGATCCAGACACTGGCATCATTCAGGTTGACCTCGGTCGCCCGGTAGCCGTCCGTCCTCAGGGCTGTGACCAGCGTCGCCGTGATCAGCAAGAGGCTCAGCGCACCCGCGCCGAACATCTCCTTGCGGCTACTGATCCAACTCGGCACTCGGACTCCCTCTCGATCTCATCTGATCGCCACTGGCCTGGCCCATCCACAGACCGGGTCGGACTGCTTCCGAGGACACGTCAGGTCGACGGCCGGACAACCTAGAAGGGCGTGGCGCGCTATGCACACAGCGCATCGCGCGCCACGGTGCGAGAAAACTCTCGGCCGTGACCGACATTCGTCTGCGACGAAACGACTCGTGATTTCACTCGCCTGGACCGTCAGGAGCGACGTCGGGCGGCGCCGCCGCGCCAACGAGGACTCCGTCGTGGCAGCACCCCCTGTATTCGCCGTGGCCGACGGGATGGGCGGGCACGCCGCGGGCGACGTCGCCAGCGCGCTGGCCGTCGATGAACTCCGTCGCCTCGAAGGCCGGCAGCGTGCAACTCGGAGGGAAATCCTCGAGACGATCCGTCTGGCGGACGCCACCATCAGTCGCCACGCCCTCGACGAGGCCACCGCCGGGATGGGCACCACGATCACCGGGTTGGCGACGATCCGAAACGACACTGGTACGGACACGGTTGTCGTCTTCAACGTGGGCGACTCGCGGAGCTATCTCTTCCGTGATGCCTCGCTCACTCAGATCAGTCACGATCATTCGATCGTGCAGGAATTGATCGACGATGGCAGCATCTCCCCGGAACAGGCCGAATCCCACCCCGAGCGGAACGTGATCACCCGTTCCCTCGGCTCAGGAAGTCCATTGGACATCGACTGGTGGATGCTCTCGCCTGTGGTCGGGGACCGTTACCTGCTCTGTTCGGACGGACTTTTCAAGGACCTGGGGGATGCCGCGATCGAGAATCTGCTCGACGGTCGACTCGACCTGGAGAGAACGGCGGACTCGCTCCTCGACGCCGCGCTGGTAGCGGGGGGCCTCGACAACATCTCGCTCATACTCATCGAGGTCTTGGCCATCGACCGGACCACCGAAACCTCGCTGCTCGACGAAGACACGCAACCCGCTCCCGACGACGACACCCAGCCTGTTGCCGCAGTCGCAGCAGCGAAGGCCGAGCCGATCCCGTTCATTGCTGCATCGACGCCCGAGACCTCGGGTATCACGCCGAAAGCATGACCGGCATGACCGATGAGGGTGCCGAGTTCGATGCGGGCCACCTGACCGGCCCGACCCGCCAATTCGGCGACGACACCGCGGCAAGAGGATCCGCCCTGGACGGGGGCGGCGGTGCGACTGTGACGCCGGTCGAAAACGGCGACGACTCCTACCGAACACCGCATGCCTCGCCCATGATGGAGTTCTGCGCTTCCTGTGGAGGACCGAGGGGGCCGGCCGACCGGTTCTGCGGACGATGCGGCGCCGACCTTGCGCCCGTGCCCCAACCCGATCCGCGACCGAGCGAGGACCCGGGCGACGTGGCCGGCGAACCTGCCACTTCCTCGGTTTCAGGACTCATCTCGTGTGTTCCCGGCATCGTCGACACGCCGGCTGCACCCGCGGCTTCTCCGTCACCGCCGACGATGCCCCCGATCACCTCGGCGCCCGGCGCCGATCCACTCGCTTCGCTCGAGGCACCGGCCGTCGAATCGGCAGTTTCCCCCGGGCCGGTGCACGAGGACCCGCCACCGTCACTTCCGATGCAACACGCCGCTGAGGTGGATGCCCCGCCATTGCCACCGATCAGACCGTTGCCCGCGACTCCACCGCCTGCCCAAGCCGGGTCGGTCACCCACGATGTTCGAGCCGACGAAGACGACGAGCGAACCCAGAGCCTCGCGGCGTACCGTGCGACACGCGCGATGGTGGCAGCTACCGGCGCACCGACCGTCCAGGCCGTGCACTGTCCTGCGGGCCACGCGAATCCTGCGTACGTCGAGCAGTGCCGGCAGTGCGGCACGGTCGTCGTCGACCGCTCGATCACGACCATCCCGCGCCCGAGCCTCGGAATACTCCGCTTCGACGGGCACGGTGACGAGCCGCTCGACCAGCCACTGGTGATCGGGAGAAAGCCGCTCGCCGATGAGACCACCGGGACAGAGCCGGGCCGGGCCGTCACCCTGGCTGACCCCGACAAGTTGTTGTCCAGGGTGCACGCCGAGATCCGCCTCGCCGATTGGCAGGTGCAGGTCATCGACCGCGAATCGATGAACCACACCTTCGTGCAACTTCCCGGGCAGGTCCTCTTCCAGCTCCGGCCGGGCGAACCGTTTCCGATTCCTCCCGGTAGTCGGATCGTCTTCGCCGAGGTTTCCGAATGTCGATACCTCCTGGACGCCGAATGATGGTGCCTTTCAGGCTGTTCCGGAGTAGCCGACGATGAGTCGCGGGCCTCGGAGTGCGCCGCCGGAGCTGCCGGGATTCACCGCTGACCGGTGGATCGGTGGTGGAGGATTCGCCGATGTGTTTCTCTACACCCAGCATCGTCCGTCCCGTTCGGTCGCCATCAAGATCCTGCGACAGGAGCACCTCAGTACCGACACACTCGCCCAGTTCGACGCCGAGGCGGACATCATGGCCGAGGTCTCGACCCACCCATACATCGTGACGATCTTCTCCAGTGGGCTTTCGCCCGACGGACGCCCGTTCATCGTCATGGAGCACTACCCCAAACCGCACTTCGGTGAACGAGCAAGAGGAGGCACCCTCGATGTCTCGGAAGTGTTGCGAACCGGGATCCAGGTGGCCGGCGCGGTCGAGACGGCCCACCGCGCCGGCATCGTCCACCGTGACATCAAGCCCGCCAACATCCTGACCTCGACGTTCGACCGTCCCGGGCTGACCGACTTCGGCATCTCCGGAGTCCACACCGGAGGGGTGCTCACCGCGGCAACAGGTATGACGATCGCCTTCTCGGCTCCAGAGGTGATCGCGGAACGCTCACCTGGTTCGATCGCCACCGACGTCTACGGCCTCGGGGCCACCATCGCCGCACTCGCTGCAGGGCATTCGGCATTCTGGTCGCCTGACGGCAACAACACTGATCAAGCGATCCTCACGCGCGCACTCGCCGGGACGATCACCCCGATCGCTCGGCCCGACGTCCCGGCCTCGTTGAACCATCTCGTCGCCCAGGCAATGCACATCGACCCGAGTCACCGACCTGAATCGGCGTTGGCCTTCGCCCAGGCACTTCAACAAGTCGAGCAGCAACTCCGACTGCAACCGACGCCCATCGACGTGGCAGGCATCGGTGGGCGAGCAAGACGTACACGAGCTGACGGAGCCGACGACGATCGGACACGACGACCGATTCAGGTGGTCGATCCTGACGGGCCGCCCTCGGTCGCCGATCCCCGGTTTCCATCCGAGCGTCCAAGCTCTTCCGAGCCGATCGCGGCGCCGTCGACGACGCCGCCTGCAGCTCGGCTCGCGCCACCGACCCCGACCGTTCCGCCGGTCGTGTTCCCCGGTGCTCCCACCGGCCCGACGGTGAACGCCGACGTCATCACCGCCGCCCCCGGTGCGACCGCAGCAGATTTCCGAGCACGATCGGATGCCGTAGTCCCAGGCAGAACCAGCAGCATGGAGGCCGCGGACGATCATGACGAGACCGTCGCGCGTCCGGGTGCACGCACACCGTCGAGACCTGGCGCACCGTACCGACGGGCAGCCCCGGAGCCCCCCGTCCCCTCCGCACCACGGACTCCCGTTGCTCCGGCCGCCGAGGTCGGTCCGTTGCCCCCGCCACGGACCCGCAAGCCGCGCCACCCTTTCCCCTGGAAACCTGTTGCGGCGGTGGGGGCGTTCGCGGTCGCCGTCGTTGCGGTCGTGGCGGTGTTCTCGGCGGCGGGTCGAAACGTCTCGGACGACCCGCAGAGCCGAGGCACCCGGAGCCATGCTCCACCTCAATCGATCGTGGCCGGCGAGGAGGCCGGCGTCCCTGCGGTCACACCGACCGATCTGGCTCTGGTCCCCTTCTCCAGGGGCGACGACGGCGCCATCACGTCGACGATGACCTGGACCGCTCCCGATGATCCTGCCGTGGGGTTCAACATCCGCGTCGGACCGGCCGGCAACCGCGCCCAGTATGAGACGATTCGCCTCACAGGCGACCAGGTGAGAACGGGCCGAGCCGAAATTCGCCTGAGCACCGACGGCGCCGGAACCTGCACCGGGCTCAGCGTGGCGGGCGTTCCACTCCCGGCAGCAACGTGCGAGCCCGGACCGCCGTGCTTCGTCGTCAACGCGTCCAAGCCCAATACCGGCCTCGGTGACGATGTCACTGCTCTGGTCCCTCCGGACGCAACGATCGACGCTGCGGCGATCACACTTCCGAATGCCTATCTGCCCGAGGCCTATGCCCACGCGTGCAGTCACAGATCGGGTGCCGAAGGATGACCACGGAAACAGCCGCCAACTCGCTCCATGTCGAATTCTGCGACGAGTGGACCGACGTCGACCCTACCGCGCCGTTTCTGCTGGGTCGGGAGGGCGATGTCGTCATCGATGACAACCCGTACCTGCACCGCAGTTTCCTGGAGCTGACCTTCGATCGACTCTGGTGGCTCCGAAATGTGGGGAGCAACCTGTCGGCCACGGTGTCGGACGACGCAGGCGCCATGCACGCGTGGTTGTCGCCCGGTGGCGCGCTGCCACTGGTCTTTCCGGTCACCGAGGTGCGCTTCACCGCAGGTCCCACCAACTATCTACTGGGCCTGCACCTGGGCGCGGCACCCTTGACCGTTCCGAGCACGATCACCCGGGTGGGAGGGACCAGTACCCTCCGACCGGTCGCGCTCACCGACAATCAGCGCATGTGCGTGTTGGCGTTGAGCGCCCCAACGCTAGAGCGGAACCGTGCGTCGATCACCGAACTTCCGTCCAACGCCGACGCCGCCCGTTCCCTCGGCTGGACGATCACCAAGTTCAATCGACAGCTCGACGCGGTGTGCTCCAAGCTCGATCGGGCGGGGGTCCGCGGGTTGCACGGAGGCCATGACCAACTCGCGACGAACCGTCGTGCGCGTCTCGTCGAATACGCGCTGGCCGTGCGTCTGGTGACGCCGGACGATCTGGTTCGGCTCGCCGAAGCGGCAAAGGAGGGTCAGTGACCAAAGGCCGGCATGCCCGAAGGCGTGCCATCAAACGCAACCGACAGATCCGCAGCGCCGTCGCCGGCTTCGGAGTGGTCGCCATCTGCATGATCGGAGTGGTGACCGTCGCGACCCACCATGACGACTCGGGGACTACCTCGGTCGAACCCAGCGATCCGTCCGACCCGCTGCGACCCACCTCGACGGCGATCTCGACACTGCGGGTCAGCACCACGAACGCCGGCTCGGCGCCCGATGGTGCCACGTCGACATCTGATCCGACCGCCACGTCGACATCACTCGCCCGAACAGTGAGTTCGACGGTGCTCCGCGGAAAGGTCGTCGTCATCGACCCGGGCCACAACGGCGGCAACAGTTCCCACTCTGCCGAGATCAACCGACAGGTTCCGATGGCCGAGGGGAGGACGAAGGAGTGCGACACGAGTGGGACACAGACCAACGACGGATACCCCGAGCACGCATTCACCTTCGACGTGGCAACCCAGGCGGCCGCGGATCTCCGGGCCAAAGGTGCGACGGTGTACCTGACCCGCGACACTGACAACGGCGTCGGACCTTGCGTCGACGAGCGCGCCGCGTCCGGTGGCGCCCACGATGCCGACGTGGCGATATCGATTCACGGCGACGGAGGTCCGGCATCAGGCCGCGGCTTCCATGTATTGCGGCCGGCCGGATGCTCGGGATGTCACAACGAGATCGTCCAGTCGTCGTCGACCTTTGCATCGATCCTTCGGGACACCTATCTCTCCCAGACCTCGATGCCGGTCTCCGACTACCTGGGATCCGACGGCATCATGCCCCGCACCGACCTGGCCGGCATCAACCTCTCGACGGTCCCCAAGGTCTTCATCGAATGCGGCAACATGCGTAACGCGACCGATGCCGAAATGATGAAATCGGCGAGCTATCGCCGAAAGGCCGCCCTGGCGATCGCGAACGGGATCACGTTGTACTTGGCATCGTCATGATCAGAGGAAGGGAACCAACGCGATGAACTGCTTGAGCTGTGGAACGAGGCTCGCGCCAGGAGCACAGTTCTGCGAGGTGTGCGGCACGGCCGTCGCCGGCGCGGTCGGCTCCACGGCAACGCCGACACCGACTCGTGCCGGGAGCTCGTATCAGGGTGCGGTTCCGGGCCAGAGTGGACCGAGCGACGTGTCGTCGCCGTGGGGTCCCGGCGGCATTGCCGGTGACGAGCCGACGACCTTGTCGGGACATGTCGGCCGCTATCCGACGGGTTCGCCACCGATGCGAACTCCGGCGTCGGCGGATCCACCCCCGAAGTCGCGTTCAGGTTGGAAGTGGTTCGGGATCGGTGGCGGCGCCGCGCTCGTCATCGCACTTGTCGCCGGTCTCGCGTTCATGTTCCTCGGAGAAGCATCCTCGTCGAAGTCCTCGACGGTTGCGGACCCGAGCGCCGATACCACGGCGCCGGCTGTCGAATCGACGCCGGACACCGTCGTTGCCACGGCAATCAGCGGAGTCTGGCCGACACCCGCGACGTGGGCGAGCGACAAGTGCGAGACAAGGCAGTACGACGCAGTGACCTCCTTGGAGACCTCGAGATCGCAAGTGGTGATCTGCACGGACGACCCATCGGGGGCGAACGACGCCTCGTACTACTACTGGGGTCGCACGACCGGCCTCGACTGGTCTCCGTTGCTGGATGCCGACTACAACGAGGCCGCCCAGGAATTCGTGGCGACGAATGCAGGGAATCCGCCAACGACCTACACGGTGAGTCCGACGACCCTCCGCATCGACACAGGTGACGACTCCCAGACCGAGTACGCATCGAACGCCAAGCCGCACGGCAATGTGAGCGACGACGACCTGTTGGCCCAACTCGTGAACCTGATGGAAGCGTCGAGCAACGGACGAGGGGCCGTGCAAGGCTTGGCAAACGGTACCTACAACGGAAACGTCTGTACCTCATCGGCTGACGCACGATCCTCGATCCGTACGATCATCGAGAATCGCAGCCAGATGCTCGACGCCGCCAAGCGTCTCGTTGCCGACGCCGGGACGGGAACCATTGCGCCTGCCGCTCACGACTTCGCCAACGCGATGCAGTCCTCGCTCGATTTCGACGACGAGTTCTCGACGTACATCGACCAGTACTGGGCGCCGTATGCCGATGCAGGGTGCCCGGGCTCGAAGCCGCTGACGTTCAACGACGCCATGCCGGCCGGCCTTCAGGCTGGTGAGAACGCCACGGCCGCAAAGCAGGCACTCGTGCAAAAGGTCAATGCGCTCGCTGCCGGCACGTCGCTCCGCAGCGATTGGAAGTTCACCGACGTCTGAGCGGAATCGAACCACTTCCGGGCAGCCTGGTCGAAAACGAGTCCGGTCATGAGGTCGACCGTGCCGGATCGCCATCGGCGCGGCCACCTTGCACTGGTGACGGTGGTGACTTCGGCGATCATCGTTTCTGATTGCGGTGGATCGCAGAACGCTGCCCGATCCCCTGCTCCGACGACCTCACCTTCGAGCGTGCCGGTCGACCCGCAGCGCTCCGTATCACCTCCGAGGGACTCGGCTCCGACGACGACCGTTGTGTCCGACATGGGCTCATGGACAGAAGTCGGACGGTCGGTCGAGGATCGCCCAATCCGAATGAAGACGGTCGGACACGGCGATCGGGTCGTTCTCTGGGTCGGGGGAATCCATGGTGATGAACCGGAAGGTGCCGTCGCGACGGCCGAGCTTCCGCAGGCGTTCATCGACGCGGACCTGGCCGACGAGGTGACCTTGCTCATCATCGAAGACCTCAATCCGGACGGTCGCGCCGCAGACACCCGTGCGAACGCCAACGGCGTCGACTTGAACCGCAACTACCCTGCAGAAAGTTTCGACTCGTCGGATCCGGCGTTCGGTGGTACTCCTCTGAGCCAGCCGGAAGCGAAGACCGTGCACGACGTCGTCGTGCACGAACGTCCCGACCTCGTCCTGGTGGCTCACGGTTGGCGTGAGGACACATTCGTCAACTTCGACGGGCCAGCGGAGCACATCGCCCGACGGTTCTCGGACCTGAGCGGCATGCGTGTCAAGTCCAGCGACAACCTCGGTGAGGAGACGCCGGGTTCGCTCGGTTCGTGGATCGGGCGCGGACGAGGCACCCCGATCCTCACGATCGAATACTTGCGTGGATCAGATGCCACCGCGAACTGGGACCTGTCCCGCTCGGCGGTCCTCGGCGCAATCGCAGGCGCATGACCGACAGCGATCGACACCGTCGGGCAACACCGGTCCGATCATGCCGACAGAGCGGCCTCGGCGAAGGCTGGGAGTGCATACCCCGCGGTGCCGGCACAGCCGCGTGCGCTGTTGACGTAGTCGACGATCGCCCGCCACGACGGCAGTGAACGGTCCACGCATGGTCCGCCGGTGGCGAATCCCGCGGGCACGCTCAGGTCGCCCAACTCGGTGATCCGGCGACGAACCCGGATGATCGCTCGCCTCGACAGACCCGTGTCGGCCTGGGTTTCGGTGTGGTCGAATACCGCGTTCAACTCTTCGTCCTCGACGTAGGCGAGTACCGCGGCCGGGTCGGTGCGCGGTCCCACCATCGCACCGCGAACGTCGGGATGGAATCGTGCGGATTCGTCGGCCTCGTGGGGCAGTGGGGTGAGCAGTTCGACCAGCGCGTACGAAGTACGCGCCCGGAGAGCCGGCCATGCGCGCTTGATGCCGGCCTGGGTGAGACGCGGCCGAACGAGGGGATGCATGGCGGCGTGGTGGAGACCGATGATCCGCAGGTTGGGGTGTACCTCGTGTGCGGTTCGGGCGACGTCGAGACTCCAGTAGCGGTCCCAGGAGGTGCTGTCGGGCGAGACGCCGAAGAGCACCACGTCGAACCGACGCCAGTCGGCGTCACTCCAGTCCACGGCATCCATTGGCGAGCCGGCGTCGACGACATTGCAGCCAGCGGCCCCAAGCGCCGATAGTCGACCGATCCGCTCGATCTCATCGGCCTCGATCACGCCTATGCGGTTCGCCATACTCTTCCTCCCTCAGGGACCTTCGGTTCGTACGCCACGTTGTATCGGGCACGGCCGAATCGGACAATGGGGAGAGGTCCCCGTCACCGGCGAAACGGCGGCCAGATCACGTGTGTACGCGCTATCTGGTCGTTTTCTGGGACACGTTCTACGCAGCTGCAGGCGGATTGTCCAGTGGAAGCGGCCGAAATGAGACCTGCGACCTAGTCAGACTCTCACGCTGCGTGATGCTCCGCCCCGATGCGGGGCGACTCGGCCCGTACGGCAGATCAGCCGAGTGATCAAGGGTTGAGCTTCGCGTTGGGATGGACATTCGGATCGTGGCTGACGAGCTTTGCGTAGCAGTGGTCACGATCGAACCCTTGGTCGGTGCACCACGCGAGCGCACCGTCCGGTGAAGCGAAGCTGGTGGGGATGAGCACAACCCAGTAACCCGGTTCGAAGTCCTCGAAGTCACCGCTGCGCACGAGCAGCGCGTCGGGATACCGCGCGACGTATGACTGGTAGTTCTCGGCGATGGCCCGGTTGTCCCAAAACTCGACGCCGTCGAGGTTCGTCATGCCGTACTGCTTGGAGTCGAGTTGGGGGACCCAGTAGCCGACGAGTTCCTCGACCTTCGCCTTGTCGGCGTCGGCGGTCTGCTGCAAGTCGTCGGCGGCCACCTGGTCGGGGTCGGCGGGGATCGTGGTCGTTGTGGTGGTCGCGTCCGGCACCTGGGCCGGGATCTGCACGACCCGGCCGGCCGATACGGTCGTGTCGGAAGGGGCGGTGTCGGCGGGGACGACCGCCGCGACCGGCTGCTTGTCGTTCCCGCCGACGGACAGGAGCACCACGACGAGCACGACCACCAACACGGCCACGATGCCACCCAGTGCGCCGACCACGATCCAGATTTTGGTGCCCGATCCGGGCGGCGCCGTGCCTGACGGCTCGTAGCTGGCCGCGCCATGTCCGGGGGCCACGTCGGCTCTGGGCAGTGGACCACCGGCGGTGGCTCCATGGGCGGCCGAGCCCGAGCCCGGATGGCGGGGCACCACGCTGGTCGGATCCGGCCGGCCGGCCGCCCCGTACCGCGGCGTCGACGACGACGTGACTGTCGGGACCCGGGGGCCCGATACCGCCGACTGGCCGAGGTTGCCGCTGAGCCCGGCCGGTCGCCCCGCACCGCAGGCTTCGCAGTAGGCGGCGCCGGCGGCACTTCTGGTGCCACACGACGTGCACGCCCACGGTTGACCGTCCGACTGCCCGACCGGACGTCCCTCCCCGATATCCCCGGCGCCGGTCACGGCAGATGACCGTCTACTGACCTGCGGGACGCTGTTCGGCCCCGATCGCCACGTCGGGTTCGCTGAGCTTCTCGACGTACAGGTCCTTGTAGACCTTCCAGGAGTCTTCACGCAGGCGTTCGATCGCCTCGGCGTCGCCGGTGTTGTCGACGAACGGCTTCCAGTGCTCGGCCGCCAGATAGTCGTGGCGGGCGGCGAGCTGGGCCTTGAGCTCCGCGAAGCTTGCGAACCCGATCGCGGCCATCGAGAACGACACGTCGTCGGCGGCGAACTCGGCGAAGGCGGCCAGAAGCCGGGCCGACCAGTCGTTCATGGAATCGGCCGTGACCAGTGCGTGCAACAGCAGATATTCGAAATGCGCCGGGGTGCGTACGTAGCCGAATGCGCCATCGGTCGCGGTGACGAGCACGATCGGCGACGCGATGCCGTACCTGCGATGGTTGACCCTGAAGGGCCGGTCAGCGGCGATCAGGTTCTCCATGGGTTGGTCGTTGCGGATCAACTCCAGCGCGTCGTCTTCGCGGGTGTCGTCTCGGGTCAGGGCCTGCAGGCCGCTACCCGGGGAGAGCACGAACGCCCGGGAGTCGCCCGCCCAGAGCGCGTCGATGGTGCCGCCGTTGGCGCCGGCATCGAAGGCCACACACGCCGCGGTCGTGGGCAGGACCCGGTGCAGCGATCCACGCACGCCGGTGCGAGCCGCGGGCAGATGAGTCGCCTCGTCGGCAAGCACCTTGTGCAGAGTCGACGCCAACTCGCCCGTTTCGAGCGCCCGGTCGCCTTCACTGACGGCGATCGCGAACCACGACTCGACCACATCACGGACCAGTCGTGAAGCCACCCACGCACCCGACAGCTCGGTGCCGTCGCCGGTGGTGCGGGCGACGGTCGCCCCCGCGCCACCGGTGCCGTCGTAGACACCGATGATGCCGCGACCACTGGAGTGGATGCGCAGCGTCGGCTCAGCGTCTTCGCCTTTGCCTCGGCGCTTCTCGAACCAACCCGAGGTCGCGGCGACGTCCTGGCGACCCATCGCCCAGACGACGCCATTGTCGGTTACCCGGGGCATGAGCCGCGCGGTGCCGACGTCGTCGAGCCGGACGGCCGTGCCGCCGGGCACGGCGACAGTCCATTCGCGTGGGGTCTGGTCGGTTCGTTTCGCTCTGGCGAGATCGGCCACCGCCGGCCCGGGTGGAGGCGTTGCACTTGCCATGATCGGGTTCCCCCAAGCGTCAGTTGCCGGCGCGGTTGTGTAGCCACCAGGGCCTGGGCCATACGGGTGTGGCGGCCCACCGGCCACCGCCATGCCGGTACCGAAACCAGGCTGGGTACCGTCGTTTCGCCGCCGCGAAGCCATCAGCGCCGCCCCGGCTCCCCCACCGACCAGCAACCCGATGACGCCGCCGGCCAGGATCGGACCAGATGAGGAGTCGGGCTTGTCGTTTGCTGGAACCTTCGAGCCAGATGGCGTCTCCGCGGCTTTTCTCTTGCTCGATGGTGCAGAGTCCTCAGGCGCTCCACTACCCGGTAACGATCCCGAGGGATTTAAACCATCAGGCTCAAGGCTCAAGGTTGGCTCGACTAGCTCAGTCTGGTTGCTCTGTAGAGTGACGCCGAGTGATCCGATTCCACTTCCGCCGCTCCAGTGAAGCGTGGCAGGAAGCGTGAGATCGATCGAATTACCTGACTCCATTGTGGTCGATGGAATCCTCCCGTCGCTCGGTTCCGCGCTAACGGAAAGGCCACAATCCGTATCTCCTATCGTAACAGCCACGTTTCCAACGGTAACTCGGACAGGCTTGGCCGGATTGTTGATTGCAGTTCCATCAAGCTCAAAATTGCTTGAAGCCTCTGGCAAGAGGATCATCGAGCCTTTCCGAAGTCCGTTCGTCCCGGAAAAGACAATGTCTCCTGAATCCCACGAATCCTTGCTCACCGATGCGGGATCCTGGTGTTCGACGTTAGATGAACCGTTGACTATAGGAAAGGCTTTCTTGGAAGCATAATCAGGTATCCAAAGAACTGCATCCGAGAATTGCGCCGCCTCTAATGAAGTATAGTTAACAATGATCCTACCGTTAAGATGTGAGAGCTCTACCTTATTCGGCGTAGCTCCAAAATTCTGGCTATTGGCGGTGGAAAGCTCCGTCAATAACGTCGGAGCCGTCGACTCATTCCAAAGATAAAACTTTACATCTTCATAGCCGCTGCTCATTACGCGCCAAAGGTCTGTCAGGCGATCTATATCATACTTACCATCAAGGGTTGACCGTTTTGAATTATCATCGGCCTCCAATACCACGGCGACAGGTGTAACAAGTTTTTGGGGCGCGATCCAACATTGAGTGGGCTCATTCTTCACGCTGGCCATACGGGTTCCGGCGGAGGTGGCGCTGGCTATGCCGGTGCCGGTGAGCGCGCCGATGGCCGCGCACGTCACGATGCCTGCCACGATGCGGTGGCGGGTGGTCGTGCGGCTTCGAGAGGTTCGGCGGCCGTGCTTCATCGAGTGGGTCTCCCTCTTTGGCGGGCAAGCAATTTGCCATGCCCGCGCGCGCGTTGCGACGCCTGAGTCGCGCGCCCGGGGCGTGCGACGCTGCCGGGCGTCATGACCACCTGTCCTGCCTGTGACAACCCCGTCGCCTCGGGTGCCACCATTGCTCACACTGCGGCACGACGCAGCCCGCCGCCGCAGGTCGAAGCGGGGTGCCCACAGTCGACTCGGGCAGCCTGCCTCCCAGTAGACCACAAACACCGCCACAACCTGGGGCGGCGATGCGGCCGCCCACCGTCAGTCGAGGCGGCCCTTTCGAGGTGGCCGGTGCACCACCTTTGACCGGCTCCCCACCGCCGACCTCGTACCTACCCACTGGCGACGAGCCGACGGTGCGCTACGACGCAGCCCGCGCGCACCCGACAGCACCGTCCTCGCCGGCCGCGGGCCACGGCGCGCCCCCGACAGTCGGCGCCGCACGTCGACGTGGCGCAATCGCGGCGATCATCGGCGGCGTCTGCCTCATCGTAGTGCTGGCGATCGCCGTCATCGTGCTCGCCACCCGTGGTCCCAGCGAGCAGACTGCGTCACCGGAGTCCGTTCAGGTCCTCCCCACTCCGACGGAAGCCGTTACGACCGATGCGACGGCGGCCGGAATGCAGCTCGGCGACGTGATCGTCGCGGTCGACAGCGACCCGGTGAACGGCTACGGCGACCTGATCGCCGCGATGAAGGCCCGCCTCCCCGGCGACGCCTGCGAAATCACCGTCGTCCGTGGCGGGTCGACCATCCAGATGCAAGTCTTCCTCGACGCGTCCGACTGATGCCGTCGGACCGATCGGAGCTTCTCCGGCTGATCGCCGACAACGGAACCATCCGGCAGCCCCCGACTCCCGCGGGAGCCGGGAGTTCGCCTTCCGGTGCGCTCTCACCTGCTCCTCCACCTCGCCGACCTGGAACTGTTCGAGAGCGCCCGCAGGCGCGCCCCAGCCGACGCTGCATCGCCGCGCTTCCGCGGGATCGCGAGGGGGTTCGAAAACCATCCCGTCGCCCGTCCCTGCTCAGCACGGAGCGTCACACCCACCTGGTACCCTGGCTCCCAGGGATCCAGGGTGGGCCTGCCGGTGGAAGACTCGCTCCGAACCGGGGCTCGTTTGACATTTTGTGTCGAACCCTCGGGCTGGCGGTAGACGTAGCGCGCCAGGCGTCACCCAAGGTTCTCGACTCCCGCGGGAGTCACAGGCCGCGCCCGCGGGTGCGTCGGTTGCAACGCCATCGGGTGCCCATGCGCGCCTCATGCGCGCTCGCAGGCGCGCCGGGCGGTCGAGAGCCGATGGTCGGGTGGACCGGTTGTCCAACGTCACAGCGACAAGTCATTCGTATTACGATGCGGTTGTCGCTCTGACGTTGGACAATGAAACCCCGACGGGCACCCAGGCCGAGCCGCCGGACAACGGCTGCATGACCTGGCAACTCCTGACTCCCGCGGGAGCCCCCACCGCTTCCGCGAACGCGACCCCAGCGGATGTTCCGCGACCACGCTTGCACGCTCGCGCTCCCGCGGGAGCGCGAGCGACGTTCGATGTCGTGCCGCCGCCCGCCCCGACTCGGCCGACCTCCGCTCCGGCTCGATCCAAAATGATGCTCCTATGTCAAGGATCCGGCGAGGTCTTGTATGAGTAGGTGATGGAA
>CAZQSU010000015.1:0-28710 GCA_964595905.1 uncultured Iamiaceae bacterium
CCTGACCCGCCGCGATCGACGCCGACGCCTCCACCAAGGCAACCCTCAGATCCTCTAGGTCCATCCCCGCAGCGGCCTCCGAGACCGGCATGGAGGAATCGAGAAGATCCCTATCCCGTATTCGAGCGAACACATGTTCGAGTTGCAACCGATTTCTCAAGAAATGCCGGGGCGTCGGGTCGCTCCCGGATTTCGCTCGGTGTGTGTTGAGCCCAAGATGCGGTAGCGGGGGTTCAGCATCGCCAGGTGGCCGTGATGGGAGCCGACCATGCCGTCGACGACGAGGCGGGTCCCCGGTTCGATGCCGGCGATGCTGCGGCGCCCGAGGAAGACCACCGAGATCTCACCGGTCGCATCGGCGAGGACCACTTCGAGGGTCGCCACGCCCGACCAGGGCTGCACGGTCAGGTACGCCACCTCCCCTTCGAGCACGACCCGGTCTCTGAACGCCACCGAGCCGATCGATTCGCGCCTGTCCGGCGATCCCGGTCGGCGCGGAACGTCGGAGGCGGACGAGCCCATCGCTGCGCCATCACGGCGACCGCCGATCGACGCCGTCGAGCGCGGCGCGGCGGAATCGGTCACGACGATGACGTCCGCGACGGTCGAGCGCCCACTCCGGCGGCCGGCCTCGAGGTGGTAGGGGACGAACGTGACGTTGACGCGGGGGAGCGCATCGACGGCACGGGCGATCGCGGATGACGTGCGATCGTGCAGGATCCGGTGCCACAGGCGGCGGTACTCGTTGCGGGGCAGCAGGATGGTGACCTCGCGGTCGCCCTTGTCGACTTCGGCCGCGGCGATCTCGAGCACGGTGTTCGCGATCCGCCGATCAGGACACGCCACCACCTGCAGCGGCACGCGTCCGAGCCCCAGGGTGGTCCATTCGTCACTGAGCGCCCGGGCGCGTTGCGCATCGACGGCGACGTGCACGGCGCGGATCTCGCTCGGCTGGAGGCTACGCCCGTACTGCAGGGCACGGGCGGTCGCCCGGTTCAGGTCACCGACCATCACCAGCACCGTGAGCTTGGGAAGGATCCGCCGACTGGCGAGTTCCACGGCCTCCTCTTCGAGTTCGGCCTCCTCCTCGACGTACTGGCGGTTCATCCGCACCAGCACCGCCACGAGAACGGGCACCAGCACGACCAGCAGCCACGCGCCCTGGGCGAAGAACTTGTAGAGAAAGATCGACGTCACCACCGCGGTCATCGCACACCCGAAGCCGTTGATCACGAGCCCCACCTGCCAGTGTCGCTCACGGTGGGTCAGGTGGTGCTTGGCCATGCCGCTCTGGCTCATCGTGAAGCTGGTGAACACCCCGATCCCATAGAAGGGAATCAGCTTGTTGACACTGGCGCCCGAGGCGATGATCAACACCCCGGCGCAGATCGCCAACAACAGGATGCCGTTGGAGAACACCAGGCGATGCCCGCGCTGCATGAGCTGGCGGGGCATGTAGGAGTCGGTCGCCGCGAAACTCGCCAGGCGCGGAAAGTCCGCGAACGACGTGTTCGCCCCGAGGACGAGCACGAGCAGGGTCGCCGCCTGCAGGAAGAAGAACAGCACGTGCCCGGCAGGACCCGCACCGAACACGACCTTGCCGACCTGGGAGATGACGGTGGGGCTGCCCGCTTCGTAGGGAACAGGATGGACGAGCGTCGACAGGAAGCCCAGACCCAGAAAGCACACGCCGAGCGTGACCCCCATGAGGACCAGGGTGCGTCGGGCGTTGCGGTACTCGGGCGGTCGGAAGGCCGAGACGCCGTTGGAGATCGCCTCGACGCCGGTCAATGCCGATGAACCCGACGCGAACGCTCCGAGGATCGCCCAGAGCCCCGCCCCTTTCATGAGGGTGTCCGCGACGCCGCTGGTGCCATGCGGATTGGCGATCAGATCGCCGACCGTGCCTCCGTGCAGCGTGACGTGTTCCAGGCCGCTGCCGATCTCGCCCCGAACCAACCCGATCCCGATCATGAGCGCCATCGCGATCATGAACAGATAGGTCGGAACCATGAAGATCCTGCCGGACTCCCTGGTCCCTCGCAGGTTCAGATAGGCGATGAGCGCGACGACCCCGAGCGTCAACACCACCTTGTCGGGATTCAGCGCCGGGAACACCGAGGTGAGCGCGGCGATCCCGGCCGAGGCCGACACCGCGACGGTGAGGATGTAGCCGGTGAGCAGCGACAGGCCGGCCACCAACGCGCTCCGGTAGCCGAAGTTGTCGCGGGTCACCATGTAGGCCCCGCCCGCGGCGGGGTAGGCCCTGATGGTCTGGCGGTACGACAGGATCAGGAAGGTGAGCATCACCAGGATCGCCACGGTGATCGGCACGACCAGGCTGAACGCGTACAGGCCCACCACGGGGATCAGGATGTGGAGGATCTCCTCGGTCGCGTACGCGGATGACGAGATGCAGTCCGAGGAGAACACCGCGAGCGCGGTGGGTTTGCCGAGACGTTGCTCGTCGAGTTCGTTGCTGTGCAGCGGTGGCCCCAACAGCCGCTTCTTGAGTCGGTACGACACCGGCTCGGGAAGCTCGGGCACCCGCGGGCGGTCGGGGTGGGTGGCGCGGGCGGCGTGCGCTGCCGGGTCAGAGAACGGGGACCTGCTCGACATCGAGTCTCTACCTCGAGTGCGTGCCATCCGTCTGACGAGGCGGGTGGGAAGCGCGAAGGTCTATCCCTCGGTGCGTCGGCGCGCAAGCCGGACCGAGCGGCCGCGCGGCGCGGCGACGAATCGCCCGTGTCGAGAGGTCAGCCCTTGATGCGGTAGCGGGGATTCAGCATCGCCAGGCGGCCGTGGTGGGAGCCGACGACGCCCGACACGTGCAGGCGCGTGCCGGGCGTGATCCCAGCGATCGTGCGCCGCCCGAGGAACACCACCGCGATCGAACCGGTGTCGTCGGTGAGGGTGATCTCCAGCGTCGCCACCCCCGACCACGGCTGGACCCGCATCGACTGGACCCGACCGTCGAGTTCGACCCGGTCGCGGAATCGGGCGGCGCCGATGCCCGAGTCGCCTGCCGAAGCTGGCCGCGGCCGAGCCGCGAGCGCCGCGAGGCGTGCGTCCACGGCATCGTCGTCGGAGCCCGCTGGAGGAGGGGCAGCGCTGCTGCGCCCTCCGGCCACGGTGACCGGTGGGACCTGGGTGGTCGTGTGGCTCTCGATCACGTCAGCGACGCTCACCCGGTTCTCGGCCCGGCCGGCCCGTAGGTGGTACGGCACGAAGGTCACGTTCACCCGGGGGAGGTCGTCGACCGCCTGGGCGATCGCCAACGCCGTGCGGTCGTGGAGGGTGCGGTGCCAGAACCGGCGGTACTCCATCTGCGGAAGCAGGATCGTCACCTCGCGGTCACCTTTGCGCGCCTCGGCCGCGGCGACCTTCATCGCGCCGTTCGCGACCCGTCGGTCGGGGCACTCGGCGATCTGCAACGGGATCCGCCCCAGCCCGAGGGTCGTCCACTCCTCGGCGAGCTCCTTCGCCCGTTTCGCGTCGACCGCGAGGTGCACCGCGCGGATCTCGCTCGGCTGCAGGCTGCGCCCGTACTGCAGCGCCCGGGCCGCGGCCCGGTTCACCTCGTCGATCATCACCAACACCACCAACTTGGGCAGGATCCGCCGACTCGCGAGCTCCGCGGCCTCCTCTTCGAGCTCCGCTTCCTCCTCGGTGTACTGGCGGTTCATCCGCACCAGGGCGACCATCATGACGGGAACGAGGATCAACAGCACCCACACCCCGTCGGAGAAGAACTTGAACAGGAAGATGATCGCGACGGTCAGCGTCATCAGCGCGCCACCGCCGTTGATCAGCAGGCCCCGGCGCCAGTGCGGTTCTCTGCTGGTGAGGTGGTGCTTGGCCATGCCCGCCTGGCTCATCGTGAAGCTCGTGAACACCCCGATGCCGTAGAACGGGATCAGCTTGTTGACGCTCGCCCCCGACACCACGATCAGCACCATCGCGCAGCCGGCCAACAGGATGATCCCGTTGGAGAACACGAGTCGGTGGCCGCGCTTCATCAACTGGCGGGGCATGTAGGAGTCGGTCGCGGCGAAACCCGCGAGGCGCGGGAACCCGGCGAACGAGGTGTTCGCGCCCAGGAACAGCACCAGCAGCGTCGTGAGCTGGAAGAAGAAGTACAGCCCGTGGCCGATCACATCGTCGCCGAACACGGCCTGGCCGACCTGGGAGATCACCGTGGGCGACCCGGAGTCGTACGGGGTCGCATGCACCTGGCTGGCGAGGAAACTCAAACCCAGGAACAACGTGCCCAGGATCGCCCCCATGATCACCAGGGTCTTCTGCGCGTTCTTCCACTGGGGTTTGTGGAACGTGTTGACCCCGTTCGAGATCGCCTCGACCCCGGTCAGTGCCGACGAGCCGGTCGCGAACGCGCCCATGATCACCCACAACCCGGCGCCCTTCATCACCGCGTCGGCGATCCCGTCGGTGCCGTGCGGCATCTTCATCAGGTCACCGACCATGCCCGCATCGAGACCGACGTGCTCCAGCCCGCCGCCCGCGACCAGACGCACCAGCCCGATCACGATCATCAGCCCCATCGCCCCGATGAACAGGTACGTGGGGACCATGAAGATCTTGCCCGACTCCTTGGCGCCGCGCAGGTTGAGGTACGCGACGACCACCACGACCGCCAGGGTCAATTCCACCGAGAAGGGCCGCAGCGCCGGGAAGACCGACGTCAGGGCGGCAACCCCGGCCGACGTCGACACCGCCACGGTGAGGATGTACCCGATGAGGAGCGAAAGCCCGGCGATCAGCGCGGTCCGGTAGCCGAAGTTCTCCCGGCTCACCAGGTAGGCGCCGCCTGCCGCGGGGTACGCCTTGATGGTCTGGCGGTACGACAGGATCAGGAAGGTGAGCATCACCAGGATCGCCACGGTGATCGGGACGACGAGGCTGAACGCGTACAGGCCCACGACCGGGATCAGGATGTGGAGGATCTCCTCGGTCGCATACGCCGATGACGAGATGCAGTCCGAGGAGAACACCGCGAGCGCGGTGGGAATCCCCAGTTCGGGTTCGTCGGTGGCGTCGCCCTCGAGCGGTTCGCCCAGCAGGCGCCGCTTGATCCGGTAGCCGAGCGACTCGGGCAGGTCGGGGAGGGGAGCGTGGTCGAGCGACCGGGGCGTCAGCGCCGCGGTCTCCGTCGACGACGTGGTCGACGAATCGGTCACGACCGCGACGCCGCGTCGCGCCGGCGCGTGGCTTCTCGGGGGGCGGTCGGTTTCATCGGTCGGTCTCGCTCACCGGCTCGGCCGACCCTCACGGTCGAATGCGCAGTCATGGGTTCCGGTGGTCGCAGGTCGGTGGAAAGTCTCGCATCACAACACCGGGACGGACGTCTCGTGGGTGGTGCATCCGGGGCGCGGCCACGTTACCGCGCGGGGTTCATCGAGATGCGATCCCCCGGCGATCGCCGCAACTCTTGCCGTGGGTGCCGTCGACCGTGTTGCATTGAGCCCCGTGCACATCGTCATCGTGGGGTGCGGCAGGGTCGGGTCCGAACTCGCGCGGCTCCTCGACGACGAGGGCCATTCGGTCGCCATCATCGACCGCGACCCCGACGCGCTCCGCAAACGCCTCGGCGAGAGCTACTCGGGCCGGACGGTCACCGGGTCGGGTTTCGACCGTGACGTGCTCGACGACGCGGGCGTGAGCGAGGCCGACGGCTTCGTCGCGGTCACCAGCGGCGACAACACCAACATCGTCGCTGCCCGGATCGCCCGCGAGACCTACGAGATCCCCAACGTGGTCGCCCGCATCTACGACCCTCGCCGGGCGACGCTGTACCAGCGTCTCGGGATCCCGACGGTCGCCACGGTGGCGTGGACGACCGATCAGGTGATGCGCAAGCTGCTGCCCGGTGATGCGGCTCCCCTGTGGACCGACCCGCTCGGTGGCGTGAACCTGGTGCAGTTGCCCGTGTCGGAGTACTGGGCGGGACGCAAGGTGCGTAGCTTCGACGAACCCGATGCGTTCTCGGTCGTCGCCGTCACCCGCGACGCCACCACGATGCTGACCTCCGACGATCTCATCTTCCAGGAGGGCGACGTGCTGTTCGTCCTGTCGCACACCATGGCCGCAGATGCGTTGCAGGCCCGTCTGGCAGGGGAGGACGCCTCGTGAAGGTCGCGATCGCCGGAGGCGGCAAGGTCGGCACCTACATCGCCGGCGATCTGGTGCGCAGCGGCCATCAGATCGTACTGATCGAACGCGACCCGGCCCGGGCGGCCGAGGTGGCGGCCACCTCGAAGGCGACCGTGCGTGAAGCCGACGCGTGTGAGCTCACCGAGCTGCACGCCGCTGGGCTGGACGATGCCGACGTGATGGTCGCCGCGACCGGCGAGGACCAGGTGAACCTCGTGGTGTCGTTGCTGGCCAAGCAGGAGTTCGCGATTCCCCGGGTCGTGGCGCGTGTGAACCACCCCAAGAACCAGTGGCTGTTCAACGAGGCCTGGGGCGTGGACGTGTCGGTGTCGTCGCCCCAGTTGCTCACGGCCCTGGTCGAGGAGGCCGTGTCGGTCGGGTCGCTGGTGCAGCTGCTGCCGTTGCGCGGTTCGGAGGCCAAGCTGGTCGAGGTCCGTCTCGCCCCGGACTTCCCGTGCGGTCCGGTTCCGTTGTCGAAGATGGCCCTGCCACGCGACGCGACGATCGTCGCGGTGGTGCGCGACGGGCACGTGATCGTCCCGAACGGCGACACCGTGTTCGAGGTCGCCGACGAGGTTCTGGCGCTCGTGACCCCCGAGTCCGAGGCCGATCTCAAGTCGTTGCTCGTCGGTCCCTGATCGGGTGACCCCGCGCCCCGGGGGGCGCCCATCCGCGTTTTCGGCCCGGGAGCCTGCTAGCAAAGTGGTGTTCCCGAGAAGACGGAAACCACCGAATGACATGCCGTTCGTGTCGAAGTGGCCGCCGTCCGACACGGGAAACCCCGACCCACGTCAACCGCCGTGACTTCACTTCGAGGCCACCTTCGGTGATGTGGTGAGGAACTCCCATCTGCGATCACATCCTCTGGAGGTTCTGGTGCCGAACATCACCAAAGCAGAGCTGCTCGACCGAGTTGCCGGCGAAGCCGGTGTCAGCAAGAAGGAAGCCGAGGAGGTCCTCGGTGCGTTCTTCGACGTCACCGTCGCGGCGGCGAAGAAGGGCGACAAGGTGTCCTGGCCGGGCTTCGGCTCTTTCGAGGGCATCAAGAAGAAGGCGTCGACCGGTCGCAACCCGCAGACTGGCGAGCCGGTGAAGATCCCGGCCCGCAAGGCGCTGAAGTTCAAGGCGTCGTCGACGATGCGCGAGCAGCTCAACGGCAAGAAGTAGCACCCACATCACGATCGGTGGTGCCGCGCGCGGCACCGATCTGACGGTTCGACGCGGCCGGAGCGGGGAGACCTGTTCCGGCCTCGGCCGTTTTCCGCCGGAGGCGTGCTCGGGGCGGCGCCCGCTCGGCTGCCTTTCGGGCGTCAGCCGGTGGTCGGTGAGACGCGGTCCGGGTCGAACACGGTGAGATCCGCCGGTTCGTCGACGTCCCATCCCAGTGACGCGTCTTCGACGACGCAGATGGGCAGTTCGAGGCGTGCGGCCTCGGCGACGTGCCGGTCGAACGAACCCGGTCCGTACGCGAACCGGTAGGCCGCGGTCGGCGTCGACACGACGTTGGTGCCCGAACCGTGGCGATCCGGGACGAGGACGAGTTCGTCGCCGGCCGGGTCGACCGCGTCGAGCGAGGCGATCAACGGCAGGTCGCCGTGGACGACCACCACCCGGGTGGCGCCGGAGGTGAAACGTTCGAGCACTGCGGCGCGCACCGCACCGTTCAGGCCTTCTCCGGGTTGCCAGCACACGGCTGCTCCCTCGGCTTCGGCCCAGGCGGCGACGTCTTCGTCGTCGCACACCACCCAGGTCCGTGCCGGCCCGGCCGCATGCACGACGCCCGCGGCCATCCGCCGGGCCAGCTCGGCGCGTTGGGGCAAGGCCAGCGCCGGTGCGAGGCGGGCCTTGGCGCGGGCGAACGCCTTGACGGGAACCACCACCTGGGTCGTGCGCACGGGCGCCATCGGCCGTCCACCTTACGGCCGGCGTTCAGCGTGTGGCATCACGTTCGGATCCGTCGGAACTCGCCGTGGGCGGTTGCCTAGTCTGAGGCCCATGGAGATCCGGGTGACGGTGGTCGGAGCGGGCTCGTGGGGGACGACGGTGGCGGCGCTGGTCGCGAAGAACACGCCGACGACCCTGTGGGCGCGGGACCCGGTCGTGGCCGAACAGATCCGCACCGAACGGTGCAACGAGCGGTACCTGGCCGGTTACACGCTGCCCACGTCGCTGGCGTGCACCTCTGATCTCGAGTCGGCCGTGCGCGACGCCGACGTGGTGGTCATGGGCGTGCCCTCCCAGGGTTTCCGGACCGCGGTGCGCGAGGTCGCGTCCTGGGTTCGACCCTGGGTGCCGGTGGTGAGCCTCACCAAGGGGCTCGAGATCGACAGCCGCCTCCGGATGTCACAGATCGTCGCCGAAGAGCTTCCCGGTCACCCCGTGGCGGTGCTCACCGGGCCGAACCTCGCCAAGGAGATCCTCGCCGGTGACGCCGCCGCGAGCGTGCTCGCGATCGAGGACCAGCATGTCGCCTCGGCACTGCAACCGTTGTTCTCGGGCGACCTCTTCCGGGTCTACACCCACCACGACGTGATCGGCTGTGAGATCTCCGGCGTCCTCAAGAACGTGATCGCCATCGCGTCGGGCATGGCCGACGGATTGGGCACCGGCGACAACACCCGCGCGATGGTCATCACCCGGGGCCTGGCCGAGATCATCCGTTTCGGTACCGCGCTGGGCGGTGAGGAGGCGACGTTCTCGGGTCTGGCCGGCATGGGCGACCTGATGGCGACCTGCATCAGTCCGCAGAGCCGCAACCGGTCGGTCGGGGAGCAATTGGGGCGCGGGCGGTCCATCGCGGCCATCATCGATGACATGCGAATGGTCGCCGAAGGTGTGAAGACCTCGAAGGTGGTGCATGAGATGGCGGCCGAGATGGACCTCGAGATGCCGATCTGCGAAGAGGTCTACGCCGCGTGCCACGAGGGACGCCCCGCGACCGACGCCTACCGCGGGCTGCTGCGGCGGCGGGTCGGCCATGAACGGGCGGTGCCGTCACGGGGCACCGAGTGACCGGGACCGGCGACCGGGACCGATCGCCGCGCAACTGGACGAGGCTGGGGACACTCGACGGTCCCGGCGAGCCGATCGTCGACCACGTCGGCATCGTCCAGGTGGCGCCCGGGTGGCCGTCGATCGAGTGGTGGATCGCCGGCGACGACCGTTGGTACTTCCCCGCCGTGGAGGCCACGGTGCGCCAGTCGCTGCACCACAACACGCCGGTCATCGAGACCCGCATGCGGGTCAAGGGTGGCGACGTGTGCCTGCGCACGTTCGGGGTGACGGTGCCGACGACGACCGGTGTGCGCGACGTGGTCGTGGCCGAGGTCGAGAACACCTCCGGGGTGCCCTGTGGCGCCGCGTTCGCCGTGCGGCCCGCCGGCGTGGTCGGTGACGCGCCGATCCACCAGATCGCCATCGAGGGCGGAGTGGTGCGGGCCGACGGGCGCCCGGTGTTGGTGTTGCCTCGTGACCCGGCGGGGACACTCGCCGGCACGCGGGCCGACGAGGATCTGACGGCGCGGGTGCGTCGTGGCGAGGCGACGGCCACCTCGTTCGCGCCCGTGGCGTGCGCCGAAGGCGGCGCCGAAGCGGTCGTGGTCGTTCCGCTCGCGCACCGGAACGCCTTCCGGGTGGTCGTGCCGGTTCCCGAGCCCGACGGCACGCTCGGCCAGGATGCCGATGCGTTCCCCGGTGCGGTCCCGCCTGCCGACAACGTCGCCCGCGGGTGGCGTGCCCAGACACGTGAGCTGGCACGGGTGCGGGTCGCCGATCCGCGCCTGCAGGCGGTGGCCGAGTCGGCGGCTCCGTGGCTGTCGGCCACGACGAACCATCCCTTGGCGTCGATCGGCCGGTCGGTGTGGGACGCAGACCGGTCGCCCCGCTGGCAGCACGTGGCCGCCGTGGCGGGTGCGCTGGATCGGCTCGGCCTGCACGACCGGTCCGGGGTACTGCTGGCACGGGCCGCCGCGGCCCACACCGACGCTGCCGTCGGTGACGCCACCTGGCTCGTCGAGGCGTTCGCCGCGCATCTCACGAGACGGGCCGACGACCTGTTCGCCGGTGCGGTGGCCGACACCTGTGCGCGGGTCGTCGCATCGGTCGAGGCGGGCGCGACGGCGATCGGTGGCTGGCGTCGCCGCCGTGTGTTGCTCGCCGCGTCGACGGTGTTCACCCGGGCCGGGGAGCTCTCGGCGGCGGCAGCGGCGGTGACGGCGGCGGGTGCGCCACACACCGCCGGCGACCCGGTCCCCACCGGTGCGGATCTCGGCGGTGGCCGCTGCGGCGAGTTGTGGGCGGCGACGTACGCGTCGGAGGCAGGCGACACGGCCGGGGCGTGGGCCGTGCTCGACCGGTATCTCGACGACGTGACCTCCGCCGGGGTGTGGAGCGAGGATGCCGGCGACGGGCCGAACCGCCACGACGTCGGTGTGTCGGCCGCGGTCGCATCGCTCGCGCTCGACCTGCTCGCGACGGGTCGTGACGGTCGCCTGCGCTGTGTCGCGCACGTCCCCGACTCGTGGCTCGGGACGTCGCTGGAGGCGACCGGCGTCTCGACACCGCTCGGCACCGTCGGCTACGCCGTGCGTTGGCACGGCGACCGTCCGGCGTTGCTGTGGGAGTGCGCCCCGGCGGGCGATGATGGGGCCGTCTCCGACGACCTGGAGGTCACCGCGCCGGGACTGGACCCCTCGTGGCGTGGCATCGGCGCGAGCGGCGAGGCGCTGTTGGGTGCGCGTGACCTGTCGGCGACCGCCAAGGGTGGGTCGCGGATGACGGGCCTGCAGATCGGGCCGTCACGGGGTGGTTCGTGACGCCGCGCGCTCGGGCCGACGCGAAGACGCTGCGTGGGCTGCTCGAGCAGTACGGCGTGGCCGACGCCGAGATCGACGCCGCCGCCGAGGAAGGGACCCTGGCGCTGTTGGCGATCGAACGGCTGGTGTTCGAGCACGAGCCGCGGATGACCACCGAGCAGATGCTCGCGATCACCCCGCTCGACCCGGAGCGGACGATCGAGTTGTGGCGCTCGCTCGGGTTTCCCGACCCTCCCGCGGATGCGGTGTTCTTCACCGATGCCGACGTCGAGATCCTCGGGATCCTGGCCGACCTGATCGACACCGGTGCGACTGAACCCGACCTGTTGGTGCAGATCACCCGGGTCGCCGGTCAGGCGATGGCCCGGTTCGCCGCGGCGCAGGTGGAGTTGTTGATGGAGCGTTCCGCGGACCTGGTCGAAGCCGTCGCGCAGCAGGTCGAGGCCGAGCGCGCCGAGGCGACCAGTGGCGAGCCCGTGCCAGAGACGTGGAAACCTTCTCCGGACGCGGCGACGATGGAGTTGCCGGCGATCGACGCGCCCGACGTCGCGAACGACCTCGACGAGGCCCCCGCGGTCGATCCGGAGGTCCGCCGTCGCGTCGCGGCGGTCCTGCTCGACGACCCGGCGACGCTCGCGTCGGTGATGGTCGTCGAACGCGTGCCGAAGCTGTTGGAGTACGTGTGGAAGCGCCACATGCAGGCCGGTGCGCGCAACCGGCTCTTGCACGGCGGCCCCGAGACCAGCACCACCCTCGCGATCGGGTTCGCCGACCTGGTCGGGTTCACGTCGCTCTCCCAGCAGATCTCGGCGACCGACCTGGCCGAGGTGCTCGACCGGTTCGAACGCATCGCGTACGACATCGTCGCGGGCCTGGGTGGTCGCATCGTCAAGATGATCGGCGACGAGGTGATGTTCAGCGTGGACGATCCGCGTCGTGCCGTCGAGGTCGGGATGCAGCTTGCCGCCACCTACCGTGACGACGACGAGTTGTCTGACGTGCGGGTCGGGGTGAGTTGGGGTCCGGTGCTCCAGCGGGAGGGCGACTGTTTCGGCCCGGTCGTGAACCGGGCGTCGAGAGTGGTGAACATCGCCTTCCCGGGCAGCGTCGTCGTCTCCGATGAACTGCACGAGTTGATCGCGGACGACCCGGAGCTGCATTGGCGGTCGCTCCGCAAGAAGAACCTGCGCGACATCGGCCGGGTGACCCTGTGGAGCGTGGAGCCCGCGGACACCGACGACCACGACGCCGCGGTGCGCGACCGGGCCCGGGTGGAGCGGTCCGAGCGGGTGGAGCGCGCGGTCGAGAAGCTGCATCGTGACGAGCAATCGAAAGAGGAGCGTCAGGCCCGGCGGGATGCGTTGCGTCAGGCGCGGCGTGACGCCGAGGATCGGGCGCGCAAGGCACGCAAGGAGATCGAGGAGCGCACCCGGGAGGCGCTCAAGCGGGTCGAGGAACAGGCGAAGCGTGCCCGCAAGGAGGTCGAGGAACGCTCGAAGGAGGCGAAGCGTGAGCTCGAGGAACGGACCGAACGCGAGATCGCCGAGCACAGCGAGCGCGACTGATCAGTCGTGTCCGGGTCTCGGCGAGCGGGCCGCACCCCTACGCCACGAACTTCGGGAGGTTACGACGGTTCTACGGTCGCAACCTCCCGAAGTTCGCTTGGGGGAGAGGTGAACCGCCGCGAACTCTGGGAGGAAACCGGCGATCTTCGTGGGTTACCTCCCAGAGTTCGCGCTGGAGCGGTCGAGCTGCGGACGGGCGTTCGGGTCTACGTGGGTTGGGGGTCTAGGTGGGTTGAGGGTCGAGGTGGATCGTCTGGATCGCCCAGGGGGCGAGGTCGACGGACCCGTCGAAGGGGTCGTCACCTTCACCACGAAGGTCCACGAGCGTGCCGGTCCGCCCCGTGACCGTCACCGTGGTCGCCGTCGCCGACGGATTGAACACCCGCAACACGAGCACCTCAGGATCGTCGTCGGCCCGGTACAACGCCGAGACCTCGGCACCGGCGACCTCCAGCAGCGACTCAGCACGCGGCAGGTCGGTGTCGCGCGTGCGTGGCTCGCCGCCGTCGTCATCGGCGGTCCGGGTGCCGGCCACCACGAGGGGGAGGAACGCCTCGTCGACCAGCTCGTAGGGGTCGGCGTCGCCCACGTGCACGGCGTAGCGCATCGCCACCGGGCCCTGGAGCTGCGCCGCCTCCGCCGGGTCGAACGGGCCCGCGGGCAGCGGTCGCGACGGCATCGGTGGCGCCGACAACATGCCGGTCGCCCGCAACAGCGTCACGGCCAGCGTGTGCGCCGCACGGTCACCCTCGGTGCCGTCCATGTCGACCAGCTCGTACTCGCACAGCCCCTCGTGCACCACACACAGCCCGCCGGCGGTCACGAACCGGCGGCTCGGATACGTCGCCAACGCCGGCTCCGACGGGCCACCTTCGGCGTCGAGCCCGCGGGTCACCACGGCGAAGGCGCACTCGGCCTCGGAATGGTCGGCCGGGCGCGGCAACGGGAAGTGGGCGCGCACCCGGTGGTCACGGCTGGAATTGTCGAAGCTCACCGACACGTGCACGACCCGCTGGTCGACCTGCAGCTCCAACTCGGTCGTCACCCGCGTGACGACCTCACCGACGCGGGAGTCGCCGAAGGCCCGCTCGGGCCAACGCGCCGTGCCGGTCACACGCAGACGTGCCCGCAACGGGCCCGACTCGGTCACCGTCACGGTGACGTCGTCGAGCCCTTCGATCGTCGCACCGTCACCCACCGCGCAGAAGTTGTAGGTGTCGCCCCGGTCGCCGTCGTCGACGAGCAGACCGAGGCCCCCGTGGCCGTCGACCGCGAACGTGCCGTCGTCGGCGACCCGAACCGTCACCGAGCCGTTCGACATGCCGCGCCCGTCGTCGTCGACGCGGACTGCACCGGCGACCGGGCCCGGTTCCCAGATCGACCAGCCGAAACCCGGCACGTCCGCGGCATGGGCCAACACATGATGCTCGCCGGTGCCCACGTAGAAGAATCGCACCGGTGCATCAGGAGATTCGGCGGCGATGCGACGCAACTCGGCCACGGTGTCGGTCGGGTCGAACAGCCCGAAGCGGCGCGGGTCGACGAGGAAGTCCACCTCGGCGCCGTCGTCGGTGCGGGTGACGGTCGCGTCGTGCACGTCGCCGATCTGGTCGACGACCACCTCGACCCATTCGACCGCCTGTGACGCAGTACGGGTGACGAAGGGCAGCCGCGCCGGGAACTCCCAGAGCTCCTGGGTTCCCTCCAGGTCGGCGCCCGGCGGCACCGACAGCTCCACCAGGCCCGAACGGCGTCGCGCCGAGGCGTTCACCACGACCGCGGCCACCGGGGCGGAACCGTCGATCGCGCCGGCGGCGTGCAGGTACGCGGCGAGCTTCGCCCGCTCGGTCAACCCCTCGGCCAGCGCCTCGGCCTCGGCGAAGCGGTCGCGCACCGCCAGCACCACGTCGTCGTGCGAGCACGCGCAGATCGAATCATGCGCCGAATTCAACAGCATCCGGTGCCAGGCCTGGGCGAGGAACGCCGCCGGCCAGTCCGCGGCACCGCGGAACAACGCGTTCAACGGTTCGGCGAGACGCTCGATGCCCCGTTCGGCCCGCGCCGCTGCCTGTTTCACGTCGACCCGGTTCGATGCCACGCCCATCAACAGGTTCGCCTTCGCCCCCGAACGCAACTCACCCGTCCAGGCCGCACCCGGCTCGGCCGCTGCGCGTTGCTCGGCGATGTAGTCGGGCAGTGTCGAGATCACGAAGTGCCAGTCGTCCTGGGCGGCGTTCGCCTCGGCCACCATCGCCGGCAGCGCCGGGATCGGGTGCCGATGATCGGTCCCGTGCATCCACAACACCGGGTCGCCGTCGCCCCCCGATGCCTTCTGGGTCTGGGCGCAGAACAACTCGACCCGCCGGATCAAAGCAGCCGCATCGGGCGGCAGCCCCACCCCGTTGCCGTAGCCCCGCGGCAGGTACTGGGCACGTACCGTCGAGCCGTCCGGCGCCGTCCAGGCGAACGACGCCGAATCGGTGCACGACGCCGGCACCCCGCGCCACACGACCGTGTCGGCGAAGCCGAACTGATCGAGGATCTGGGGCATCTGCGCGATGTGGCCGAACATGTCCGGCAGGTAGCCGACGTCCATCGCGCCACCGAAGTCCTCGGCACGGTCGATACCGGTTGCGAGGTTGCGCACGATCGTCTCACCCGACACCCCGAACTCGTCCATGAGGATGTACCACGGGCCCATCATGAGGCGACCGGCCTCGGCCAGGCGCCCGAGTCGGGCCTCGTTGGCCGGCGCGATCTCGAGGTAGTCGTCGACCACGGCCATCTGGCCGTCCAACATGAAGTGCCGATACTCGGCGTCGGATTCGAGCACCTGCATCGTCTCGTCCACGAGCTCGACCAGCTCCATGCGGAACGACTGGAAGGTGCGGTACCACTCGCGGTCCCAGTGGGTGTGGCAGATGATGTGGACGGTGCGGGTCATGGGCGCCAAGCGTAGGGGGTCGGCCCGGTCGGCGACGCCGGTGCCGCCCCCGGTAGCATGCACGCCCGTGAAGTTCATGATGCTGTCCACGCTCGGTCCCGACGGTTCCGCCCGGATGCGGGAGAACCCGGCCCGCCTCAAGGAGGTGAACGCCGACGTCGAGTCTATGGGCGTGAAGGTCGTGGCACAGTACGCCGTGCTCGGTCAGTGGGATTTCCTGAACATCCTCGACGCCCCCGACGAGATCGTCATGGCCCGGGTGGCCACCACGCTGGCCGCGCGGGGGACGCTGAAGACCATGACGATGCCGATCGTCGACGTCGACGCCTTCATCGAGGCGATGGGCGACCGGATCTGAGGCCGCGACGCCGACCGGCGACGAGGCCGCCGGTCAGATCCACCAGGTCGGTCAGACCCACCAGGTGGAACGGCGCCGTTCGCGGCGGACGTCCTCCGCGGTGAACGTGCCGGGGAGCTCCGCGTCGTCACTGCGTCGCTGAAGGCGGTAGCCCCCACCATCGTGGCCGATCACGACGAACCCCTTCGACCAGGTGCGATCGAAGCCGTTGCGCACCTCGACCCGGGTGCCGGCGGGCAGCAGCCCGGAGACGTCGTCGTCGGGGTTGCTCGGCGATTCGGCGACGTCCATCGGACACGAGCTTACGGTCGTGCGGTCACGGTGTGCCGGGTGCGGCGCTGACTACCGTGGTGACGGTATGGCCAAGGGTCCGGCGCCGACGCTCGCCGTCGAACACGAGTTGTGGGCCCAGGGGCACGAGGTGGTGGTCGGTCTCGACGAGGTCGGCCGTGGTGCCTGGGCCGGGCCCTTGAGCGTCGGTGCGGTCGTGTTGCCGCCCGACCGACGGGTGCGCGGCGTCAGGGATTCCAAGCTGTTGCGCGAAGACGAACGCGAGCGGCTCTACCCGCGCCTGACCGACTGGTGCGTGGCCTGGTCGGTCGGCCACGTCGGCAACGACGAATGTGACGAGCTGGGAATGAGCGCCGCGTTGCGCCTCGCGGCGAAACGGGCGCTCGACGGACTCGGCGTGACCCCCGACCGGGTGCTCGTCGACGGCCCCGTCGACTTCGTCGGTGACGGCCGCACCCGCACCATCGTCAAGGGCGATGCGACGTGCCTGTCGATCGCGACCGCGTCGGTGATCGCCAAGGTGACCAGGGACCGGCTGATGCGCGCCGTCGCGCCGTCGTGCGCGCCCTTCGAGTTCGAGGCCAACAAGGGGTATCCCTCACCGGTGCACCGCGACGCCCTGCGACGGCTCGGCCCGACCGCCTGGCACCGTCGCTCGTGGGCGTTCATGGACGACCTCGACGGCCACGAACGCTACCGGCGCGAACCGACCCTGTTCGGCGGTTGGTGACCCCGACGCCGATAGGTTGACCACGGCCCCGAGTTCGAGAGGAACCCCACCCATGACACTCGATTCGACCGATCCCGTCATCGACCCGGCACGCGCCCTGCCCGGGCGCGACACCCCCGTGGCGGTCGCTCCCGTGAACCTTGTCACCGGCAATCCGATGGTCCCGCCCTTTCCCGACGGCCACGAGGTGGCGGTGTTCGGCACCGGGTGCTTCTGGGGGACCGAGGAGCAGTTCTGGCAGGTGCCGGGCGTGTGGACCACCGCGGTCGGCTACGGCGGCGGGGTGACCCCGAACCCCACCTACGAGGAGGTCTGCAGCGGGCTCACCGGGCACGCCGAGGTGACCCTCGTGGTCTTCGACCCGACCGTTGTCAGCTACGACGAGCTGCTCGGCGTGTTCTTCACCACGCACGACCCCACCCAGGGCATGCGCCAGGGCAACGACATCGGCTCGCAGTACCGCTCGATCGTCCTCACCACGACCGACGCCCAACAGGCTGCCGCCGAAGCCGGTCGGAAGCGCTTCGCTCCGGTGCTCGCCGATGCCGGCTGGGGCACCATCACCACTCAGGTCGAACCACTCGACGACCGCTTCTTCTACGCAGAAGACGTGCACCAGCAGTACCTCGCGAAGAACCCGCACGGTTACCGGTGCCATGCCGCGACCGGGTTGAGCTACCCGGCGGCCTGAGTCGTGGTGCCGCGAGGTACGACGAGGGCCGTCCTGGCAGAGGGCAGATGTTGTCTGACCCGGCACTAGCCTGAAAGGTCGTGGCCGAGAGGAACCCGTCGAAACAGCGTCGCCAGGCACAGAACCGGGCCGCACGCGAAGCGCGCAAGGCACGTTCGGTCGCCGCGAACACCCCGGTCGAGGAGCGACGTCCCGCCGCGGAGGACGAACCCGACGATCGCCGGTCGCGGCGTCGCCGTGCCCGAAAGAGCCGTGACGAGATCAAGGCCGAGGCGCGCTCGGTCATCGATGCCGAAGAGGCCGAGGCGATCGACGACGACACCGACGTCGACGTCGACCCCGACGTCGAGGCCGGCGACGAGGTCGAAGGCGACGACGGGCCGGTCGACCAGCCCGGTGCGCAACCGGTCGCGGCCGACGGCGCCCGGCGTGGATCTTCGCCGATCTTCTCGGCACGCCACCGAGCGGCGATCGCGGCCACGACCGCGGATCGTGCGCCCGCTCGGACCCACGCCGGCGTCGCCCGGGCGACGGGGACCGAACACCTCGCACCTCGTGGTGCCACGCCCGCGCGCAACACGACGAGCCGGCCCGGGACGAGTGGTCCGGCGGGTACACGAAAGACGTCGGCATCGGCCACCGGAACACGCAAGTCGACCGCGGTCCGGGCAAACGCGACCACGACGACCGCCAAGACCCGCGCGTCGAGTACGGCCGCTCCTCGCAAACCCGCCCATCCACCGGCGAAGCCGCTCCCGCCGTTCTTCGACCGGTTCGGCGGCAACGAACCGGGCGGCCGTTGGGTGCTCCTGAGCTTCGCGACGGTCGTGCTCGCCTCGATCGTGTTGAACTTCGTCCACATCATCCCCGAGGTCGTCGAGAACGCCAAGGGCAAGAAGGTCCAGACCGGCGAGTACTTCACGATCTGGCACTTCGGTCTCGGCCCCGGCCTGATGTTCCTGCTGCCGCCCATCCTCATCCTGGGCCTGTTCATCATCACGGCGAAACCGTGGGACCGTCGTCGGAGTTGGAACTTCGCTCTGGCGCTGATGGCCCTCAGCACCTTCCTGACCCAGTCGATCTCGATCTACATCATTCCGATCGCATGCCTGGCATGGGGTTGTTGGAAGGCGCGCAAGGCCGCCCTCGAGGAGGTCGGCGGCGACCCGCAGGTGCTCCGCGAGGTCGAGCGCGAGCGGCGGGTCGCCGGCAAGGAAGCGATGCGGGCCCGGCGCCGGCGCTGAGCCCCGGCGGGGTCACCGGCGAACCGACGTGCCGACGACCGGGTCACGAACACGAATAGGTCATCAGCACCACCCAGGTCCGCGGCTTGCCGGGGTCGGCGGGAAGCGCACTGACCGAGACCTGGTGGGACCCGTCCGAGTAGACCACCCGCGTCTTCGATGCCCCGGACCGCTCGAACCCGGTCCGGGGGAACGACGACGAGCCGTTCTTCAGGTACCAGTCGAGAGCCGCCCGGGCGCTCGACGCGCCGGGCTGCGAGCTGGGGGCGACGTGGGCCGACGTGCACGTCAGGTTGCGCGACCCCGTCGTCGAACAGGCGGGGAGCAGACCGAGCGTCCCAGCCACCACGAGCGCAGCCGTCACCCGGACGAGTCGCCTGGTCATCGGGTGAGCTCCTCGGCGGGTGTGACCGCGGTCCGCTCCGTCGGGGTGGAACGAACGGAGCGGAACGCGCCCGTGGCCCCGTCGAGTTCGGAGATCTCCATCGGATGTCCGAAATAGAAGCCCTGGGCCATCGGACACTCCATGTCGACGAGAGCGTCGACCTGTTCGCGGGTCTCGACCCCCTCGGCCACCACGTTCTGGCGGAGTGTCACGGCGAGCTTCACGACGGATTCGACGATCGCCCGGTCGCGCTCGTCGCGCCCCAGACCGGCGGTGAAGGAACTGTCGATCTTGAGCACACTGGCGGGCAGGCGCTTCAGGTACGACAGCGACGAATAGCCGGTGCCGAAGTCGTCGACGGCGATACCCACGCCGAGTTCGCGGAGCGATCGGAGGACCTGAATGGAATGTTCCAGATCGTGCATCAGAGCACTCTCGGTGATCTCGAGGCAGATTCGCTCGGCGGGAGCGCCGGTCTCGGCCAGGGTCTCCGCGACCCGAGTGGTGAGTTCACGGTCGGCCACGGTACGAGCCGAGATGTTCAGCGCGAACCAGCGGGCCCGGTCGCCGTGGAGACGGTGCTCACGCGCGCACTGGGTCATCACCTGGCGCATGACCCAATGGTCGAGCTCACCGATCAGACCCGACAGTTCGGCCACGGGGATGAACTGGTCCGGTGGGATCTCACCGAGTTCGGGATGCCGCCAGCGCACCAACGCCTCGACTCCCGGAGCGCTCCCGTCGGCGAGCGCGATGATCGGCTGGTAGCGCATCCTGAGTTGGTCGCCCGCGATCGCCCGGGGAAGATCGATCTCGGTCTGGAGACGGTGGGTGACCCGGTCACGCATGGTGTCGTCGAACACGGCGACGTTGTTGCGACCGCGCTCCTTGGCCTGGTACATCGCCGCATCCGCGTCGCGCAGCAACGTCTCGGCATTGGAGTTGCCCGGTGCCGCGACGGCGATCCCGACGCTGACCGTCGGTTGCAGGGTCGCGGCATCGACGTGGATCGCCTGGGACACCTCGTGGCGGATGCGTTCGGCGATCACCTCGGCCTCGCTCCGGTCGTCCAGCGGATCGAGCAGCACGGTGAACTCGTCACCGCCGAACCGGGCGACCGTGTCACCCGGACGCAGCAAGGTGCCCAGCCGGTCGGCGACTTCGGTGAGGATGCGGTCGCCGATCGAATGTCCGAGACTGTCGTTGATCACCTTGAAGTGGTCGATGTCGAGAAACAGTACGGCCAGTCGCTGCCGGGAGCGGGCCAGCCGCGCGAGCGCCTGTGACAAGCGGTCGACGAAGAGGGCCCGGTTCGGAAGCCCGGTGAGGCTGTCGTGGAGCGCCTGGTGCTGTGCGGCCGCCTCGGCATCTCGCCGACCGAGCGCGAGTCCGAGCGTGCCGGCCATCGTCGCGAGAAACTCCGCGTCGTCGTGGGTGAACCAGCGTGGTGTACCGGAACGGGCGAGAATCGTGCCGATGACCTGTTCGCTGTCGGCAACCTGGACGGCGAGCACCTGAGGCTCGGTCGCGGCGACCGTGCCGGTGTCGGAGTGTTCCGACGGACCCGGGTCGCGGTCCAGAGCCGTGTAGCGGAGGACGTCGGCGGCCCGGAGTGCGCCGTCGGGTGACGGGTCGGCGAACTGGATCGGGTCCTCGGCCCCGAGGCAGGCGGTGAGGATCCGACGGTCGGGGCGCATCGCGTCGTCGACGGGACCGGCACCGGATTCGTTCGCGACGACGGCATCGATGATCGTTCCCCGGTCGGACAGCAGGACCTCGCAGGTCCGCGTGCGGAGAGCCGATCTGATGAGGGCCGCGGCGCGTTCGGTCAGGGCATGGGCGTTCGGGGCGGCCACGGCGACCCGTCCGAGACCGGCGATCGCGCTCTGGCGGGCGATGCTCTCGTCGATGCGTGCCTGGGCGATCATCCGTTCGGTGACGTCGCGGCAGTTGGCGACGATGCCGTTGACCGTCGGATCGCTGATCAGGTTCACCGCTCGCACTTCGGCCCAGCGCCAGGTTCCGCTCGAATGCATGATGCGGATGAGATCGAGGTCCGACGTCGCGTCCGGTTCCAGGCCGTCCAGAATGGACCTGGCGCGTTCGACGTCGTCAGGGTGAAAGCTGTTCAGCGCGTTGTTGCCGAGAAGCTCGGCAGGCCCGAAACCGATCATCTCCTTCACCGCCGGAGACGAATAGGTGACGCGGTAGTCCGCGTCGAGGACGACGATCAGGTCGGAGGAGTTCCGGACCAGCGACTCGAAACGTTGCTCGCGTCGCCGCTCACGGAGTCGGGTCTGTTCCATCTCCCGTGCCAGGCTGATCAGGCGGATGACGACGATCACGGACATCGCACAGGCGCCGACCAGCAGCGGCGCGTTCTCGCTGTCGAACCGTCCCTGGTCGAGAAGGATGACGAGCGGCGTGTCGAGAAGGGCGACCGCCAGCAGGGCGATCCGCGTCACGCCGAACTTGTTCTCGGTGATGGTGTCGGCCTCGGTCACGTGTCGCATCGACGGATGCTGCGCCGCCGCGGCGAGCAGGGTGATGAACGCGATCTGCAGCGGCACGTGGTGGGTCAACGGCGACGAATCGAGAACCGACAGGCCAGAGACGAGGTGCGTCATGGTCGCCATGCCGGCGGCGATCATGATCAGACGGAACGACACCGGGGTGCGCGCCGCGCTGAAGGCCCGTCGTAGCAGCGCCGCGCACGCCAGGACGTCGAGACCCGGCAGGAGGGCGACGACGAGCATGCTGAGGAGTGAGGCATCGGACGAACCCATGGCTCCACTGAGCAGCGTCCGCCACGCGAACAGGCCGATCGCGAGCCCCAGGATGAGGGCATCGAGCACGGTCGAGATGTCGCCGGTGCTGCGACGTATCCGTGAGGCACCGCAGAACCCCGCGAAGAGCAGCAGGTGACCGCACAGTTGCACGCCGAGGAACACGCGACGTGCCCCGGAGGGATCGTATCCCCAGCGCATGCCGGCCAGGACCGTCGCCAGGACGACCAACGTCGCGCCCGTCGCGAACACGAGCCAGACCCAGGCATGCGCGGGACGATTGCGGACGACCGCAACCAGGAGCGAGGCGATCGCGACGGACCCGACCGCAACGAGGAGCACGAGACGTCCGGCGTCGCTCGTCGTCATCGTGGCGGCGATCGCTCCCACGGCGCCGAGCAGGCAGAGGGCCGACCAGCCGCGGACCGGTCCGAGACGGGCCGGAGCGGACGCCGTCAGCGGTTCGGCGCCGGTCGAGCCGTGCGTCGATTCCGGAGTCCACGCCAGGTGGGCCGGCCCGCGTCGTTCGGAAGGGGGATCGATGCTCTGATCGTATACGCAGGCCCTCACACCCGATGCGGCATCGTGTGGCCACGTGGGGAAGGAGTCGCGGAACCGACCCCTTGACGAACGGTCCCCGATGGTGTTGCATGAGTTGCACGGGCACGTTCCCGTGAAAACGGGGAATCGGGTCCGAGTGTCTTCTACCAAGGAGGTGCCGCCGACATGCGAGGAACTGCCGTGAGGATGGTTGCTGCGACCGGTGTTCCCACCCTGCATCTGCGACGTGTCGTCACCTCGGACGTGAACCTGGATCTCCGCCATCGGCAGCGGTCTCCTCCGCTGTGATGAGGGCAGTCGGCCCAGGTCGGGATCTTCCGACGCGGTGCTGCTGCCGTTTCGACATGGGGTGCATCGATCGTCGTCCTCGATCTCTGCAGACTCGTGGATGCGCATCCTGTCGTCCCGCTGCTGGTGACACTCGCTGGAGGGTCGATCCGGTCGTGGAGAAGGTCCAGCGCCATTGCTGACGGATCCGACCCGCTCACCAGGTGCGGACGACAGCTGACACCGAGTCCGCCACTCAAGAATTGACGATGGCACGGCCACCGTTGCACCCATTCAGCTGCCCCGCCACTCCGGCCGCGAGACGATCGGATGGCGGGGCAGCAGCGCGTCACGACGGCACGCGCTCTGGGCCCAGGCTGTAGTTTGGCTGCATGGTCTTTCCTGTCGACCACACCGACGCTCGTCCCGGCACGCCCGGTGTGCCGCGGCTCCTGTCGGTGCACGCGCATCCCGACGATGAGTCGTCGAAGGGTGCCGGGACGGTGCGGACCGTGGTCGACGGGGGAGGTGAGGCGTTGCTGGTGACCTGCACCGGCGGCGAAGCAGGTGAGGTGCTGAACGAGGCGATGCGGCGGCCCGAGATCGAGGCCGACCTCCCGGCGGTGCGAATGGACGAACTCGACCGGGCGACCGACGCCATCGGTTACCACCAGGTCGTGCTCCTCGGCTACCGCGATTCGGGCATGCCCGACACGCCCGAGAACGAGCACCCGGACGCCTTCGCGAATCAGGACTTCGACACCGAGGTCTGTCGACTCGTCGGCATCATCCGCACGTTCCGTCCGCACGTGGTCATCACCTACGGAGACGATCAGAAGGGTTACCCGCACCCCGATCACCTCCGGGTCCACGACATCTCGGTTCCGGCGTTCGACCGGGCCGGCGACCGGAACTGGTACCCGGACCTCGGTGAGCCGTGGTCGCCGCTCAAGCTGTACTACACGATGTGGTCGCACGAGCGGATGCGACGCTTCCACGAGAAGTTCGTCGAACTCGGTCTCGAGTCACCCTACGGTGAACGCTGGCTCGAACGACCGGAACCGGAGACGCCGGCGACGACGACGATCGACGTGACCGGCACCTACGCGGCGCGGAAGGCCGCGCTGATCGCGCACGCCACGCAGATCGATCCCGCTTCACCGTTCTGGTTCGGCCTTCCCGACGACGTCGCCGAGACGGTGTTCCCCTTCGAGGTCTACCGTCTGGCGCAGAGCCGGGTCGCCACCGACGTGCCCGAGACCGACCTGTTCGCCGGGATCGAGGACCTGCTGTGAGGCGCGGACCCGCGGAATGCAACCGCGGCGGCCGACCGCGCGGGGCGCGGATCCACGGGGAGTGCACGCGATGGAATTCCTGAGCGACGAATGGTGTGCGGCTCTCGTCGACCGGGCGGCCGGGGCCGAGTCCGTGCTGCGTGACGTCGTGGTCGAGGTGCAACTCACCGGGGCACCACGGGGACGCGGGCGCATGTCGCTCACCGTCGAGCGCGGGCGACTGGTGTCGTGCGTGCCCGAACGCACGGCCGACGCCGCCTTGAAGCTCAAGTCGACCCACGACGACGTACGCGCGATGCTGCGCGGCGAGCTCGACCCGAACGTCGCGTTCATGCGGGGTGACCTGAAGACCGACGGACCGACCGGCCCGTTGCTGGCCCTGCTGGCCGCGTACCGTCGACCCGGTGCGGTCCGTGGTCGCAACGAGCTGGACGCGGCGACGACCGAACCGGCCTGAACCGCGCCGTGGCGCGCGGTGAGCTCGGGTCGCGGTCAGGACGTCGAGGCGACCCGCATCGACCGTTGGAGGTCGCGCAACGCGCGGTAGCCGATGAGTTGCACTCCGGCGTCGTCGAGCCTGACCCGCAATTCCGGCTCGGCGACGAGGACCCGGTGGTCGTCGACCCGGGTGTCGGCGTCGAACGCGATCGAGCGGAGCTCTGCGGTGTCGATGGCGGGATGTCCGAGGATCTCGGTCACCCCGGGCCGGGGCGACTCGAGGTATCTCTCGATCAGTGGGCGGATCGAGCCCCCGGGTTCGTACATGAAGTGGTCGGGAAAGAGCACGCCCTCGTCACTCGCGAGTGACCGGAACGGGAACCCGATGGCCGACTCGCTCGCCGCGCCGGACAGACGGATCGGCAGGTCGAATTCGACGGCCGCCTCGAGGTAGGCATCGAACAGCTCGGGACGCAATTGCAGTGTGCCCATGTGGGAATCGAGGTGGGTCACGTCGAAGCCCCACAGGATGGCGCGTTCGATCTGCGCGGCGAGCTCCCGGCGGACCTCGGTCACATCGGCGTGCTCGGAGACGTCCTCGACGGTCTGTGGGAAACCCCCGTCGCCGTCGAGCAGCGTCGGCGAGTGGGTGGTCGGCCCCCAGCGGTAACGGGCGAACTCGGCGTTGAGCGTGAGGTGGACGCCGATGTCCTCGCCCGAATAGCGCGTCGCGGCCTCCCGTGCCCACGGGCACGGGACCATCAGCGACGCGCTCGTGGCCGATCCGGCGGTGAGCGCTTCGAACGCGCCGACGTTCGCGGCGTGGCACATCCCGAGATCGTCGGCATTGAGGATGAGCAGCGGTGTGTCTGAGGCGAACCCGAGCGCCTCGGCGAGTGCGGTCACGCTCAGACGCGTTCGACGATCGTGCCCGTTCCGAGGCCTCCACCGCAGCACATCGCGACCAGTGCGCGTTCGGTGTCGGTGCGGATCAGCTCGTGGACGGCCTTGGTCAACAGGAACGCTCCGGTGCAGCCGAGGGGGTGCCCCAGGGCGATCGCCCCGCCGTTCGGGTTCACCTTGTCGGGGTCTGCGCCGAGTTCGGCCTGCCAGGCGAGCACCACCGAGGCGAACGCCTCGTTGATCTCGAAGTGGTCGAAGTCGCCGATACCGAGCCCGGTCCGCTCCAACAGGCGTTGCGTCGCGTCGATCGGACCAGTCAGCATCAGGACCGGATCGACCCCGACGAGGCAGGTGTCGACGATGCGGGCGATCGGCTGCAGGCCCAGCTCGGCGGCCTTGTCGGGGGTGGTGAGCAGCAGCGCCGCCGCACCATCGGAGATCTGCGACGCGTTGCCGGCGGTGTGGACGCCGTTCTCGCGTGCCACGGGTCTGAGCCCCGCGAGTTTCTCGAGCGACGTGGCACGGAGTCCCTCGTCGCGGGTCACCGAGTGGGTGGTGCCGGTCGCCTGGCCGTCATCGTCGACATCGGGGGCTTCCACCGGCACGATCTGCGTGCCGAATCGGTCCTCGTCCCATGCCCGGGCGGCACGTTCCTGGGAGCGCAGCCCGAAGGCATCGGTGTCGTCACGGGTGATGCCCCACTTGTCCGCGATGCGCTCGGCACCCTCGAACTGCGACGTGAACTCGTACCGGTCGAAGTACGACTTGGGAATCGGAACGCCGAGGCCGAGCTTCTTCGACGAGTTCGACCCGATCGGGATTCGGCTCATCGACTCGACCCCGCACGACACGGCGACATCGACCACGCCCGAGGCGATGAGCGAGTAGGCGAGGTTCGTGGCCTGCTGCGACGACCCGCACTGGGTGTCGACCGTCGTCGCGGCCGTGTCCATGGGGAGCCCCGCCGCCAGCCACGCGGTGCGGGTGACGTTGAACGACTGCTCGCCGACCTGGCTCACGCAGCCACCCAACACCTGCTCGACGGCGTCTGCGTCGACACCGGAACGGTCGATCACCTCGCGTTGGACCCGGGCGAGCAGTTCGGCCGGGTGGACGGTGGAGAGTCCGCCGTTGCGTTTTCCGATCGGGGTGCGGACGGCTTCGGTGATGACGACTTCGCGCATGGCATGCACGCTAGTGCTCGAACCGGGCCGTGCGCGCTGGTCACGCAGCCGTCGGCCGCTCCGGATGATGCGGGCGGGCCCGCGCGGACCGTCGACCCTCCGCGGCCGCCAACGCGGCTCTCGCCTGTGCCAGACCGGCGCGGCCGATCGCCTTGGTCCGTTCGTCGAGCCTCGTGTCGCGTGGACGGATGTCACGCTCGGGAGCGGACCGTGGGACTTCGATGAGATGAAGCTGTTGACGTGCCATGGGTGCATCATGCCGAGGGGGTGTGACAGTCATGATGGTGAGGTCGCCGGCCGGCGCCGGATCCGACGCAGACGCATCGAGACACCACGAACGTCACCTGACGCGGCGCTAGGGTCTCGGAGGCGTCATCGATCGACGCGCGGGGTTCGTCAGGGGAGTCTCATGTCGCGAAGGACTCAGTTGTGCTGCGTCGGTCTGTGCCTGGCAGTGCTCGTCGTCACGTCGGCGGTGCAGGCACCGACCACACCGGCAGGAGCGGCCGCGCCGCAGCCGTTGGACTGCACCAATTGGCGTTACGAACCCGCCGACGAACCGGCGTCGCTTCCGGCCGAGTTCGATCGCAACGACTACAAGCGCACCTCGCTGCGCGACCCCGCCCTGGCCGATTCACCCCACGACCTGTGTGGTCAGAAGGGTGTCGCCGTCGATCTCGCCTGGGGCGTCACGCAGGGAAATCCCGAGGTGCTCATCGCCGTCCTCGACTCGGGGATCCGCTGGCGGAGCGCCGACGCCATGGCCGACCTCGCCCACAAGGCGCGGATCAACCTCGGCGAGGCACGACCGTCGTGCACGGCCGTCCACCCCGACGGTGACTGCAACGGCGACGGAAGCTTCGACATCACCGACTTCGGGGCGGTCCCCGACCGGAACGGCAACGGTGTGGCCGACCCCGAGGACCTCATCCTTGACCCGGCGTTCAGCAACGGGGTGGACGACGACCACAACGGCTACGTCGACGACATCTCCGGATGGGACTTCCTCTACGGCGACAACGACGCGTTCGACACGGTCGACTACGGCCATGGCACCGGCGAGGCCGACGACTCGGTGGCCGCAGCGAACGGCACCGGCGACGTCGGCACCTGCCCGAAATGCCAGTTCGTGCCGGTCAGAGTCGGTGACTCGTTCGTCGCCGACGGACAGCGGTTCGCCGCCGGCGTGCTCTTCGCGCTCGACCACGGGGCGCGGGTGATCCAGGAGGCGCTCGGGGCGATCACGAACCCGACCGCGGCCCAGCAGGCCATCGACGCGGCGTACGAGCGGGGCGTGGTCACCGTGGCGTCGATGGCCGACGAGGCGTCCAAGCACCCGAACCTGTCGAGCTCGCTCGAGCACACGATGACGGTGAACTCGGTGACGCACCTGAAGAGTGGCCTCCTCCAGGACGGTCCCGAGGTCGGCTACCTCGCGCTCAACGGATGCACCAACTTCGGAAGGCGGACCTTCGTGTCGGTGTCGTCGTCGAGTTGCTCGTCGGAGGCGACCGGCATCTCGTCGGGAATCATGGGTCTGCTGCAGAGCGCCGCGGACGACGAGGGAATCACGCTCAGCGCGAACGAGGCGATGCAGATCGTCCGGGCCACCGCCGACGACATCGACTTCTCCACCCCGAACGCCGTCGATCCGGCGAACGACTTCGGGACCCCGTCGGGCAACGCGATCGCCGACACCGTGCGCTACCCGTCGCGTCCCGGCTGGGACGGTACGTACGGCTACGGACGGATGAACGCGTACGAGATCGTCGAGGCCGTCCGTGACCGGAAGATCCCACCCGAGGCGATGATCGACTCGCCCTCGTGGTTCGCGGTCTCGCCGGTCACCGGCACCGTGCCGGTGACCGGCCACGTCGCGGCGCCCCGGGCCGACTCCTACGACTACGAGGTCCAGTGGGCGACCGGCCTGCAAGGCCCGGCCTACCCGGCCGTCGACACCTGGCACACCATCGGCACGGGCACGGGGCTGACCGCCGCAAAGGACGGCACGCTCGCACAGCTCGACCTCGCCCAGGTCGCGGCGGCTCTCCCCGACGGGGGTCACGGAACACCGACCGACGCC
>CAZQSU010000015.1:28810-41406 GCA_964595905.1 uncultured Iamiaceae bacterium
CGCCCAGGTCGCGGCGGCTCTCCCCGACGGGGGTCACGGAACACCGACCGACGCCGGTGACCGGAACCGTCCCGACGAGGAGAAGTACTCGGTGCGGATCCGGGTCGTCGTCCACGCCCACGGCGGCACGAGCGACGGGTTGGACGGCGAGATGCAGAAGCAGATCTTCGTGCACGACGATCCCGACCTGGTCGCCGGGTATCCGAAGCGCGTGGCGGGCGCGGGCAGCGCGTCGACGCGCTTCGTCGACCTGGACGGCGACGGCCGCAACGAACTGGTCGTCGCCACCGACGACGGCACGATCCACGCCTTCGAGGCGGACGGTTCCGAGCTCCCCGGCTTCCCGGTTTCCGGCGACGTGCCGCGCTTCTGGCCGACCGACTCGCCGAGTGGAATCGCCGCGGGGATCCACCCGCCCGCCGGCGCGTTCGTGCTCGGCGCCCCCGCGGTCGGTGACCTCGACGGCGACGGCAACCTCGAGATCGTCGACGCGGATCTCGACGGGTCGGTGTACGTGTGGTCGTCCGACGGTACGCGCCTGGCCACGATGCACTCGAACCCCGCCTTCTCCCAGGACACCGCAGCCGCCCAGGACCAGTTCAACCGGACCCAGCCCGGCTTCGCGAGCGCGCCGGCTCTGGGTGACCTCGACGGCGACGGCACCCTGGAGATCGTCGCCGCCGGAATGGACCGTCACGTGTACGCGTGGCACGCGGACGGTGCCCCCGTTGCCGGATTCCCGGTCCTCGTCGTCGACCCCGCCACGGTCGCCGCGGTCGACCCGACGAGCCATCACGCCACCTTCGCCGGCGGTGCCGGAGTCGAAGAAGGCGGGTCGCTGATCGCCACACCGACGTTGGCGGACCTCGACGGCGACGGGCTCGACGACATCGTCGTCGGTGCGCAGGAGGAATACGACGAGCCGGTGAACATCGGCGGTGACGGGCGCGACATGGTGACGCTGCTCGAGCAGGTGTCGGATCCGGGCAACTCGCGGCTGTACGCGATCTCCTCGAGAGGCACCCTCGCCGGGTCGCCACCCGCGGGCGGCGCGAACCCGGACGCCGGTGCGTATCTGCCCGGCTGGCCGGTGAAGGTGCCGATGCTGCAGACCGAGGCCCTGCCCACGATCGGCGACGGGGTGGCGATGCCCGCGGTGGTCGGCGACCTGATCCCCGGGTCGGCCGCACCCCAGGTCGCCGTGGCGAGCGCGACGGGCACCCTCATGGTGTTCGACGCGGACGGCACCCCCGCCTACGGGAGTACTGCCGACGGCGCGATCCCCGCGGTGTGGGCCGCCGGGCTCGGCAACGTCCGGGCGGGACAGTTCGGGGAGCATCGCAACTCCGACGATCTCGCCGCAGCGATCGTCGCCTTCGCCGGACCGGCGGTGGGTGACCTGAACGGCGACGGACACCACGACATCGGCGTGCCCACGATGGGCTTCTCGCGTCTGGTCGATCTGCAATTGAACGACCTGCAACTCCCCAACGACGATCAGGTCATGGCCTACGACGGCACGACCGGGACGCCCCTGCCCGGCTTTCCCCAGGCGGCCAGCGACATGGCCTTCTTCGTGCAGCCGGCCATCGGCGATCTCGACGGTGACGACGTCGCCGAGGTGGTCGCCGGAAACGGCGTGTACACCCTGAACGCGTTCGACTCGTCGGGCGCGTCTCCTTCGGGCTGGCCCAAGCTCACCGGGGGGTGGACCCTCGGAACCCCGGCGATCGGCGACTGGGACGGTGACGGCACGATGGAGGTCGCCCAGGTGCGACGCGACGGGGTCCTCCAGGTGTGGCACACCCCGTCGGAGACCGCGCCGGAATGGCCGTCGTGGAACTGCGACCCGACCAACAGCGGCCACAACGACGGCACCTGTGCCCCGGTCACCGGGTCGACGGTCCCGACCACGACGCAGGCACCCACGACCCTGCCGGCAATGACGACGCCGGCAACGACGGTTCCCGCTCACGTCCCCTCAGGTGGCGCCACGACCGGGGTCCACCAGGCGGCCGGGCCCCGACCCCACGACGGCGACCACTCCCAGGGCTCCCCTGGCGTGCTGGCCACGACCGGGTCGAGGATCGCCGCTCTCGTCGCGTTGGGGGGCGGCCTGTTCGTCGCGGGGGTCGTGATCGAGGCGGCACGACGCCGCCGTGCCGCCGCGCCCCGCTGAAGCCCGGCCGATCTCAGGGCCGCGGCGACCGCAGGGCCGCAGGGCGGGGACCGTCGTCGTCGAGCCAGGCCCGCCACGCGGTCTCCAGGGCGCTCGTGTCGTGGTCGAGCGGGTGGAAGCCTTCTCGGTGGTACTCGCCGAGTCGCTTGCGGAACCGCTTCGACAGCAGCGGATTCGTCCGGTTGCGCCAGATGCTCCTGGCCAGGCCGAAGCCGCGCCACGAACGCGGGTCCCTGGCGACCCCGGCCACAGTGTGCCAGCCGGCGATGAAGCACAGTCCCAGCCCGGCGAGCTTCATCGCCCGCACCCGGGTGTCTTCGTCGCCGACGAGCTCGTAGACGTCGAAGGCGACCGAGCGGTGCTCGGACTCCTCGATCGCATGCCACGCCCAGAACCGGAACAGCTCCTCGTCCGCGAACAGCGCCTGCAGGTCACCGTCGGTGAGCAACAACTCGGCCATCGCCGCGGTGTAGTGCTCCAGCGCCGCGGTGAGCGCCAGGCGGAACACCGGGTCCGGGCCCTCGGCCCGACGCTCGGCGAGGTTCTCGAACAGCCCTTTGAGCGGCCCGACCCGGCTGACCAACCAGACGAAACGCTGCATACCGGGCGTGAGCGAGAACTCGTCGGCCGCCATCGACGCCTCGACGACCTTCGAACGGTACCCCAGCTCGGCGAAGCGCGCATTGAGCTTGCGGTGTTGGCGCCCGTGGGTCACCTCCTGGCCGATGAACGCGTTCACCTGTCGCTTCAGCGCCGGGTCGGTGACCAGGTCACGATAGTGGCGGACCGCCTCGATGAACATCTCCTCGCCGTCGGGGAACAGTCCTGACAGCACGGCGAGCAGATGGGCCGAGATCACGTCGTCGTGTGCGGCGAACGACCAGTCGAGCCCGGCGATCATCGCATCGAAATCGGGACGGCGGACCTCGATGACCCGATCGGGGTCGCGGGTCTGGGGAGCTTCGACGGCGACAGCGGACATGACCCACAGGTTACCGCCGGTAGCACGGGGCCCGTCCGGCGCCGTGCGCTCAGTGTTTCAGTTCACCGGCATTCACGAGCAGATGCTGGCCCGTCACCGCCTTGGCGAGCGGTGAGCAGAAGAACGTGACCACGTCGGCGACCTCGTCGTCGCCGGTCATGCGACCCAGGGGGAACCCGCCGGCGATGTCGTCGACGACCTGTTCGGGGGTCTTGTCCTCGGTGGAGACGCGGTGGTCGATCAGCATCTGCACCGGTGGGCCCATCATCCAGGAGGGCACCACCATGTTCACCCTGATGTCGTCCGGGCCCAGCTCGTCGGCGAGGTGATACGTCGTCGACAACAACGCGGCCTTCGATGCGGCGTAGCCGGCCTGGGGCAACTGCGGCAGGAACATCGACTGCGACCCGATCAACACGATCGACCCACCACCGGTGTCGCGCATCGCCGGCACCACGGCCCGCACGATGTTGAGCGACCCGAGCACGTTCGTGTCGAAGGCCCGGCGCCACTGGTCGTCGGACATGTCGAACACGCCGCCCCACGCGTTGTCGTACGCCGCGACCTGGACGAGCGCGTCGAGGCGACCGAAGCGCTCGGACGCGGCGGCCACCAGCGCCTCGCAGCCGGCGGCGTCGGTGAGGTCGACCGGGTGGGCGAGCACCGTCTCGCCGGTGGCATCGACTTCGGCGGCGATCTCGGTGAGCGTGTCGGCGCTGCGGGCCGCGATCACAACCCGGGCGCCCTCGCGGCGGGCCGCCAGGGCGCACTCGCGCCCGAGCCCGGTGCCGACCCCGGTGATCAGGACGGTCGCGTTCTCCAACAGCATGTGGTCTTCCCCTGGTCGACTCGTCGATCATCGGGGGCCGGTCCGACGCCGGTCCCGGCCCCAGAGACTAGAACGCGTGCACCCCGCCGCCGGGCCCGCCGCTTCGGTCGGCGGCGCCTATCGGCGCATCTTCTCGGCCGCCAGACGGGCGGCGATCATCGAGGTCTCCCAGACCGGGGCGACCGGGGGCGCGTACGACAGGTCGAGCATCGAGAACTCCCCGGCGCCCATGCCGTTCCACACGGCGAGGGCCAGCACGTCGATCCGTTTGCCGGCCTCGGGGCCGCCGACGATCTGAGCGCCGAGGATCCGACCCGTCGGGCGTTCGGCCACGATCTTGACCGCCAACTCGGTCGCCCCGGGGAAGTAGACGGCGCGGGTGTGGCCTTCGGCCGTGGCCGAAACGGTCGCGAATCCCGCCGCTGCGGCCTCGGCCTCGTTCAGTCCGGTCCGGGCGATCTCGGTGTCACCGATGCGGGTCACGGCCGTGCCGATGACGCCGGGAAAGCGGGCGGTACCGCCGGCGACGTTGGTGCCCACGACCCGGCCCTGTTTGTTCGCGTGCGTACCCAGGGCGATCGACACGGGGCGGTGGCTCACGCGGTGCAGGGACTCGACACAGTCACCGGCCGCCCAGACCCCGTCGACGCGGGTGGCCATCCGGGCGTCGGTGGCGATCGCCCCACTCGGGCCGATCGGGACCCCGGCATCGTCGGCGAGGGTCACGTTCGGTCGCATGCCCAGACCCATCACCACCAGATCCGCGGGGAACTCACCGTCGTCGGTCGCCACCGACGCCACCCAGCCGTCAGCAGCCTCGAATCCCGCGACGCCGGTGGAAAGGCGCAGGTCGACTCCCAGGGTGCGGAGCGCGTCGGCCACCCGGGCGCCCATGTCGGCGTCGAGGGTCGCCATCGGCGCATCCCGAACCTCCACCATCGTGACCTCGAGGCCCCGCTCGAGCAGCGCCTCGGCCATCTCGAGCCCGATGTAGCCGCCGCCGACCACCACCGCCCGCTTCGGCCGGCGGTCGGCGATGATCGCATCGATCGCGTCGGCGTCGGGGATCGAACGGATGCCGAGGATGCCGGGGGAGTCGACACCCGCCAGGGGCGGGCGGACCGGTGAGGCGCCGGTCGCGATCACCAGGTCGTCGAAGCCCTCGGCGACGGTCCGGTCGTTCTCCAGATCACGCACCTCGAGGAGGCGGGCGTCGAGGTCGATCCCGACGACCTCGTGGCGGGTCCGCACGTCGAGCCCCGCGGAGCGGTGTTCGTCGGGGGTGCGGGCGATCAGATCCTCGTCTTCGCCGATCAGCCCACCGATGACGTAGGGCAGCCCGCACGCGGCGTACGAGGTGATCCCGCCCTTCTCGAACACGACGACGTCGAGGGAGGGATCGAGCCGCTTGGCCCGGGCCGCGGCCGACGCCCCCGCCGCGTCGCCACCGATCACCACCAGTCTGGCCATGGGTTGCTCCCTGTGTCGTCCGGTCGGGTCCGTCGTGACCCTAGGGGATGCGCTCGACACCGCGGCCGTGGGGTCGACCGGCCGGCGTCGGGCGCCTGGAAGACTCGCCGGCGAAGCGGCGCGCGACCTGAAAGGGTGCTCAGGCGTGTGAGGAGTGTGACCGTGGAATTCGCCGAATTGGTCGAGATCGAGAGCGCCAGGGTGATCGCCGCGGTCACCGCGATCATCGGCGACGTCGCGCGCGCCGAGGAGATCACCCAGGACGCGTTCGAACGCTGCTATCTGCGTTGGCGGCGCGTCTCGCGCCTCGACCGCCCCGGCGCGTGGGTCCGGCGGGTCGCGATCAACCGGGCGATCTCGGTGCTCCGCCGAGACCGGCACGAACAGGGTGCGCTGGCGCGTCTCGCCGGTTTCGGGGTCTCCTCGCTCCGGGTGACCGACGCCGAGGTCGCCCCGACGCTGCCCGACGAGTCGGGGGTCTGGGCCGCGGTGCGCGCCCTTCCCAGGGACCAGGCCGCGGCGATCGCATTGCGGTACGCCGCGGATCTCGGCGTCGCGGACATCGCGGCGACGATGCACCTGAGCGAGACGGCCGTGAAGTCGCTCCTGCACCGGGGCAGGGCGACCCTCAGGCGATCGGCGGCCCTGCAGGCGGAAGCCCGATGAGCCGGTACCTCGCGGAGCACTGCTGGTACGCCCAGCGCACGACTGGAGAAGCCCCATGGACGACGAGCTGAACGAAGAACCGAACGTCGGGCCGGCGACACCCGCCGACGAGGCGACGGCCCCTGCACTGGCGCGCGCCGGGGCTCGACTGCGAGCGGAGTCGCGCGCGTTGCGTCCCGGCGACGTCGAAGTCGCCGCGCTGCGTCGACGGGTCCGTCGGCGCGGTCGACTCCTCGGCGCCGCCGGCGCGGTCGCCGCGCTCGCGATCGTGGCCGCGGCCGTCGTCGTCGCTCGGGACGAGCCGGCCTCCACGGTCGCCGCGGGCCGCGACGGCGGCCCCGCCGTGGACCGGATCGTGGCCGACCTTCCGGCCGAGCCGATCGATCCCACCAAGGTCCACCTGGTCTCCACCGTGAAGACGTTTCCCGGATGCGACGCGCTCATCGGGGACCTGCGCCGGGTCGGCGCGGCGCACGTGGGCAGTCGCGGCTTCGGCGCCTACCAGACTGCGATGTCCGGTGTCATGGACTACGCACCACAGGCGGCGCGGATCGCATCCGACGGTTTGGTCTCATCGGCCGATTCGGCGGCCGGGCAACCGGCGGGGGAGACGCTCGGCACCAACGTGCAGGTGACCGGTGTCGACGAACTCGACCGGGTCAAGGCCGACGGCAAGTGGATCTACGACCTGGACGGCCACGGCGGTCTGCGGGTCACCGATGCCACGAACCTGCAGGTCGCCGGCACGGTGCAGATCGTGCCGGCAGCGAAGACCGGTCCGAGGGGCGCGACCATGCCCGAGTCGACCCGGTCGGTGTCGTCGCTGCTCGAAGCAGACGGCAGGCTGGCGGTGTTCGGATCGAAGACGGTGTTGTCCAAGCCCGTGACCGGCGACCCGTCGGCCACCCGGTCGAGCACCGAGTACCTGACGATCACGTTCGTCGACGCGTCCGATCCCACCGATCCGCGCGCCACCGACGAGGTCCAGGTCGAGGGGCGGCTCGTGTCGGCCCGACTCGTCGACGGACAGATCCGGCTCGTGACCACGTCGGACATGGCCGACCTCGGCTTCGTGCTGCCCACCACGCCGACGTCGGTTCCCAAGGCCCTGGAGCGGAACCGGCGATCGGTCGCGTCGTCGACCGCCGCGGACTGGATCCCCGACTGGCAGCGTTCGGGAGGGGCCCCGCAGCCGCTGGTGCCCTGTGGGCGGGTGCACGTGCCGACCACGTTCGCCGGGGTGGCGATGACCTCGCTCGTGAGCTTCCCGATCTCATCGGGGCGATTCGATCCCGAGGCGACATCGATCCTGGCCCCGGGCGAGACGCTGTACGCGGGAACCGACGACGTGGCCATCTCCTCCCACGTGTGGGTCGACCCGGTCGACCGGCAGAAGTTGCAGTTCGACGACTGGCAGACCGCGATCCATGAGTTCACGTTCGCCGGGAACGGCGCGCCGAGGTACGCAGGCTCGGGAATCGTGGACGGCTCCACGGTCGGCCAGTTCGCCTTCGGCGAGATCGGCGATGCCCTCGGGGTGGTCACCACCCAGGGCACACCCTGGAACCAGGACACCGAGAACGCGGTCGACCTCACCGTGTTGCGGCCGGACGGTCACGGGGGGCTGTCGGTCGCGTCGAGGGTGGCCGACCTGGCGGGTGGCAAGGGCACCGTGTCGGCCGTCCGGTTCACCCCGGACCGGGTGCTGGTCTCCACGGGTGAAGTCGGCAACGTCGTGCGCGTCATCGACGCGGACGATCCCACGCATCTGCGCCGCGCCGGCTCGGTGACGCTGCTGAGCGCGACCGAGTACTTCCATCCGCTTCCCGACGACCGGGCGCTGCTCATCGGCTCGCGGACCGACGAGGTGACGGCCCCCGACGGCAAGAAGGTGGCACGGCGCTGGGTCGAGGCCCAACGGCTCGACGTGGCCGACCCCGACCACCCGAAGGTCGACGGGACGTTCCAGACGCCGTGGGCGAGCGACGAGGTCGGCGCCGACCATCATGCGTTCACCTACTGGGGAGACCGCGGGCTCGGCATGTGGGGGGTCTCCTGGGTGGGATACGCGCCCGGCCCGAACCACGCGGTGGTCCTGTCGGTCTCGGGCGGGGTGGCCCAGAAGGCGTTCCCCGAGGCCGCGCCGCCACCGGAGGCGCCACCGCCGTGCCCGCAGGTCCCGATCGACGATCCGAACCTGCAGCGGATGGTCGGCGACGACACGATCGTGCTCGCTTGCGGCGATGCGTCGACGGCCTCCCTGGACTGGCCGCGCTACACGTGTTCGCTGCTCGGCAGCGACGTGGTGCGTCGCTACGCCCCGGCGCTGGGCGACAAGGCGGTGTTCCGGTGCACGCAGGCGCCGCCGCCCACCGTGGCGCGGGTGCTGGTGGTCGACGGGCGACCGATCCTGCTGACCGACCAGACGCTCGAGGCGCTCGACCCGCAGACGTTCGCCCCGCAACAGATCGTGTACCACCCGACGGGTACGTCGAACGGAGGCATCATCCGCTGACCGTGGTGCGCCGCGCTTGACATGTCTGCCGCGAACGGCAATAATTCATCGATATGGAAACTCCGACGTTCGTACCAGCCGTCACCTACCGGGACCCCATGGCAGCCACGACCTGGCTGGCCGAGGCGTTCGGGTTCGAACTGACCATGGCGATCGAGGATCCCGGCGGTGACCCGACCAGGGGCCACTGGGAGATGAGTTCCGCCGGGTCGGGGCGCATCATGGTCGGCGGCCGGTGGGACGACCGCACCGTCAGCCCGCTCGACGTCGACGGTCGGGTCACCCAGGGCGTCCACGTGTCGCTCGACACCGACGTCGACGCCCACTGCGAGACCGCGCGCGCCGCGGGTGCCAGGGTGATCATGGAACCCCAGGACCAGTTCTACGGCGACCGCACCTACCGGGTGCTCGACTGCGAGGGCCACGTCTGGACCTTCTCCCAGCCCGTGCGCACCGTCACCAGGGCCGAGGCCGAGGAGGCGATCGGCGCGCCGATCCACGCCACCGACTGGGCGTGAGCGACGCCGCGGCAGACCTCGACGCCACGTTCGCCGCGTTGGCCGACCCGGCGCGTCGGCGCGCCGTCGAACTGCTGAGCGTCGCGCCCCGCCGGTCGGGTGAGCTCGCCACCTTGGTCGGCGTAGCTCCGGCCACGATGAGCAAACACCTGCGGGTCCTCCGCGAGAGCGGGTTGGTCACCCAGCAGAGCGCGGACTTCGACACCCGGGTCCGGATCTATTCGCTCGCGGCCGCGCCGATGGGCCACCTGCGTCGCTGGCTGGCCGACACCGAACAGGGCTGGGTCGACCAGCTCGGCGCGTTCGCCGAGCACCTCGCCGCCCGTGACGGGCACGGGGCCGGTGAGCAGCCATGATGCCTGAATCGGCTTCGGACCGTTCCCGGGTGCTCGTCGCCGTTCGGGTGCCGGCGACGCCCGACGAGGCCTTCGCCGCGTTCACCGAGGGGATCGGGGACTGGTGGCGGCCGAACCGGTTGTTCTCGTTCTCACGCGGCCGCACCGGTCGCCTCGCCTTCGAGGCGGGCCCGCCCGCGCGGCTCGTGGAGCGCTACGCCGACGGGTCGGAGTTCACCATCGGCCGGGTTCGCCACTGGGAGCCGCCGCGTGCCCTGGTGGTCTCGTGGCGGCAGGACTCCTTCGCCCCGGACCAGGACACCGAGCTGCACGTGCGCTTCGATGCGGTCGACGATGGACGGACCCGGGTCACCGTCGAGCACTTCGGCTGGGAGGCGCTCCCGGCCGAGCATGCCGCGCGTCACGGCTTCCCACTCCCCGCGTTCCAACGGCGCTTCGCCGAATGGTGGCAGACGCTGCTCGGTGCCTATTCGGCCACTTGGCCGCCGACCCGCCGGTGAGGGACCATCGAGCGGTGCACGCCAGGTGGTTCGCAGCGCTCGTGGTCGGCTGTGTCGTCGCGGCGAGCTGTTCGACGACGCGGTCGACGGCAACGGCGCCGGGCCGACCCGACGACGGGGTGGCCGCGCCCGCCTCGCCGACGTCGTCCTCGACGACCACGAGCATGCCTCCGCCCGGCCCGGAGATGGGTGTCCCGGTGGCGAGCGGACGGGCCGCGACCCTGACCGCGCCGGCCGGACAGTCGTACCACTTCGGCGGCGACGCCACGCACACGACGGCGCACGCGGCACCCACCGAGACCAACCCGAACATCCGAACGCTCTTCTGGGGACCAGAGGCGCCCTATGTCGCCGATCAACAGGTCTGTCTGACCTGGGACGACCCGGCGACGACGCTCGGTCGGCCGTACCCGCAGCCGGGTCTCGCGTTCCGTATCGCCCCTTCGGGCCCGGCCGGCACGGGGATCCGGGCCGTCACCATCACCCAGAACGTCTTCGGCAGGGCGATCTGGATCGCCTGGGTCAACACCTGGGACACCTCGAAGCGGGCGACTCCCGACCCGGTCACGCGCTTCGACCTGTACCCGATCGTCAGCATCGACTCCCACACGATGCGCTCACCCTGGCACGTGTGCGGCCGTGTCCGCGGCGACGAGATCGACTTCAAGGTGTGGATCGACGGCGCGGAACCCACGTGGAACGATCCGCACCACGTGTTCTCGACCCACCTGCCGGCCGGCTGGGACACCCCCGGTTATGCCGGCGGGTACATCGGGCACCTGCAGCCCGGTGCGGTGGCGTCGTTCAGCGACATCGAGGTCCGCGCCGGCTGACGGGCCGGAATGGTCGAGGTGTGCCGGCGGTCGCCGGTACGGGTCAGGGAGCGGCCTTCGTCGTGTCGCTGAACACGAGGATGCTGCCGCCATAGCAGGCGACCCACACCGACTTGGTCGTCGGCTCGTAGGCGATCCCGATCGGGTGGTAGTCGGTCTTGGACGTGTCGATCTCGGCGAGATCCGACGTGCGCAGCTTCGACACGGTGGACGAGTCGTAGTTGACCACGTACAGGGCCCTGCCGTCGTGCGAGATGTCCATCGAACGCGGCTCGGCGCCGGTGTGATGGGTCGCGACGACCTCGCCGTCTCTGCGTCGGACCTTGGTGACCGTGCCCGAGGAGTTGTTGGTCACGTACAGGTACTGCGCGTCGGGCGACATCACGATGTGGCGCGGCCCCGCCCCGGTCCGGGCGAACACGGTCACGTCGCTGGTGGCCAGGTCGACGGCGACGACCTCGTTCGAGCCCATCATCGCCACGTAGGCGGTCTTCGAATCCGGCGACGCGACGATGCCCCGCGGGTAGCGACCCTGAAGATCGATCCGCTTGTACTCGATGCCCTCGGCGGTGTCGACGACGCTGAGCGACCACGAGCACCAGTTGGACACGAGCAGGTAGCGCTGGTCGGGGGTGAGTGCCATGAACTTGGGCACCGCACCCACGTGGATCACCCGGTCGATCTTCTTCGTGGCGACGTCGAGGCGGTACACGTAGCTGGTGTCGGTGCCGTCCCCGGCGCTGCACGAGTCGAGCCCTTCGGGGCCGAACCCCTCGCCGTACATCGAGTAGTTCGACACGTACTCGTGGCGACCGTCCTTCGTGAACACCGCCTCGACCGGCGCGCCCTTCGAGATGCCCGGGTGCCCGTCGATCCCGAAGTCGGCCAGATCGACGCTGTCGGAGATGGTGGCGGTGAGCTCGCGGGTGACCGGGTCGTACCACGTGACGTTGTGGGAGTACATCATCGACTGGGCGCTGACCAGCCCCGTGGGCGACGCGGCGACCGACTTGGGCGTGATGTTGCCGGTGATGCGGTCGACGCGCCGCATGATCGTCCGGTCCGACGGCGGGCCGGCGACCGTGGTGGGTGGCGGCGGGGTGGTCGTGCCGACGATGGTCGTCGACGCCTTCGTGGCGCCGCCGGCAGTGGAGGCCGGTTCGGGCTTCGACGCGCAGGCGGCGCCGACCGCGGTCGCCACCACGACGAGGAGCGCGGCGGCTCGTGCGGGGCGTCGGTCGGTGGCTCGCATGGTCGTCGCTTCCGGGTCGGGGGCACGTCGCGTCGCCCGCCGTGGTGCGTCGTGGTCGGGCCGTCGCGGCACGCGAGCTTAGAGGGCGGGCCGACGAATCCGGTCTGTCTCGTGTTGCCGGGTCGGATCCGCCGATCGGCGCAGCCTGGCCTGGGATCACACCGATTTCCCGACGGTTTGGCCTGGCCGCGGGTTGCGGCGCTCGGCGTCACGCGGCTGTGGCGAAAGTCATGCTGCGCCCCGATCGGCAATGGGTTACCGTTGGTAACACCAAGCCCGACGAGCCCAGGGAGCCGCCGAATGAGCGCCACCACCACCGAAGCGGACACTGCACCGGAGACCCACGCCGACGGCGGCGAATCGGCCCCGGTGCATTCGATCAAGGCCCGGCGGCTCACCCTCGACTACGACACCGAGCCGCTGCCGAAGTACTTCATGGAAGACGAGCTGATGAGCCACGTCGTGGCGGTGCTGTCGGCCCTGTTCCCCGAAGGCG
>CAZQSU010000016.1:0-40903 GCA_964595905.1 uncultured Iamiaceae bacterium
GAGCGACGACACGCACCGTGTCGCCGTGGCGCAGCTTGCGAGGGAAGACGATGGGAGGCGGCATCCGTCGATCCTGACCGATCGCGCGGATTCGGCCGTCCCACTTTTCGGATCAGGCGTGGATCGTGCACCGGGTTGCACCTGATCTGTCGATGAATGGCAGCGGGAGGCGAGTCGCCGATCCGGTTCCGACGCGAGCAGAATTGATAGCGTGATAGCATCAATGGTCATGGCACAGATCATCGTCCGCAGACTGGATGACGACGTGAAGGCCGCCCTGCAACGACGTGCTCGTGCACACGGACGCTCGACCGAGGCGGAAGTGCGTGAGATCCTTCGCGCGGCGGTGCGCAGTGAGCCGGATGCGCCGGTCGATCTCGGATCGACCATTGCTGCGAGATTCAGAGGAAACGGGTTGGACGATGCCATCACGGAACTCCGTGGGTCACCGGCCCGACCGGCCGACTTGGGCGACGGGTGATCCTGCTCGACACGAACGTCCTGTCGGCGCTGATGCGTTCCGAGCCCGATCCCGAGGTCGTCGACTGGCTCGACTCGCAGGCGGCCGAGTCCCTCTGGACGACCACGGTGACGGTGTTCGAGATCTGTGCGGGAATCGAACGCCTGCCGGTCTCCAGGCGTCGGCGTTCCCTCCAAGACGCCTTCGCGCAGGTCTTGGAACACGACCTCGACGGACGGGTCGTGAACTTCGATGAGTCCGCCGCACGAGCCGCGGGCAAGCTCCTCGCCGGACAGGAGGGCGTCGGAAGATCGATCGAGATCAGGGACGTGCAGATCGCCGGCATCGCACTCGCGCGCCGGGCAACCGTGGCAACTCGGAACATCAGGCACTTCCAGCATCTCGGCGTCGACCTCGTCGACCCGTGGAACCCCGGCGCCGGCGAACGTCGGTCACCGTGAGCTGGTCCCGACAAGACTGGGCCGATGGACGACCCCAACATCCTCGTCGACACCACCCCGTCGATCGACGCCATCGACCCCACCCTCACCCACTCGGTCATCACCGACGCCTGGGGGTTGTTCTACGCCCAGGGCGGGGTGGTCATGGCCGCCGCGCTGCGGGCGATGACCGCGGTGTTGGAACGCGACGACTTCGCTCTGGTGAGTGCGAGTGCCACGTTCTGCCGTCCGGTGGCGTGTGGACCGGTCCAGACCCGGGTGCATGTGTTGCACAGCGGTCGTCGAGGCGCGCAGGTCGTCGGCTCGCTGCGGGACCCCTCTGCCCGGGCCGGGGCGGTGAGCGTGGCGGTCTCGGCGGTGTTCTGCGACCCGAACCTGCCCGGGCCGAGCGTGTCGCCGTTGTCGCCGCCGCCCGAGTTGCAGCATCCGCCGGCCGCGGACGCCGAGCAGGCATCGATCGAGAATGCCTTTCCGCTCGGGTTTCTCGACAACACCCAGTGGCAGACCGCCGCCCAGCCCGACGGCACGCCGCCCGACGCCGGGTCGGCGTCCGGTGGGCAGCCGCCGCGTTTGGCGTTGTGGTTCCGGTTCAAGAACCCCCCGGCGCATCCTGAGGACCCGTGGGAGCCGGCGCTGTTGCCGATCCCGGGCGACGCGCTCGGGTCCGCACTGATCGTCGCCGTGGGTGACGGCGAGCCCGTCGGCAGCGTCTCGTTGCAGATCGACCTGCAGGTCCACGCACCGATGACGGGCCCCTGGATCGGCATCGACTCGACGTGCACCCATGTCGGCAACGGCCTGGCGACCGGCGTGTTGCACCTGTGGAGTGGCGAGGGCGTCCACGTCGCCACGGTCACCCAGACGGCGATGTTGCGCAGTTTCGGCGAGTGACCCGACCCGATGGTCGGCCGTGCGGCCAGGCCGGCTCCGCGTCCCGGACCCGCGTCCCGACCACGTCTTTGAACGGTTTCCATCCCCATGACCCGGAAAACGGTGCAATGACGCGATGTGCGTACCCCACCTTTCGATTCGGCGCCCCGGTGGCGTGAGCCGTCCCGGCTTCGCTGTCCAACCCCCTGAGTAGGGTCCCCGGCATGCTCGAGATCGTGCGCGGCAACTCGCTGGGAACCCTTGCCCGGCGGTGCGCGTCGGTGCTGATCGAACCTCCGCCCGACCCACTGGCTCGTGAGTGGATCGCCACGCCGACGCCGGGCATCGCGCGGTGGCTGTCGCTGGAATTGGCCCGGCACCTCGGCGCGTCCGGCCCTGGTGCCGGGGACGGGATCAGCGCGAACATCGAGTTCGCCCGCGTCGGCCACCTGCGCCGCGCGGTACTGGCAGCCGGGTTCGACGACCCGGGGGAGGCCGACCCGTGGCTTCCCGAGCGGGTCTTTTGGACGTTGTGTGCGTTGTACCAGGACGAAACCGAGAACTTGGAGCTGCCCGCTCTGGGAGAAGGGGTGACCCTGACCGCCCGGGCGCGACGGAGCTTGGGGCTGTTCACCCGCTACGAGATCTACCGACCGGCGATGTTGCGCGCCTGGGCGAACGGCCGGGATGTCGACGGCAACGCCATCGTGCTGCCCGACGCGGATCGGTGGCAGCCTCGGTTGTTCCGCGCGCTCGCCGAGCGGCTGGCCACGCCGAATCCCGCCGAACGACTTCCCGATCTCGAGCATCAGTTGCGGGAAGGGTCCCTCGAGGTCGACCTGCCCGAGCGTCTGACGTTCTTCGGGTTTCTCACCCCACCGGGAGGGTCCGAGTTCGCCTCGCTCCTGGAGGCCGTGGCGTCCAACCGGAGCGTCCACTGTCTGCTGCTCGATCCCGCGCCGTCCGCGTCGCCGGACGCCTGGCAGGGTCTGACGCGCTCGTGGGCCGTCGGCGTGGCCGCGACCAGGGAAGTGCTCGCATCCTCCGATGAAGAAGTGCTGCCACCGGTTGCCGAGTTCGTTGCGTCACCGACTTCCGTGCTCGGCAGACTCCAGCGCCATCTGCGGGGAGAGCCGGTCGCTCCATTGTCGAGTTGGAGCGAGGCGGACGGGTCGCTGCGCGTGCACGGCTGTCAGGGCGCCCGCCGCCAGGTCGAGGTCCTGCGCGACGTGATCTGTGCCCGCCTCGAGGGCGACCACACGCTCACCGAAGAGGACATCGTCGTGTTCTGCGGCGATCTGGCGCGCTTCACGCCGCTGATCCATTCGGTGTTCACCACTGCTCGGAGCATCGGCGACCGCGCCGATGCCTCCGGTAAGCTGCCCGCGGGCAGCCCGACCCTCCGGTACCGGATCGACGGCGCCGGCGGCGGTCCCGAGAATCCGGTCGTGGTCGCCGTCCGGGCCGTGCTCGGTCTGGTCACGAGCCGGTTCAGCGCCCTCGACGTGGTCGAGTTCTGTGGACTGACGGCGGTACGGAACCGTTGGGGGTTCGACGACGAAGACCTGGCGACGATCCGTGACTGGGTCATCCATCTGGATGTCCGTTGGGGTATCGACGGTGCCCACCGGGCGCAGCATGGCATCGACCCGTCGATCGTCGCCGGGACATGGCGCCGGGCACTCGACCGGCTCGCCCTCGGCGTCGCCCACGCCCGTGACGATGTCGTCGTCGGCGACGACCTCGTGCCCTACGCCGTCGAGAGTGACGGCGCCGAGCTCCTCGGTCGACTGGCCGATCTGCTCGCCCGTCTCGCGGCGTTGTCCGAGTCGGCCGCCGAACCGATGCCGACCGCCGACCGACTGCGGCGGCTCGCCGACGATCTGGAGGCACTCGTGGCCCCGGACGACGGTGCGGACTGGCAACTCGACGCGCTGCACCGCATGGGCCAGACGGATTTCGACCGCTCGGGGACGCTGCGGTCCTGGGTGGGTCAGCTCCCCACCACCCTCGGTGACCTGCGCCCCGAGCTGCTGCATCGCCTCGAAGGCGGCGGCTGGGGGAGCGGGGGGTTCCGTGGTGGTATCACCTTCACGACCCCCGATCGTCTGGCCGGCGTTCCGTTCCGCGTCGTGGGTCTGCTCGGCCTCGACGAAGGGGCGGTGCCCTCCCCGGTCCGTGGCGGTGACGACCTGTTGGGGCTCGATCCCCGCCCGGGTGACCCGGATCCCCGTGCGGCGACGCTGGCGGCCTACCTCGCCGCGGTCGGTTCGGCCGCCGAGTCACTCGACATCTTCCACGATGTCCGGGACCTGACCACGAACCAGCAGCTCCCCGACAGCGTCGCGCTCGCCGAGCTGTGGGGTGAGATCCGGCAACTGGGCCCTGCAGGGAACGGTGCCGTCGATGCATTGCGGATCGACCATCCGCGCCACGGCACCGACCCGGACAACTTCCTCACCGGGGCCCTGATCCCTGATCGGCCGTGGAGTTTCGATCCGCTTGCCCTCGCGGGCGCCCGGGCCCGCGCCCGGGCAGGTTCGACGACGAACACTCCGACTTCACCCAGGCCTGTTCCGGCCGCCGGTACGGGTCGGGTCGAGCCCGAGGAACTCGTGGAGCTCAGCGACCTCGCGGCATTCGCCGAAGACCCGGCGCGGTACCTGTGCCGCGGCGTCTTGGACGTTCGTCTGCCGCGGGAAGCGGGCGACCTCCAGGGACATCTCCGGACCGGACTCGATCTGCTCGAGGAGAGCGGCCTCCGCCGCGAACTGTTCGAGGCTCACCTGATCGATGGCGCCGCGGTCGACAACGAGGCGAGGCTGCGGTTGCTCACCGCCCAGGACCGCCTTCCGGTCGGGACCATCGGTGCGTCGGACTTCACGAAGGTCGACGATGAGGCGGCAGCATTGGCCGATGCCGCACGTTCCGCCCGGCCGTCCGGTGAGACGCTCACGTTGCCGGTCGATCTGAAATTCGACGACGGTCGAATGATCACCGGCAAAGCCGAGGTGTTCCGCACTCCCGACGGTTACGTGCGGTTCAGCGCGCGGGCACGCCGACTCAAGGTCGGGCACCGCCTCAGCATCTGGACGGAGCTGCTGGCCCTGGCAGCGTCGTTCCCCGAGGAGTCCTTCGAGGCGATCCTGATCGGACGGCCTGCATCCAGCGGCTCGAGGAAGCCGTTCGAGACCAGCGTCTTCGGTGTCGTCGATGACGGGGACGCGGTGCGACGGGCGCTGCAGCGCATCATGGATTGGCGCGATGCGCTGTGCCGGGCCCCGGAGGCGGTGAGTTTCGAGGCGTTTGCATCCCGCCTGCTCGCCGGTGGGGGCGATGGCTGGAGCGACAGGCCGATCGACAAGAAGGTGCGCGACGCCTGGGATCGCGCGTCCCGGTATGCAGCAGAGCTGCCGTTCCTCTCGGCCGGGCGGCAACTGATCCAGATACTCGATGAGCCACGCCTCCCACGCGATCCCGAGGCGCATCGGGAGACGGGTCGTGTGGCCGGATTCCTTGCCGATGTGGACCGTCACTGGCAGGCGACGGTCACTACCGAAGGGGGAGCGGGCTGATGCCGTATCCGGATTTCGAGATCACCGAATTGCCCCCATCGCGGTTGCTCATCGAAGCGAGCGCCGGCACCGGCAAGACCCACGCCCTCACCGGGCTCGCGGTGCACCTGCTGGGGCGCGGCGAGGTGGGCGTCGACGAGTTGCTGGTCGTCACCTTCACCCGTCTCGCCACCGCCGAGTTGCGGGACCGGATCCGCACCACCATCGAAGGAGTACGCGACATCCTCGACGGTTCCGCACCTGATCCGGGGCTCGCCCCGGTCGTCGAGTCACTCCGGTCCTGGGATGGAGCCGCGGCAAGGGCCAATCTCACCGACGCGCTGGCCCGCTATGACGCGCTGACCGTGACGACCATCCACGGGTTCGCCCAGCGGGCCCTCGCCTCCTTCGGGGCGCTGGCCGGCGAGGACACCGATTTCACGGTCCTGTCGGATTCCTCGGAGATGCTCATCGATGCGGCGAACGACGAGTACGCGTCGCTGTCCCACCGCTACTCGGCCGTCCCCGTCACCGGTGGGCCCGACGACGACTCGGGCGTCCCAGCGCCGCTTCGAGCACTGCCGAGATCGGTCGATCAGGTCGTCACCACCGCAAAGGCGATCGACGATGCGCTCGACCTGCTCCTGCTGCCCGAAGTCGACCTGGCCCCTGCGGCGATCGAAGCGCTGGTCACGTCGGGCGAGGTGGACGAACCGACCGCGTGCGCCCTCGTCGCCGGGCGGTCGGTGGAGATCGCGGCCACCCGTCGACGCGGCGGCGGATTCCGGAGCTACGGCGAATTGCTGACCGGCCTGCGGGACGCGCTCGACAGCCCGGTGGGCGCGGCGTTGCAGAAGCGACTCGGTGACCAGTTTCGGATGGCGCTGATCGACGAGTTCCAGGACACCGACCAGGTCCAGTGGGCCATCTTCGATCGCTGCTTCGGTCGGGAGGACGGGCGTCTGATCCTGGTGGGCGACCCGAAGCAGGCGATCTACGCCTTCCGCGGGGCCAACATCCACACGTACTCCAACGCGGCGTCGCAGTCGGGCATGGCGCGGCGCCGGCTCGGGACGAACTGGCGCTCGGACGGTCCGGTCCTCCGCGGTCTGGAGACCTTGTTGACGGGAGCCGAGTTCGGTTCCGGGATCGAATTCACCCCGGTCGGCCCGGCCCCCGGCCACGAGGGCGGTCGCCTGCGGCGCGACGACGGCCTTCCGGTCACTCCGGTGGAGCTGGCCGTCGCCGACGGCGAGACGCTGGCGGTCGACAATCCGTCCAAACCGGTCCTCGCCGCCGTCGCAGATCGAGTCGTGGAGTCCTACCTCGTCGAGCATCTGATCGACCTGCTGGACCACGGGATGATCGAGAGCGACGACGGATCAGCCCGACGGGTCGAACCGTCCGACATCGCCCTCCTCGTGCGTTCTCACGCGCTGGGTGCCACGGTGGCCGCAGCACTGGAGCGGGCGGGGATCCCGGCGGTGGTGCACGGCAATGGCGACGTCCGGGCTTCGGCCGACCCCGGGTGGTCGGGTGGTCCCCAGCCGAGCGTCGCGGCGCTCGCCTGGCGGTTCCTGCTCGAAGCCGTGGCCGATCCGGCGGACGCCCGCCGGGCACGCGCCGCCGCGGTCGGGGTGTTCGGCCCGTTGACGTCACCCGTCGACCTCACGGATGTGGATGAGGAGACCATCGCCACATTCCAGCGCCAACTCGTCGACTGGGCGGGGGAGCTGGCCCGATCGGGGCCTGCCGCGTTTGCCGGCCGGATCTGGGCCGAGTCCCCGGTCGTGACGCGGGTCCTCGGCCGGCCCGGGGGTGAGCGACTCATGACCGATCTGGAACACCTGGGAGAGCTGTTCGCCATCGAGTTCGGCACCGCGCCGGTGTCGCCCGATCGCCTGATCGGACTCCTCGAGCCACCCTCGGGTTCGGAAGAGGAAGGCGCCGGCCGCATCGGCCAGCGCCGCATCCCCACCGGGGCCCCGTCGGTGAGGATCATGACGGTTCACAGCGCCAAAGGGCTGGAGTTTCCGATCGTCGGCTGCATCGGGATGCACAAGCTCAAGCCGGGCCAGAGCAACCGTTCCTACGACGCGGCAACCGGTCGACAGGTGATCGACCTCGCCAAGGGCGCTGATTTCGTCGCGGGAGCCAGACGCGAGGAGCGGGATGAGAGTCTGCGGTTGCTGTACGTGGCACTCACCAGGGCCGTGCACCACGTCTTCACCTGTTGGATCAACGAGCGAAATTCGCCCTACGCGCCGCTGACCCGGGTGCTTTTCGCCCGGGACACCGACGGCTCGATCGATCTCGACACCTACCGTGCGGACAAGGTCACCCCGCCCGTGGGCGAAGCTGCCCGCGGGCAGCTCGAGGCACTTGCCGCGCACTCGGACGGAACCCTGGGGATCCGGGTCCTCGATGCCGATGATCTCGCCGCCCCGGGTCGACGTTGGCAACCAGAACCTGCAGCGGCGGCTGGTCCCGATGCCGATGGGGTGGGCACCCCGGTGCTGTCGGTGGCCACGTTGTCGAAGCGCCCGGATCGGCACCCGTCCCGCTGGTCGTTCACCGCGATCACGGCGAGTCGGGATCACGAGGCCGTCCACGACGATGCCCCCACCGAGAGCGGCGCCGACGAGGGGCCGGACACCCTGGAGACCGACGGCGACCTGTTCGACGTCGAGGAAACCGAGATGATCGTGCCCGAGGATGCGGTGTCGCCGCTGGCCTGGCTGCCCGCGGGCACGGCGTTCGGCACGCTCGTCCACGCCGTCCTCGAAGACGTGGACTTCACCAGTGACGACCTCGTGGTTGATCTCCGGCAGATCCTCGCGGCCAAGCAGTCACTTCGCTACCTGCCCCTGCGTCCGATGGGCCCGGCCGGGTCGGTGGTCGGGACGGGGGAGGAGCTGTTCGTCGAGGGCCTCGCCGAGGCCATCGAGGCCCCCCTGGGGGCACTCTGGGGTGGGCGGTGCCTGCGGGACGTGCGCGTCGCCGACCGGTTGAGCGAGTGCGGTTTCGACCTGCGATTGGACCCCGACGACGACCGGGCACTCACCGCGGGAACCATCGGCGAGGTGGCGCTGGCGCATCTGGGTGTCGACGATCCCTACCGCCCGTGGGCCGAGGGGCTGGCCGAGGGCCGCTTCGCCGTCGACCTGTCGGGTCACCTGACCGGTTCGATCGACCTGATCACACGCATTCGAGATGACGGCGACGGCCCGCCGCGTTTCGTGGTGAGCGACTACAAGTCCAACCGGCTGCACCCCGCGGGCCAGAGGCCCGACCCCGACGACTACGGCCCCGATGCGCTCGTGCAGGCCATGGTCGCCCACGACTATCCCCTCCAGGCGTTGTTGTACTCGGTGGCGCTGCACCGCTACCTGCGGTGGCGCCTGCCCGACTATGACCCCGCCGTCCATCTGGGTGGGGTGACCTACCTGTTCGTCCGGGGCATGCGGCCCGACGTGCCCGCGGGCAGCGAAGCGCAGCCACCGGGCGTGGCGTCCTGGCGGGTGCCACCGGCACTCATCGCCGAGCTCGATGCTCGATTCGCGGGGAGGTCCGCGTGATGCGTCGGATGCGTCCCCTGGTTCCGCCGGCCGTCGATGTGCTGCAACCGCTCGTCGACGCCGGGGTACTGGAGGCCGGGGAGCTCGCCGTCGCCGATGCGGTCGCCCGTCACGGACCGTCCGACGGCCGGGCGGGCGACGACGTGGTGCTCGGCGTGGCCGTCGCGGCGCTCGGCCTGCGCATGGGACACTCCTGTGTGGACCTGGCCGACGCGGCCGATCTGTGCCGCACGGCCGAATCCGAAGCCACGGCGCCGTTCACCTTTCCCACCATGAAGGCCTGGACCGCGGCACTCACCGAGAGCGACTGCGTCCAGCTCGACGAATCGAACGGCGCCGCCTGGGATCGCCCGCTGGTGCTCGACGCCGAACGTGGCCGGCTCTGGCTCACCCGCTACGCCCACTACGAGCACGTGCTGCGCGATCGCCTGGTGGCTCTGGCGACGACCGAGCACGCCTTCGCCGCCGATGCCGCCGTCGACGCCGCCGTCCGGGCGGTGTTCGCCGACGCGGATTCCCAGGAAGGCCCCCAGCCCGAAGCGGTGCAGCGGGCGTTGACCCGCCCGTTGAGCTTCGTGATCGGTGGCCCGGGCACGGGGAAGACCTGGACGGTGGGACGGCTGCTCGAAGCATTCGCACGCGTGCATCCTGCTGGCTCGGTGGCGCTGGCCGCGCCGACAGGCAAGGCGGCCGAACGGCTCACCGAGGCCGTCGGTGCATCGGTGCAGGCCACGACCATCCATCGACTCCTGGGAATGCATCCGTCGGCGACGCGCGGGGTCGACCCGCCCCGTCACCTCGGCCACGACCTGATCGTGGTCGACGAGGCCTCGATGATCGACCTGCCGATGATGACCCGCCTGGTGGGCGCGGTGGGAGCCGATGCGCATCTGGTGTTCGTCGGCGACCCCGACCAGCTGCTCAGCGTCGAGGTCGGGTCGGTGCTGCGAGACGTCGTGGATGCCGCGGTCGAAGCGTCGTCGCCGCTGCACGGGAGCGTGACCGAACTGCGACGCAGCCACCGTTTCGGTGGCGCCCTGGCCGAGGTGGCCGATGCGATCCGCCGGGGCGACGGCGAGGCGACGGTCGCGCTGTTGGACGACCCGGCACATGGCGCGCTGCACCTGATCGACCCGGACGACGGACCGGCCGTGGCCCGGCTGTCGTCCGAGGCGGTCCAGTGGGGGAGGGCCCTGCGGCATGCCGCGCAGCGTGGGGCATCCGACGAAGCGCTGGAACTGGCGCGGTCCTACAAGGTGCTGACCGGGATCCGGGCCGGACGGTTCGGTCTCGAGTGGTGGAACGACCGCATCGCGTCCGGGGTCGGGCTGCGCCGGAACCGTTGGGCGGTCGGCCGGCCGGTGATCGTGACCCGCAACGACCCTGCGAACGGCGTGTTCAACGGCGACACCGGGATCACCATGGCCGACCCGGTGGACCCCGACGTGTTGCAGGTCGCGCTCGCCGGTGTCGACGGGCCACGGCTGGTGGGCACGGCACGCCTGCGGCACCATGAGGACTGGTGGGCGATGACGATCCACAAGAGTCAGGGTTCCGAATTCGACCGGGTCGTCGTCTCACTCCCCAGGACGGCATCGGCGATCCTGTCCCGGGAGCTGCTCTACACCGCGGTGACCCGCGCTCGAGAGCAGGTGACCGTCATCGGGTCACGGGAGGCGATCCGTTCCACCGCCGAGCGACGCATCGAACGCGCCTCGGGCCTGCGCGACCGGCTCAGTGGGGGTACCTGACCGCGACCCCCGCATCGGGCACGGGTGCGCCTGGCACACTCGTCAGCGGCACGTGCCCGGCCCACACCTCCAGGTCGAGATCTTCGGATTCGTCGTTCGGTCCGCCGGTGCGGATCTTCGCGGACGCTTCCACGATCGGCACCGCCACGAAACGGGTCCGCCGGATCTCCGATGCGGTCGGTGGCCGTGTGATGGCGGCTCGGCCTGCGACCACGTGGTCGACCAACGCCGCGCTCGCGGCGCGGATCTCGTCGGCGTCGTCCACCACCTCGGCGGTGCCGAACACGGTCACGCAGCGGAAGTTCATCGAGTGGTGGAACATCGACCGGGCGAGCACCAGACCGTCGACGATCGTCGCAGTCACGAACACCGCGGCGCCGGTGGCGAGCACGCCCAGCATGGCGTTGGCCGGCGCCCCGTGCAGGTACAGCCGGTCGCCGAGGCGGGCGTGCACCATCGGGAGCACGACGGGGTAGGCCTGGGAACCATCGGGCGCCGCAGTGAACCCCACATGGCAGATCGGCGCCGCGTCGAGGATGGCGTGCACGACCGAAGCGTCGTGGACGCCGCGCTCGCGCTGGCGGCGCAGGGTCGTGCGCGCACCCGGTCCGAGGCAAGACGTCAGCGACGTTATCGGGTCCGTGACCATGCCGCCGAAGGTACGGCCCGCGGGCCTCGATCCGCGCGGCCATTTTCGAAGGCCGCGGGTGTCAGGTCACGGCCTGCTGGTCGACGAGGCGTTGCATGCGGGCCCGCTCGGAGTCGTCGATGTTCGCGTCGGCCATCTTCCACGCGGCGGCATCGGGAAGACGACGCCGGATCGGCTCGAGGTCGAACGAGCCCAACAGTCGCCGCACGTAGCGGTCGCGCAACGCCCGACCGAGCAGCGCGGTCACCCGCCCGCCGGGCACTGCGGCCCCGGCCATGACGACCCAGGTGACCGCCACGTCGAACTCGGCGACGCCGGCGCCCGCATTGGCCCAGTCGATCACGTAGGGGCCCCTGGGTGACACCAGCACGTTGAGTGGATGCAGGTCGAGGTGAACGAGGCTGGTTCCCGGCCCGGTGGTCGCCGGGCGGAGCCCCGCCGCGTGGTCCGAGCCGTCATCGGCCGGCGTCACCTCGATGGCGTGCAGGTCGCGCAGGAGCCCGGCCAGCAGATCGGCGGAGCTGTGCACGCGCCATGGCCGGGCCGCCAGATCATCGAGCAGTGTCGGTCCCTCGATACGTTCCATCACCAGATCGACGCCGTCGTCGCTGATGCCCCGCACCTCGGGGACCGGGTAGCCCGCGGCGTGTGCGAGCTGCATGACCCGGGCCTCGTGATGCAGGGGGCGCCCCGAACGCGCTCGGCGGAGCACCGATCCGTTGCCCACGTCGTAGATGTCGGCGTCCCGCCCCGACGCGAGCAGCGGTCCCGGCTCGGCCATCGCCGACACGGTAGCCCAGGCGTGGTGAGGGGATCGGTGCTCCGCCGCGGACCTGCGCTATCGTCGAAGGTCCGCGGGCGTATGGCTCAGATGGTTAGAGCGCTGCCTTCACACGGCAGAGGTCCCAGGTTCGAGTCCTGGTACGCCCACCGCGAGGGTCCGGCGATTCAGCGGCGGTAGCCGGCGGGCTCGCCGACGCGTTCGACCCGTCGGGTGCGCACCCGGGTCACGCCGTCAGGCAGCAGCGCCCCCACCGTGGCCACCACGCCGAGGGCCAGGGGCCACCAGCCGTAGCCGGCGTCGATCGCCAGTTCGTCGGGAAGGTCTTCGGGAATCGCCAGGGCGATGATGCCCGCGGCGATCAACAGCACCCCCAGCACGACCGCCGAGCGGCGACTGACGAGCGAGGTTCCGAGTCCGATGAGCACGATGCCGACGGCCAGTTCGATGATGCCGAGCCATGCCGTGTGGGTGTGACCCCAGACGGTCACCACCGGTTCGGTCAGGTTCGCATCGATGCCGGCGTCGATGAGGACGATGATGCCGTAGATCGCGAAGACGACTCCGGCGCCGGCGACCATGAGCTGCCCGAGTCGGGCGATCGGTGAAACATGGTTCTCGACGACTTCGATATCCCGCTCCGCGGGCACGGCATGGCTGGGTTCCGGGGTTGACATCGGGCATTCCTCCTGATCGGGGTGCTCGGGAACTGCCCAGATGACGCGAAATCAAACGTCGGTTCGAGCGCGCCGTCCACCGATCGCCCCACCGCGCCACCCTGCCCGCCGCAGGATGCGGATCCGGTGCGTCACGACCAACGTGACGCGGTCGGGTGACTCAGGAGCCGGCGGACTCCGGGCTGCACGAGAGGGTGCCGTCACCACACACGTTGTCGACCTCGAACTCCATCGGTCTGAACGGCACGACCGGTTCGCCGACGTCGAGCTGGATCACCCCACCGTCGGTCAGGGGGATGTCGCGGGGACTGCCCTCGATCCTCTTGCCGTCGAGGAACGCCACGACGGGGCCCTTGGCCGGCCCGACCCGGGTCGCCGACAGCGGCTGGTTCCACACGTCGAAGAAGTCACCGAGGGTGAAATGGCGTTTCGACGGCGACTCGACGTGGATGATCCCGTCATCGGCGTGGCTGTGCAGCCAGTAGACACAACCTTTCGCCGTGTTGTTGAGGAACCGGCCTCCGTCGAGCTGCTGCTCCCACGGTTCGCCGGTGATGCCCACCCCCGCCGGGATGCGCTTCTGTTCGCCGTTCACGAAGATCGTGACGTGCTGGTGGATGTGGTACTCGACACTCTGGCCCATCGACGGCCGGCAGGTGATCCCGTTCACCGGGGTGCCGTCGACCGTCGAATCGGCCGAGGCGAGATCCGGGACGTTCTGGATGGGCACGCCTTCGGGCCCGACCGCGGAACTCGCATCGTGGCCGTGCAACACCAGGTAGGTCGCGATCCCGAACCCGATGACGACCAGCACCGCGATGACCGGGAACACCCAGTTCGACGATCGGAACGTGGCGTCTTCGTCTTCTTCGTCGCAGACGGCTCCGTCTTCGTCGACCAGGTCTGTGTCGTCGTGCACGGATCCGCATGCTACCGGCGGGGACCCGATCTCCCGCCCGGCGACGCACCCCGCGACCCGGCGTGATCGGCGCAGCGGCTCAGGCCCGAGGGGTGCGGGGCGCGACCGCGCCCTGGCAATCGAACGCCTCGCAGAGCAGGTGCAGCACGATCAGGTGCATCTCCTGCACCACACAGGTCCGTGGGGCATCCACGGTGATCGCCTCGTCGGCCGACGAGAACAACGGGTTCGGAGCCGGACTGGTCATGGCCCACACGGTCAGGCCCCGGGCTCTCGCCTCGTCGACCGCCGCCAGCAGATCCGCACTCGCCCCGGAGGTCGACAGTGCGATGAGCACGTCGCCGACCTGGCCGTGAGCTTCGACCTGCCGCGCGAACAGGGCACCGATGCCGTAGTCGTTGGCCAGGGCCGTCACCGTCGCCGGGTCCACGGCAAGGCTGATCGCGCTGTAGGCCCGGCGATCGCCGTCGTAGCGGCCGACGAACTCCGCCGCGAGGTGCGACGCCTGCGCGGCGCTCCCGCCGTTGCCGGCGACGAGCAGCATCGACCCCGCCCGGAATCGCTTGCGGAGTCGCCCGGCCCAACGCTCGATGGTGCCCAGATCGTCGGCGAGCCCGTGGGCCGCCGCCTCCGATGCCTCGAGGTGACGCCGGAGGGCGCCTGCAGGCACCTGCAAAGCGGGTTCGGGCACACGGTCGACGACCGGGCCGGCAGGGCGCCCGCCGATTCCGCCGATGCTGATGCTCACGGGCCGACGTCCTCAGCCGTCGTCCGAGAACCAGTGGCGGATACGGTCGACGATCCCAGCCGACACGTGGTCACCGTGGCCGTCGGCCTCGTCCACCGAGACGCCGTGAGCGAGCATTCCCAGCAGCTTGCTCCGTTGAGTCGCGGCCCAGCGGACGTGTTCGTCCTCTTCGTCGGAGACCCGGTTCGTGGCGAGGCGGATCCGCTCGCGGACCGCGCTGTCGGTGAGATCGTCGGCGAGTGCGGCGAGGCCCTCCCAGTTGGCGCGGTCCCGCGTCTCGGCCATCAGCACCGCGTCGAGCATCACCAGCTCGGCCGCTGCCGGATCGACCGAGCCCCGGAGCAGGAACGTGGCTTCCAGGATCGACGAACCCATCTTGACCGTCGCCCGCGCAGACGGGCTCACATAGGTGGGCTGACCGCCGAGTCCGGCGATCAGTGATTCGAGGATCTCGATGTGCTCCCGGGTCTCCTCACCGCGGTGTTCGTAGCCTCGCTCGAGCGCGGGCGCCTGCGTGCGGCCCGCGACCGACCGGTACAGATGGAGGCCGCACCGTTCGTGGGCGAGCATGTCCGACAGCAGATCGGCGACGAAGGTGTTGTCGATCTCCTGACCGGCGAAGACGTCGTCGACGGGCACGACCCGTACGGTGCGTTCGGGATCGACGAACGTCATGTTCTGGTCACGACCGAGGTGCCGCTTGGCGGTGAGCGTTGATGAATCCGACATGATGATCTTCTCCAGGGGTTCGGCTTCAGGTGACCACTGGCACCGGTGAGCGGAGGGATTCCACCGGATGCTCGCAGCCACTCTCGAAGCGGTATTCGTGCGATTTCTGAGCATGGACCGCGTCGATGATCGACTCGGTCGGGCTGCCTTCGGCGTTCACGAGCGCCTGGTAGCGGAAGTAGCGGTGATCGTCAGGCAGGTCGTTGACGGGCACGTAGTCGAGGCCGTCGGTGCGCAACTCGATCTGGGTCGCGAGCACCCCGCGCACGTAGTCCTTGTTGGGCTCGAAGGTGACCGGTGTGTCGGGCAGCGACCGGGGGAGGATCTCGGCAGGCTCCCGGCCCTCGTAGCGCCGCAGGTGGTCGCACGCCACCTGGAGTTGGCCGATCTCGAAGTTGCAGAACAGCTCCCAGAGTCCCGCGATGCGCCGGTCGGTCTCCTGGGAGAGCATCGACCAGTACAGGTAGACCTCGTTGTACTCGTGGAACACCCACGACGCGATCCAGGTGTCGAGCGGGTCGAGCAACGACTCGTAGTGGCTGACGTGTTGTTCCTCGATCATGGCGATCTCGCTGTAGGTGTCACGTGCGATCGGTTCGATCCATCCGGCGCCGTGGTTCATGTAGAAGTTCATCGTCTGCTGTTCGGCGGCGGTGATCGTCATCACGTGCATCCTCGACAGCGGATCGACCGAGAACGTGTCGAAGTGGCGGCGGATGCCGTCGTGGGGATCGGCGTGTTCCAGATACGTCGATCGTCCCGGCATGATCTCGGTGAGTTCCCGGGTGATGTCGTCTGCGTGGCCGCCGTAGAGCAGGTCGAACAGGTTGGCGTACCGGTACAGATGGTCGAAGTCCTCGAGCAGCGCGAAATCGAGGGCGTCCCTGATCGCCGGATCCGGTTCGTGCCGGGCGAGCCACGCCGTCAGATCGACGGCGACCTGTTCATGGCCGAGCGTCGTCTCCAGCGGGGTCTGATCGCCGGGGTTGAGCCCGTTCACCGACTTCTGCTGTTGTTGGTCGACACGGCGGTTGGCCGCCAGAGCCCGCTTGAGGTCGATGTCGTCGGTGTGGCGGGCGAACTGGTGCGAGAACAGCGCGGCTTCGACCTCGATGCCGTTCATCAGGATGACGCGGGTGCGCGTGTAGGGGTCGACCTCGCGCTTGTCGAAGGGGGCGACGCTCATCTCCGACCAGTTTCGGAACTGGTCTGCAACGGCGATCCCCGGCTGGTCGAGTGGATCGAAGGACATCGGTACCTCCTGACGGGGTGGGTTCATGGGCACTGACCGGTTCGGTGCCGTCCAAACCGGTGCAATCCGCCGACCGTCTCTCAGCACGCATGGTCGCGTGCTGAGAGACGGCGCTTCACGAAGTCTGGAAGTGTTCGACGAGGTTCTTGCAGAAGGCCGGGAGATCGTCGGGTTTGCGACTCGAGATGATCACGTTCGGGTCCGACTCGTCGACGACAACCTCCTCGTCGACCCAGTCGGCTCCCGCATTGACCAGGTCGTCGCGCAGGCTGGGCCACGACGTCAGCCGACGCCCCTCGACCAACCCGGCGCTCACCAGTGTCCACGGTCCATGGCAGATGACGCCGATGGGTGTGCCGGCTTCGGCGGTGGCGCGCACGAAGTCCACCACGGGCTCATCGGTGCGGAGCCGGTCCGGATTGGCGACGCCACCGGGAAGCACCAGCGCGCGGTAGTCGTCAGCGTGCGCGTGCGACACGCTGTTGTCGACCGGGAAGGTCGTACTCGGTGTCAGATGGTCGAAGCCCTGGATCGTGCCCGAGTCGATCGAGAGGAGCGTGGGGACGGCGCCGGCCTCCACCAGCGCCGTCCAGGGTTCGCTCATCTCGACCGCTTCGACACCGTCGGTCGCGATGAACGCGATCCGCATGCCGTCGAGTGGTTGCGAGGTCATCGACTCACCTTTCGCCGGCGGGGCCGGAGGTGGGGACGCTCGTGCGGCGACCGGTCACCGTGCGCACCCGGGCGTTGGGGACGGCGTGGCCGGCCGGGCGACGCCGTGGCGCCGAGCGCCGCGGGACCGCCAACGGAGAGCGTGCGCGGTCTTCCGCCTCGACGTCACGGACCGATTCGACCGAGCTCCGTCCGGCCGAGAATGCGCCGATCAGCGCGATCAACAGACCCGAGAGCAGGAAGTAACCCAACATCTCGAGCACTTGCCGGTCGGCGGAGCCGTACGCCGCGCCAGACGCGGGAAAGCCGTCGTTCCACACCCGGCTCACCTGGGGTGCGACGACGATCCAGCCACCGGCCACGGCGGCGAGTACGCCGGCGGATCCGATGCTCATGCGTCGGAACGTGCCGAGCATGACGAGACCGGCCAGGATGGCGGCCGCGCCGGGGAGCACGTTCAACCAGAGCCATCCGGTCTGCCAGTTCCAGGCATCGGTCGAACCGATCGAGTAGTCGAAGAGCGGACCGACGAACGGAATGATCGCCACCCAGGCACCGAGGAGAACGAGCAGGATGCCACTGGGGACACCACGCAATGCGGAGATCTTCATGATCTACCTCCTTGGGATTTGGGGATACCCGAGGGCTTCCCCGTGTGGAGAGAAGCCAAACGCTCACTTCAGCGGACGCGGAATGCCTGCGCATCCGGGGCGCGGAAGGTGTAGCCGTTGCCGGGTCGGGAATCGTCCGGCGTGACGACCCCGCCGGAGGGTGAGCGCGCGCCGTCGAGGAGCATCGACTCGATCCGCACGTGATCGTGGAACCATTCGAGATGCCGCGTGTTCACCGTCGCGCTCGCCACGTGGGCGTGCGCGTGCGGGCTGCAGTGGCCCGAGATCTCCAGACCGTGGGCGGCCGCCACCGTCGCCGCCTGCCGCCACCCGGTGATGCCGCCGCAGCGGGTCACGTCGGCCTGGAGGCAGTCCACCGAACCGTGCGAGCACAGACGCCGCAACGCCCACAGGTCCCAGCCGTACTCGCCGGCCGCAACGTCCGCGCGGACCGTCTCGCGCACGGTGCGCAGGCCGTCGAGATCGTCGGAGGTCACGGGTTCCTCGTACCAGACGACGTGCGCGTCGGCGGCCCGGTGCATCACCCGGATGGCCTGGGCGACTCCATAGGCTCCGTTCGCATCGACGAAGAGCTCCCGATCGTCGCCGATGCGCGCCCGGGCCTGGCGGATCCGGGCGAGATCCCGGTCGACGCGGTGGCCGCGGTCCTCGCCGATCTTGATCTTCACCCGGGGGATCTGTTCTTCGTCGACCCAGTGGGAGAGTTGCGCATCGAGTCGGTGTTCGTCGTAGGTCGTGAAGCCGCCGCTGCCGTAGACGGCGACCTCGTCGTGGACCTGGCCGAGGAGCCGGTGCAACGGCTGCTCCGACAGGCGGGCGAGCAGATCCCACAACGCCAGGTCGATCGCGGAGATCGCGCAGGCGGCAATGCCGGCCCGGCCCTGGTTGCGCACCGCCCGACAGGCGGCCTCGTACGTGCCCGAGATGTCGCGGACGTCGCGGCCGACGGCGACGTCGGCCAGCGTGTCGTCGACCACGTCGGCTGCCGCTGCCGCCGCGTAGGTCCACCCGAGACCGTGGCGGCCCTCCGCGCTCACGTCGACCACCACCATGGTGGTGTGGTCCCACGCCAGGGTGCCGTCCGCCTCGGGGCCGTCGGTCGGGATACGGAACACCGAGGTCGAGATCTTCCGGATCGGCGCGTCGACTCCTCGTGGCATCGCGACGCCGACTTCCCGGTCGGCGTCCGCCCGAAACGCCTGAAACGCCCGAAACGCGAGCCTGGTCCGATTGCGCGCGCCGTCGGTGGGGAAGTGTCACCGGAGCACCGATTCCACCAAGGAGGCACCATGCCCGGCAAGAGCCACGGTCCTGCCATCAAGGATCCGGACCAGTACGACGCCCTCCGCGACGAGGGCATGAGCAAGGAGAAGGCCGCGCGCATCTCCAACGAGTCCGCCAGGGAAGGCCGTTCCAAGGTCGGACGACGCGGCGGCAAGGGCGGTCCGTACGAGGAGCGCACCAAGGACGACCTGCTGGAGGAGGCCCGCGACATCGGCATCGACGGCCGTTCCAAGATGAACAAGTCCGAACTGATCGACGCGCTGCGCAATCACTGACGAGCGACGTCTTTGCCAGAGCGCCGCGGCCTGTGCCGTTCGGGTTCAGGCGCCCAGCGCCGACTGCAGTTCGTCGCTCCAGAACCGCAGGAAGCCGTCCTGGTCGTCGCCGACCTGGTGGAAGTACACGTGGTCGTAACCGGCATCCTCGGCGGCACGGGCCGCGTCGACATACCGCGCCGGGTCGGGACCGGCGGGCACTTCTTCGACCTCCGCGTGGGCGCGGGCCAGGTCGGCGAGTTGTTCGAAATGGATCCACGTGGGCAGGTCCTGGCTGAGTTGCCCGGGCATGCCGCCGTTGGGCCAGCCATCGCGGATGGTCTCGCGTGCCCGGGACTCGTCGGAGTCCCAGCACACGGTGATCTGGCTGTGGCGAGGCCCCTGACCGCCGGCTTCCTCGAATCCCTCGACGGCATCAGGGTCACCCGAGGTTCCCCAGAGCCCGTCGCCCATGTGGCCGGCCATCTTGGCCGCTCGTGGCCCGAAAGCGGAGACGACGATCGGCAACGCGTCGGTCGGGGGGTCGAACAGACGCGCGTTCTCCACGGTCACGTACGTGCCGTGGTGATCGACGGTCTCGCCGGTGAACAGGTGCCGGATCACCACGATCGCCTCCCGGAGCATGTCGAGCCGGACCGGCGCCGGTGGCCACCGTTCGCCGGTGATGTGTTCGTTCAACGCCTCACCGGTGCCGAGGCCGAGCGTGAAGCGACCTTCGGCCAACAACGACGTGGTCGCCGCCGCGTGGGCCACGACCGCGGGATGGATGCGGACGATGGGGCAGGTCACGCCCACGGCGAGTCCGAGGTCGTGCGTGCGGGCCGCCACCGCGCCCAACACCGACCAGACGAAAGGACTATGGCCCTGCGTGCCGATCCAGGGGTGGTAGTGATCCGATGCCGACACGAACGAGAAGCCCGCGTCCTCGGCCTTCACGGCCTGGTCGACCAGGTTGCCAGGGGCGTGCTCCTCGCCGGACAGCGTGTAGCCGAACGACGTCATCGCTCGACGCCGCGATCAGTCGCGCCCTGGCCGGGTGTGTCGTTGTGATCCATGACCGGCCACTGCCCTGGCCGCACGCCGCCAAACGGCCTCGGCGGGCCCGGAACCGAGGCCACTGCGGGCATCTCACGCCCCGAAGGCGTCGCCGAGCTGTTCGACGACCGGCCCGTAGCCCCACGACCGCAGCCGTCGGTGGGCGGGGGATCCGGACACGGGCGGACGGCGAACCTGGACCCTGGCCCGGCCACCGGAGACGGGCGTGCGATCCACGAAGCGATGCACCGCGGCCTGGATCGTCCGCCGCAGTTCGTCGACCGAGAGCGATTCGACATTTCTCGTTCGAAGGCGGGCCGATCCGGTGAGTGGCTCAGCCATGAAGACCATCGTTCCTCCAGGGGTGTTCCGACCCCGCTCCGACACGTTGCTGCTCTGTGAGCACATCCTCTTTGCGGTTTGTCGACCGATCGGGGCGGGTAGCAGTCGCCTCGAAGTCGGTCGCCCACCGAACGTGAGGGCCGAACCCGAAGGCGAGGAGTCCCGATGCAGCGGAGAGTCGACGATGGGGTGACCAGAGCAGCGCCGGGCCGCTGATGGAGCGATGGACCACCCCCGTGACACACTGTCCACGATCGTCGACGACGAGCAGCGGGAACACCGCAGCCGTCGCATCCGCGCCGCGGTACTGGGCGTGCTCTTCCTCGTCGTCCTGGCGGGTCTGGCCGGCGAGCTCGGTGTGCGTTCGGCTCACGCCACCACCCGCGGCCCGGACGGCCTGTCGCTCGACGTCGAGTATCCGGCGGTCGCCCGACCCGGGCTGTCGGCCCCACTGTCGATCGAGATCCGTCGGCCCGGCGGCTTCGACGAGCCCATCGAGGTGTCGGTGCCCACGTCGTATCTCGAGGCGTTCGACGAGAACGGATTCGACCCCGATCCGGTGCAGTCGACCGTCGACGGCGAACGGACCCGGTGGGTCTACGGCCCGCCCGACGGTGACGTCCTGGTGGTCTGGTTCGATCATCGCCTCGAACCGGGCGTCCAATGGCGCCACGACGGCGACGTGAAGGTCACGACCGGATCGGCGTCCGCGCAGGTCGACTTCACGACCTGGGTCCTGCCGTGACGAGGAGGAACTGACGTGGAGATCGTCGTCCGGGCTGCGGTCGTCTACTTCTTCCTGTGGTTGCTGTTGCGTGCCATGGGCAAACGCGAACTCGCCGAGGTGACGGCGTTCGAGCTCGTCGTCCTGGTCACCCTCGGCGACATCGTCCAGCAGGGCGTCACCCAGGAGGACATGTCGGTGACCGGTGCCGTGCTCGCGATCTCGACGTTCGGGCTGTTGGCGGTCGCCTCGTCGTTCGTCGCTCGTCGCTACCCCGCGTCACGTCGGGTGCTGAAGGGCCGACCGTCGGTCATCCTGCGTCACGGGCACCTCGTCGAGGGAACGATCCGGGCGTTGCGTCTGGCCGACGACGACATCGCCGAAGCGGCGCGCAAGCGCGGGCACCGCCATCTCGACGAGCTCGACTGGATCATCGTCGAGGACGACGGGAAGTTCTCGTTCATCGAAGCCCGGGGCGACTCCGGTGACACAGACGCCGGCGCCGACGACGCCGAGGCGGGCATCGAGACCTGACACCGCGGACGCTGCCGGGCGACTTCAGGACGTCAACAGTCTCAGGGCGGTGCGCTCGGCGCGGCTCAGGTGGCGGGTGCGGCGCGCGTGTCGCCAGGCGGCGTGCAGGCTGCCGTCGACGTAGGCCGATTCCACCCGCGGGTGGACAGAGGAATGGCGGCACACCGCCCGGGTGTTGCCGAGACGGGCCGCAGCGAGATCGATCGCCTCGAGCACCTCCGACGTGCCCCTGCCGTCGGCCGGGGAACCACCCGGCGCGAGCGCCTCGATCACCGCGACCGTCGCGCCCCAGGTCCGGAAGTCCCGTGCGGTGCCGGTGGCGCCGAGGCGGTCGTTGACATCCGTCGCCGTGACCGGGTGGATCTCGTCGTCCTCGCAGTAGGAGAACAGCGTCGGACCGCCGAGGGCGCGACAGGCGCGGATGCCGGCGACGAGGGCGGGATCGCGGATCTCGAGTCGGCGTTCGCTTCCCGCCTTTCCCGTGTACCACAACGCCACCCCTCCGCGCACCGGGCGTACGTGCCGTCGCTCGAGCGTGGTGAGGCCGTGGCTGGGGGCGTCGCCGGTGGAGGGGCCGCCCACGCGCGCCAGGGTCGCGTCGAGCACCCCGATCACCAGTGCCGTGACGGCACGACGCGATCCGGGCACGTCGTCGAGGTCGAGCGCCACCTGCCGTCTGACGTCGGTCAGACCCGCTCCGAAGCCGGCCAGACGTGCGAACTTCTCGGCGGAGCGTTCGGCGTCCCAGCGGTCGTGGTAGCGGTACTGGCGACGGCCGTCGGCGTCGAATCCGACCGCCTGGATGTGACCCGTGGGAGCCGAACAGATCCAGACGTCGGTCCAGGCGGGAGGGATCGCCAACGCATCGATGCGCGCGAGGTGACGCTTGGAGGTGAGGGTACGGCCCGTCTCGGTGCGGTAGCCGAACCCGGTTCCGTGGCGGACCCGGGCGATGCCCGGTTCGTCGGGATCGACGTACACGAGTCCCGCCGCCGCGGCGGAGTCCTCGGGGTCGACGACGTCGGTCCGGGTCACCCGACCAGGTCCGCCGCGTCGCGGTACCGCTCGACCGGCGAGGGGACCCGGGTTCGCCCTGGGGCCGACAGCGAGGTGGAGCCGCAGCGCCAGTGGTCGAGCAGCCGTTCCGCGAAGCGGGCCTCGACAGCGCTGAGCGCCGCGGCACCGAAGACGACGTCGCCGGCGAGCGCCGGCTCGTCATCGAGGATACCCTCGACCATGCCGTTGAGCGCGAGCTCGCCATGGTGCACATCGGCCTCGACGTGGACGGCGTAGAAGCGCTCCAGACTCGGCGACGCACCGAGCGACCGGGCCGCGTGGAGATACCTGGTCATCGGCACGACCGAGGTCGTCTCGAACAGGGCGAGGTGACCGACGAGCGCGCCTCTGAGACGGCGGTGCAGCGCGAACAACTCGACGAGGTTGTCGGTGGCCAGGGTCGTCCCGGGGAGCTGGTCCACGTAGGCACCGAATCGGTCGTCGAGCCCCAGTTCACGCATCGCCGCGGCGAAGATCTCTGCATGCGCGGCCCCGGGTTCGCCGCCGCCGTATTCGTCCATCTGGATCTCGATCATCGCCGAGCGTCCGCGACCCCGGAGCCGTGGAATCCCGAACGTGTGCCCGTCGGCCTCCTTGAGTTGATAGGCCGACCGGTGGACCACGAACTCGCGCATCCGTTCGAGGGTCGGATCGGCCTCGAGGGTGGCCGACAGCGGCGGGCCACCCCGACGGGTGATCACCACGAGCGCCTCGAAGGGATCGTCCGGTAGTCGCTCGAGGGCGAACTCGGCACGGAGCGCGGTCTCGAAGGCATCCTCGAGCGTGCGGCGGAACGCCAGCACGTCCGGGTCCCACTCGGCGTCGTCACCCACGTCGACGAAGCCGTGGTGGTGCAGCTCGTAGCAGGTCCACAGCGCCAGGTGGAGATCGTCGTCGTGCAGCGCCCATGGGCCCGTCGGTGGTACGAACGTCGGCAGGTGCGGCGCGCCGGACAGTCGGTCGACGATCGCCGCCGAGAGCGGCCCACGGGGGCGTGGCAGCACCGGCGCGCCCGCAGGACCGCTACCGGTGAAGCGCACTTTGCCGATGGTCATGGGTTCACCTCCGGGTCGATGACGACTTCCCGGAGGTGCGGCTGAGAAAACCGTTCGGCGCCGAAACCGTCAGGTGCGCCTGAGGATCAACAGTGCGATGTCGTCGTTCCGCTGATCGAGTGGCTGCACCCGGTCGGCTTCGATCAACAGATGATCGGCCAGGTCCGTCGCGGTGGCGGACTTCGACCACGCCGAGGCCACGAGGGCCGCCAACTCGTCGTCGGTGAGGTGGTGGGGCGGCGCCACATCGGTGATGCCGTCGGTGTAGAACACGACCGCATCGCCGTGTTCGAGCCGCGTCGTCGTCGCCACGTTCCGGACGGTGAGATCGGTGCCGAGCAGCATGCCGTACTCACCGAAGGGTTCGATCGTGCCGTCCGCGCGGCAGAGCAGCGGTTGCGGGTGCCCGCCGAGCGCACAGGTGAGTTCGACGCCGTCGTCGGCGATCCGCTCGATCGAGGCCACGGCGGCCGTGCAGAAGACCTCGTCGTCGGCGCTCCGCAGGGCCCGGTTGAGCCAGTCGAGGATCTGCACCGGGGTGTCGCCGTGCCACGCGCTCATCCGGAAACTGTGACGGACCACGCCGGCCCGAGCCGCCGCGGTGGGACCGCGTCCGCAGATGTCCGCGACGAGCATCGACCAGTGGTCGTGCCCCGCGGCGACCATGTCGTAGACGTCGCCGCCGACGTCCACGCCGGCGGTTCCCGAGCGATGGCGCGCGGTCACCTCGAAGCCCGGTATCGTCGGCAACTCGTCGGGGAGCAGGGACTCCTGGAAGACCATCGCCAGTTCCTGGTTGCGTTCGTCTTCGAGCAACGGAACGCAGGTCACCGCGATCCGGGCGGCCATCTGCGAGAGCCAGGCCACCTCGTCGTCGGAGAAGGATGCGAGTTCCGGCCCGCGGAGCAGGTGGATCACCCCGAAGGGCTGCCCGCCGGAGAACAGCGGCAGCGTCAACGACGCGTGGACCCCGTGGTCGAGCAACGAGCGGTTCGTGTCGACGCAGAAACCCAGTTCGACGATCGATGTCTCGTCGAGGCGATCCAGCCGGCTCCGGTGGCCGCTGGCGAGGACCGATGCGATGGCGGCCGGTGCGGTCGAGTCGAATTCGGCCGAGGTGTAACCGTTCCACACGGCCGCCGTCAACTCGTCGCTCGATCCCACGGCGTTGCCGTCGAGCGCACCGTCACGGCCTTCGTTGCCCAGGTCGTTGGACAGGAACATACCGCACCAGTCCGCAGCCAGCGGAACCAACGATCCGGGAACGACCTCGAGCACCTCCGAGCCGGTCCGACAGCGACTGAGCGCGGCGTCGAGATCGGCGAGGAACCCGTTCAGCGGATTCGTTTCCGATGCCGCCACCTGCCCGGCCACGCCGGGCGGGAACACGAGGGCCGGAACCCCCTCCGCGGATTCGAGCTCGGTGATGGTCCACACGGTGAGCCGGTCGGCGGAGCCGTCGAGTGCGGCGCGTTCCACCGTGTAGTGGCCGACGGATCCGTCGTGGTGGCGCAGCGAGACGTGGTGATGGGATCCGTCGGGCCGGGCCGAGTCCGCCGCCCCCGAGGCGAGGAGGAACTGCACCGTCCGTCTGGGTCCCTCGTCGCCCAACCACCCGAACATCTGGGTGGTCGTCGAATTCCACCGCAGGATCCTCCCGCTGCGGTCGGTGACGAGCACCGCGGCAACGAGGGCATCGAGAACCTTTCGGTCATCGATTGCGGAGTGCGGTCCATCGGGGGGAAGGAGGGGGGTCATCGGGAGAGGTGACAGCAGGGAGGTGTCGGTGGCCGTTGCCCGGGCGGCGTGTCGCGAGCCTACTACGCAGCACCGGCTGGTGTGCCGGAACTCACATGAACAATCGATGTCAATCGAGGCTGATCAGATTGATCAGCCCGGATACCTCGAAGAGGTGCCGCAGCCGCTCCGGCGCACCCCGGACGGTCAACGAGGCGCCGTTCATCGCGTGGAGTGCCCGGGCGAGCACGCTCAGACCTCGCGAGTCGAGAAACGTCACGGCGGACATGTCGAGGATCAGACCGGCCATGTCGGTCGAGATCACCGACTCGATCACCTCCCACGCGCGGTCGCTGACCGACAGATCGAATTCACCGATGATCTCCACCACGGGAATCGGCAATTGCTCCACGACGCGCACATCGAACGGTTCCGGCATCGCCATACTCGCAACCTCCAGTCACGTTCCTCTCGGGACGGGACTCTACCCGCCGGCGAGCCGATGAGGTATACCGGCTGCAGCGCTGCATATCTGATTGAAACCGGGTTGCGTCGGGCAGTGCGGCCGACATGGGAACCGTCGTCGCCACCAAGCCACGTCTCAGCATGCGCAGGTCGGTCCGGGGCAGGCCCGCGTACCAGGAGCATCCGACGTGGGCGCCCCGGTGATCGCCATGGCTGCCGGAGGTCATGACCCGCCGGTTCGCTCGTCCCGTAGGCTCTGGCCGATGGCCCGATCCCGCGGTGACGTGCAGCGCACCGAGATCTCCGTACCGGCGGAGAACCGGCAGGTACGAGTACTGCGCCTGGTGGCGGCGAGCACCATGTCGCTGTACGACTTCGGCGTCGACGCGGTGGAGGACGTCCGCTCGGCGGTCGATGAGAGCTGCGCGTTGGTGTTGGGCAGTCATGGCGCCGAAGGCCGTCTGAACCTGGCGCTCGACTGCGACGTCGACTGCATCTCGGTCGTGATCCGCGGTGACTTCGACGTCGCCCCGATACACGGCAACGAGGACGATCTCCGAGCCGAACAGATGCTGCGTCCGTTCGTCGACCGTTGTGAGATCGACCTGGTCCATCACCGCGTCTCCTTCGACGTCAACGTCTGAACTCGCCGCGATCTCGGGATCGCCGGGTCACCCCGGCGACGCGGAGGCCCAGGCCAGAGGTCCATTCGCTCGGATTCGTTTGGCACCCGTGCAGGTGGGGAAGCGCAGCTTCTAGGCTCTGATCAAGGAGTGAACCATGCCCACGAGTACCGTCCGAACGCAGCATCGGTCGATCACGGAGGGGGCGACCGACGAGGAACGAGCATTTGCACGACGCACGTTGCCACGCAACGGCGATGCCCCGGGGGTCGACCCCGATCTGTGGCTGCTGCACGTGGAGTACGCCACCCGGGCGACGCCTGAGCTCCGCAACCGCCTGGTCGAGGAGTACCAGGGCTATGCGCTCGCCATGGCGCGCCGGATGCACCGTGACGGTGAGCCCATCGAGGATCTCCGTCAGGTCGCGTTCGAGGCGCTCCTGCTGGCGCTCGAACGATTCGAACCGGCCCGGGGCTGCCCGTTTCTCGGATTCGCCTCGTTGACGATCAACGGCGCGTTGAAGCGTCACTACCGGGACTACGGCTGGCTGATGCGGGTTCCGCGGCGCGTGCACGAGTTGGCCGCGCCGATCCGTCGGGCGACCGACTCGCTCACGACCGAACTCGGCCGCGCTCCCACATTGGAGGAGATCGCCGCCGAACTGGAGATCGATGTCGAGACGCTGCTCGAGGCCCAGGAGGCCGAACGGGCCCGCAGCCTCGGGCCGCTGTCGGTCCTGTCGAACACCGAGAACGGCGGTTTCGAGCGCGACACGCTCGGCGCCCGTGACCCCGGCTTCGATCGCAGCACCGATCTGATCGACTTGCGTCGCGCGCTCGACGATCTCGACGAGCGCGACCGCGAGTTGGTCGGGATGTACTACTTCGAGGAACGCACCCAGAGCGAGATCGCCGCCTCGATCGGCGTCTCCCAGATGCAGGTGTCACGGTTGCTGCACTCGATCACCCGACGCCTCGCCGGCAAGGTGGGTGCCCTCGCAGGCACCTGATCGGGGGCCCGCACCGGTGACCCGACCCTCGAGATGGCGGTCACTCGGGTTTCGTCGAGGTCTCCGGCGCCGACCCGGGTTCGTCCGGCGGTGACGCGGCGGGCTCGTCGGCCTCTTCGTACGCGATGGCGACCTGTTCGGCCTTGCCCTCGTGCTCCATGCTCCGGTCGTCGTTCCAGTAGCCGAGCTTGCGCCTCGCCCACGCCATGAAATGCTGGAAGTTGCTGGCCATCGGGTTCACCTCGTCGGGTACTCGGACCCATCGTTGTCGCTACGCGATGGCCTTCCCCGAAGACCGGGACGCAATCAGATGGCACGGGTGCTCGCGATGGCACGGGTGCTCGAGCGCTCTCCGACGGGCGCGGTCCCCGAAGGGCCGTTCCGACCTCAGGGTCCGGCGAGGCGCGAGCGGTGGTCGTCGATGGCCCGCTGCAGCGCACCCATCATGGCCGGATCGGTGACCTCGACGCCGTAGTACCTGCTCGTCGGACGGGTTCCGGGTTGGGTGAAGCGCACCGAGGCGCTACAGCGGACGTCACCGATCGTGATGGTCACCGGCGATCCGCGGACGACATCCGGACGGTTGGTCGATTCGAAACCGATGCCCGTCAGAGAGATGTTGGTGGTCGTCGCCCGACAGGTCCGGTCACGGCGCGGCCAGCGACGGCGCTCCGTCGGCGACCAACGCAGGGTCATCTCGACCGGATAGCGCCGCGCGATGCGACGCTGGTAGTGCAACGGGGTCACGTTGTCCGGGAGCATCGTCACGTCTGTGATCCTCGGTTCATGGTGCAGGGGCCGCGACGCCAAGCGTACCGCCCCACCCGTGTCTGTGCATTCGCACCCGGCAGGAGGTGCCGGAGCCACGCCGGTGCTGCTGTTCCATCGGTCACCGATCTGGCGGGCACCGACGGTGCGGGGGCAGGATGGCCTCATCGAACGACAGCATGCGAACGAGGAGACGCCCACACCATGGAACCGAGAATGAAGCAACCCATCGCTGCTCTGCCCGGAGCGATGGAGGCGATGATGGGCCTGATCACCTCGATCGGAAAGTCGGGTCTCGACGAGTCGGTCAAACTCCTCGTCGACCTGCGAGCGTCGCAGATCAACGGCTGTGCGTTCTGCGTCGACATGCACGCGAAGGAGATGCGGGACGCGGGCGAGAGTGACGAACGGATCTTCTCGGTGGCGGCCTGGCGGGAGACCGACCGGTACACCGACGCGGAACGCATCGCCCTGGAGATGACCGAGGCCGTGACCCGGATGGCCGACCGGCCCGACCCGGTGTCGGACGAGCTGTGGGAGCGGGCCACGAAGGCGTTCGAGGAGCGCCAGCTCGCCGGCCTGCTGGTCGCGATCGCGACGATCAACGTGTGGAACCACGTCAACGTGGCCACCCACCAGCCTCCGGGCGCCTCCCACCGCTGAACGGCGCCGGTCAGTCGTCGGCGGAACGGGCCCGGGGCCCGAAGACCTCCTCGCCGCTCCACGGCGGGTCCGTGGTGGCCTGCCAGTCGTGGGTGACTCCGGCCGCCCACGTGGCCCATTCCTCGATCGCCTCGTACAGGTCGAGCACCAGACGGATCGACAACGCGTTCACCGGCTCGCGTCGGGCGATCATCGGATCATCGGTCGAGCGGGTCTCGGCGGTGTGGACCAGCGCGTGGCGTTCCGACTCGGCCTGGCGCCGCATCCGATCGATCGTGGTCCGGAGCTGCTCGGCCGTGCCGCATTCGGCGAAGAACACCCGGAGCAGGCTCTCCAGCTCGAACACCGGTGCACCGCCTTCGGTGTCGAGCCAGCGTTCCAGTGCCGCGCGGCCTTCGGGCGTGATGCGGTAGACGGTCCGTGGGCGCCGCCCCGTGGCGCCCGGCTCTGCGACCGCGTAGCCCGCCGCGACCAGGGCCTTGGGTTCGTCGTAGAGCTTGCGTTCGGCGCGTTGCCAGAACCAGCGGATCGAGCGTTGCATCTGCTTGGCCAACTCGTAGGTCGTCCAGGGACGCTGGGCCAACAGGCCCAGGATCGCCGCACGGGTCGGGTCGAGCTCCGGTGGCGGGGACGACGGTGTCGCCGACCTCGGTGCTTCACTGGCTTGGGTCACTGCGACTCCTCGAGAGGTTGAACGGCAACGGGGTCCGTCACCGGCCGGGTCCGCTCCGTCGAACGTCGACGCGGGTCCCAGCATGGCAGACACGCGAACGACCGGGCGCGGAGGTGCTCCCCGACGCGGGCTGCGCCTGATACCGTCCGAAGCACCATGCCCATTGCAGTATAGGGGTGCGCCGACGAAACCGGCGGCCCTTCCCCCTCGGAGGTCCACATGTCAACCGTCCCTGCGACCCGCCCGGGTCGTTCCCACCAGTCCACCACCCGGGTCTTCGGGCTCTTCGCGATCGTCGCCGCGGCAGCGCTGTTGCTCGCGGGATGCGGCGGCTCGGGATCGTCCGCTCGCCCGGCGGATGACGCCGACGGAACCGAGGCCACCCAGCCGGCGGGTGACACCACGGTGGCCGACCCGTTCGCGAAACCCGAGCCGGAACTCGCCGAACTCGGCAAGCCTGCCAAGGTGGGCGACGTGGACGAGGGCAAGTACGTGACCATCACCATCGAAAAGGTCCTCGGGTCGGAGGCCGACGAGGCGGATCCGTCCAGCCTGCGGGTCAGTCTCGCGGCGACCGCCGAAGCGAACGCCGCAATCGAGCTCTCCGGTGGCGTCTGGTGCAAAGGCGCCGACGACGAGGTGCCCCAGGGCGGCACGCTCGGCGGCGACGACTGGGACACCTTCGCCAGTGGCGGCATGGTCAGCTTCCAGAAAGGCGCACCCTCACCGACCGAACCGCTGATCGTACGGGTCCCCAGTGACTGCGAGGAGCCGGCGCTGCAACTCACCCCGGCGACGATCGAGGGGATGCTGGCGTCCGGCGCGACACCCGTGCGTTGGAACCTGCCCGATGTCGGCAACTGATTCGTCGTCATCGACTCGACCGTCCGACACGCAGGCGACGGCACTGGTGACCGTCGCACATCCCGACGACGAGTCGTTCGGCTGCGCGACCTCGATCGCGTGGCTGGTCGACCGCGGGTTCCGGGTGGTCGTCGCGTGCGCGACCCGAGGTGAGGCGGGGGAGGACACGACCGGGCTCGGCCGCAGCGGCGAGGAGCTCGGCGCCCTCCGTGAAGGCGAGCTGCACGCCGCCGGCGACCGACTCGGCGTCGACTCGGTCGAGCTGCTCGGCTTCGCGGATTCGGGTTGGGACGGACCACACCCGGACCGCGCGCTGGTCGGCTCGCACGCCGCGGCGGTCGAGGCCGTGGCGACGCGACTCCGCCGGGACCGCCCGGTCGTGGTCGTGACGTTGGATCCGACCGGCTCCGACGGTCACCGCGACCATGCCGCGATCGGACGGGCGACGACCGAAGCGTTCGAATCGGTCGTCGACTGGGACGCCTCGCTCTATCACTGGTGCCTTCCACGCTCGTTGATGGCCCGGTGGACCGCGGTCGAGTCGGGGCGCGACCCGGCGAGCGTCTATCTCGAGATCGAGATGGGGCGTGCCGACGACGAGATCACGACCGTCATCGACGGACGGGCGCTCCGGCCCCGGGTCGAGGCGGCGATCAGTTGTCACGGCACGCAACGGTCGCCCTACGACGGGCTGTCGCAGGAACTGCGTGACGCGTTCGTCGACGCCGACCACCTGGTCCGGGTGCACCCACCGTGGACCGGCGGCTCGACGGAGTCGTCGTTGTGGCCCCTCGGGGCGTGACCGACCGACGCTGATCAGCGCACCGGTACCGAGTACCGCTCAGGACGCGACCGCGACCCCCTCGTACGCGTCCCACAGGGCCGCATAGTGACCGCCGCGCGCCAACAGCTCGGTCTGTGAGCCGTCTTCGATGATGTGGCCGTCGGCCATCACGAGAATCCGGTCGGCCCGGGCCGCGGTGGCCAGGCGGTGCGCGATGACCACGGTCGTGCGCCCCGCCGAGAGCACGTCCATCGCCCGCTCGATCCGGGCCTCCGATGCCAGGTCGAGATTCGAGGTGGCCTCGTCGAGCAGCAGCAACACCGGGTCGGCGATCAGCGCGCGGGCGAGACAGATGAGCTGGCGTTGCCCGGTCGACAACGACCGGCCCCGTTCCACGAGCCAGTGGTCCAACCCGTCGTCGAGCGACTCGATCAGATCGGCGAGCCCGACGGCCTCGATCGCGTCGAAGACCGTCTCGTCGTCGGCCTCGGGGTGGCCGTAGACGAGGTTGTCGCGGATCGTTCCCGCGAACAGGTACGGCTCCTGGGGCACGTACCCCAGCCTGCGCCGGTAGGCGCCCGGGTCGACGTCGCGCAGGTCCACCCCGTCGAATCGCACGGTGCCCGACGTCGGATCGTAGAAGCGCGCCAGCAGTTTCACCATCGTCGACTTGCCCGAGCCGGTCTCTCCCACGAGGGCGACCCGTTGCCCGGCCGGGATGACCAGGTCGAGATCGTCGATCGCCGGCACCGGCTGCCCGGGGTACGAGAACACCACGTCGTCGAAGGCGACCGTGCCTTCTCCCGCCGGCGGTGCGACCGGGGTCGCCGGCGAGAGCACACTGGGACGCTCGGCGAGCAACCCGTCGAGTTTGCGGACCCCGGCCGCAGCTTTCTGCCAGGTGTCGAACACGTTCGAGAACTGTTGGATCGGCGAGAAGAACTGGGTCAGATACAACAGGAACGCGACGAGCACGCCCACGCTCAGCGCGCCGCGGTCGTTCAGCACCGCGCCGTAGCCCAGCACCACGATGATCCCGATGGTCGACAACAGCTCGACGAACGCGAAGTAGCCGATCTGGATCTTGAGCGCGGCCATGCCCGAGGCGCGGAACTCGTCGTCGAACCCGTGGAACCGCTTCTGATTGCGCCGTTCGCGCACGAACGCCTGGGTCACCCTGATCCCGGCGAGGTTCTCGGCGAGATCGGCGAGCACCCGGGCGATCGCATCCCGCTGGCGGTCGTACGCGGGCTTCGACAGACGCTGGTAGATCATGGTCGCGCCGATGAGCGGCAGGGTCACCGCGAACACGCAGAGCGCCAGGGGCACGTCGAGCACCAACAGCACCACCGCGATGCCGACGAAGGTGACGAGGGCGACCGCGGCGTTGACGAGCCCGTTCGACAGGAGCTGTTGCAACACGTCGATGTCGGAGGTCAACCGGGTCAGCAACCGTCCCGAGAGCTCCCGTTCGTAGAAGTCGAGTCCCAGACGCTGCAGGTGCGCGAACACCCGGGTGCGCAACGCCAACAGGATGCGTTCCGCGGCGCGGCCGGTCACCAGGTTCTCGAACCACATGATCCAGGCGTCGAGCGCGGCGATGCCGCAGGCCGCGATCGCCACGGCCACCACCACCCCCATCGACGACGGGGTGACCCCGTGGTCGATCCCAGATCGGATCAGCACCGGGATCGCCAGGGTGGCGAGCGCGTCGAGCAGGACCAGGCCCGCGCCGAGCGCCAACTCGCGCTGCCAGTGACGCACGAAACGGATGAACGCGAGGCCGCCTTGATCGGGGATGTGGTCATCCACGTCCACTTCCGGGGTGTCGCGGATCTCGGGCAGTGCCGCGACGCGTTCGAGCAGTTCCGGTGTGGCCGGGCCGATGAGGCCGCCACCGGGTGGGCCGTGCATGCCTCCGCGTCCGCCACCTCCCATCCGGCGCACGCTGGCGTCGATCCGCGAGGTCGGGACGATGACGTGACCGTCGTTCGCTGACGCCGGTGACGGGCGTCGCGCTCGCACGATGCCGTGGGAGGGTTCCTCGTCCGGCGCGTCCATGCCGCTCAGCAGCTCCCTGAACCGCGGGCTCGTCGCCTCGAGCTCGGCCTGGGTGCCCGACGCGACGATCCCGCCGCCGTCGAGCACGACGATCCGATCGGCGAGCGCGAGGGTCGAACGCCGGTGCGCGATCAACAGTGTGGTCCGGCCCTGGAGACGCCGGAGCAGCGCATCGTGGATCGCATGTTCCACCGTCGCGTCGACCGCGGAGGTCGCGTCGTCGAGCACGACCACGGCGGGGTCGCACAACAGCACCCGTGCGAGCCCGATGCGCTGGCGCTGACCGCCGGACAGGGTCACCCCGCCCTCGCCCACGGTCTGGTCGTAACCGTGGGGCAGGGCCGCGATGAACTCGTGCGCCTGCGCGGCACGGGCTGCCGATTCGATCTCGGCGTCGGTCGCATCGGGGCGCCCGTACGCGATGTTGTCGCGGACCGACCCGGCGAACAGGAACGCCTCTTCGAACGCGATCCCGACCTGGCGGCGGAGCCCGGCGAGGGTGAGATCGCGGACGTCGTGGCCGTCGATCCGCACCGCGCCGGCATCGGTGTCGTAGAAGCGGGCGAGCAGCATCGCCAGGGTGGTCTTCCCGCTGCCCGAGGTGCCGACCACCGCGACCCGTTCGCCGGGATCGAGTCGCAGTTCGAGGTCGTCGAGCAGTGGCGGACCGCCCGGGTAGGCGAACGAGACGCCGTCGAAGTCGACCGCGCCCGCCGGGTCGTCGAGTGCCACCGCGCCGGGGCGGTTCTCGATCGAGGTGGTCGTCTCCAGGAGGTCTCTGAGGCGCTCCGCGCCCGACCGGGCGAGCTGGGTCGCCGCGAGGAACATCGCCAGCATCCGCGCCGGCGCGGCGAGCTGGGTGAGATACGAGAAGAACGCGACCAGGGTGCCGACGGTGATCTGACCGTTCACCGCCATCCAACCACCGATCCCGAGCACGACCGCCTGGCCGAACAGCGGGATCACCTGCAGCGTCGAGGTGAACAGCGCACTGATCCGCACCATGCGCACCCGCCCGCCGAACAGGTGCCCCAGCGCGGAGATGTAGCGGCCGAGCTCCCGTTCCTCCTGACCGAAGCCCTTGACCACGCGCACGCCGGAGATCGCCTCCTCGGCCACCGCGGTCATCTCGGCCTCACGCTGGGAGGCGTCCCACGACGACACGTACACCGTCGCCCGCAGACGCCACGCCAGGGCGAAGGTCGCGGCGAGCACGGTCACGGCGACCACCGCGAGCGCCGGCGCGAACGAGAACATGAACACCACCGCCAGCACCAGCATCACCAGGTTGCCGGTGATGATCGCCGCCATCTGGAGCACCTGGAACACCATGTTCACGTCGGTGTTCGCACGCGAGACGAGCTGGCCGGCAGGCAGCTCGTCGTGGCGCTTCAGATCAAGGGTCAACAGGTGATCGAACACCGAATCGCGCAGATCGGCCTGGACCCCGTAGGCCAATTTTCCGCCGGCGTAGCGCCGCGTGACCGTGGTGACGAAGCGGACCGCGCCGAGCACGCCGAGCAGCACGAGGAACGGTGCGAGCGCCCGGTCACCGGTGGTGATGACGTCGTCGATCACGGCCCGTTCGATCACCGGGATGAACGAGAACGCCGCCATCCCCACGATCGCCGCGCCGAACGACACGAAGGCCGCGCCACGGTGGCGCAGCACCCAGGGGAGCAGCCACCGCACCCAGCCGACGCGTGACCCCGCGCCCGTCGACTCTTCCTCCGAGGGGGAGAGCGACGTGATGGACATGTCAGCCGAATGTACCGACCGGAGCCCGAAAGTGTCGCAGCACTACTGTTGCCCGGCATGCGCATCGGCATGGTGAGCCCGTACAGCCTGTCGGTGCCCGGCGGAGTCCAGGGACAGGTGTTGGGCCTGGCCCGCGCCCTGCGCTCGAAGGGGCATTTCGTGCGGGTGCTCGGCCCGTGTGACGGCCCGCCGCCCGAACCGGGGATCACCCCGCTGGGCAATTCGATCCCGACCGCGGCGAACGGATCGATCGCTCCGATCGCCCCGGACGTGCCCGCGCAGCTGCGCTTCATCCGCTCGCTGCGCGACGAGGATTTCGACGTCCTGCACCTGCACGAACCGATCTCGCCCGGCCCGAACACGACCGCGGCGATCATCAAACACGCACCGTTGATCGGCACGTTCCACGCTGCCGGCGATTCGAAGGCGTACGAGTACCTGGGCTTTCTCGCCCGCTGGGTCAACCGGCGCCTCGACGCCCGTTGTGCGGTGTCAGAGGACGCGCGCGCCCTCGCCCAGCGTCACCTGGGTGGCGAGTACACGATCCTGTTCAACGGGATCGAGGTCGAGCGCTTCGCCGATGCCGAACCGGCCGAGACCGACGCGCCGACCGTGCTCTTCCTGGGTCGGCACGAAGAACGCAAAGGGCTGCAGGTCCTGCTCGCCGCGCTGCGGTACCTGCCCGCGGATCTGCGGCTGTGGGTCGCCGGCGACGGTCCGCTCACCGACTCGTTGCGTGAGCAGTACCGGGGCGACCCGCGCATCGAATGGTTGGGCCGCATCAATGATGCCGACCGTGCCCGACGCCTCCGGGGCGCCGATGTGTACTGCGCGCCGAGCATCCGCGGCGAGTCGTTCGGCATCGTGCTGTTGGAGGCCATGGCCGCCGGCGTCCCGATCGTGGCGGCGAACCTCGACGGGTACGCGAACGTGGCCCGCGCGGACGTCGAAGCGGTACTCGTCGAACCCGGCTCCGCCGAGGAACTCGCAACCGGGATCATCCGCGTGTTGGGGGACCACTCCCTGGCTTCCGCCATCGTCGCGGCCGGATCCCGACGCGCCGACGAGTTCTCGATGGATCATCTCGCCGACCGCTACCTGGAGCTCTACCGTCCACTGATCAGATGATCGCGCGCCCTCAGGAGACCTCTTCGAGCGACACCCACGGCGCTAGCATCGGTTCGGTTCGCTCGACCGCCGACCCCGGAGCAGGGCATTGATCGCCATCATCGTCATCGTCGTGATCGTGGTCCTCCTGGGCATCTTCGTGGCGGTGCAGTACAACGGCCTGGTCAAGCTCCGGAACCTGGTCGACAACGCCTGGTCGCAGATCGACGTGCAGCTCCAGCGTCGGACCGACCTGATCCCGAATCTGGTCGAGACGGTCAAGGGCTACGCCGCCCACGAGCGCGAGACCCTCGACGCGGTGACGCGGGCCCGGGGCGCGGTGATGACCGCGGAAGGCCCCGGCGCGAAGGCCGAAGCCGACGATCTGCTCTCGGGCACCCTGAAGTCGTTGTTCGCGGTCGCCGAGGCCTATCCGGATCTGAAGGCGAACCAGAACTTCTCACAGCTCCAGGAGGAGTTGACCGCCACCGAGGACAAGGTCGCGTACGCCCGCCAGTACTACAACGACAACGTGACCCGGCTGAACACCAAGATCGAGACCTTCCCCGCCATGTTCTTCGCCGGGATGGCCAGGGCCTCCCACCGTGAGTACTTCGAGACCGCGCCCGAGGGTCGGGGTCCGGTCGAGGTCCAGTTCTGATCGCCCGTGCCCACCCGGTCAGCAGAGTCCCGTAGGTCCTGAGTGTACGAACAGATCGGGCAGAACAAGCGTCGGACGGTGGTGCTCGTGGCGAGCTTCGCCGTGTTCGTCGCGCTGGTGGCCATCGCGGTGAACCTGCTGGTGCGCGGCGGCGCGGTCGGGTTCGTGATCGCTTTCGTCGTCGCCGCGGCGATGGCGTTCGCCGGCTACTGGAAATCGGATTCGGTCGCTTTGGCCATGAGCCGGGCCAAGCCCGCCGACCGGGCCGAGTACGCGCAGTACCACAACCTGGTCGAGGGACTCTGCATTGCCGCAGGGCTTCCCAAACCCCGTCTGTACGTGATCGAAGACGACGCGCCGAACGCGTTCGCGACCGGACGCAACCCCCAGCACGCCGCGGTGGCGGTGACCACGGGCCTGCTCGGCAAGATGAACCGGGTCGAACTCGAAGGGGTGCTCGCGCACGAGCTGAGCCACATCAAGAACTACGACATCCTGGTGTCGACCCTCGCGGTGACGATGGTCGGGGTCGTGATCCTGTTGTCGGACTTCGCGATCCGCTTCCTGTGGTGGGGCGGTGGACGGACCTCGAGCAGTGACCGGCAGAACTCCGGTCCGATGGCGATCCTGTCGATCGTCGGGTTCTTCCTGTTGATCTTCTCGCCGTTGATCGCCCGGCTCCTGCAGTTCGCGGTGTCGCGCAACCGCGAGGAACTCGCGGACGTGTCGGGGGTCGGACTGACCCGGTATCCACCCGGGTTGATCTCGGCGCTCGAGAAGCTCCGGGACGACACCACGGTGACCCACTCGGCATCGAAGGCGACGGCGCATCTGTGGATCGAGCAACCCACGGCGCGCACCCCCGAAGAAGGTCGGATGTCGAAGCTGAACCGGCTGTTCGACACGCACCCGCCGCTCGAGGAGCGGATCGAACGCCTGCGCGAGCTGTAGGCCACTGCGGGCCGGGAGACGAACCCGCCGACGGACGCGCCCGGTCCGGGCCGGGACGTCAACCCACTTCCCGTAGGCCGCCATCGGTCCGTACACTGATTCCCATGTCCGACGACGCAACGACCTCGACGACCACCCGCACCACCGGAACGGCGAGGGTCAAGCGCGGACTCGCCGAGATGCTCGCGGGCGGCGTCATCATGGACGTCGTCGACCCGGCCCAGGCGAAGATCGCCGAGGATGCCGGGGCCGTGGCCGTGATGGCGCTCGAGCGGGTGCCGTCGGACATCCGCCGTGACGGGGGCGTGGCGCGGATGTCAGACCCGGAGATGATCGAGGGCATCAAGGAGGCCGTCACCATCCCGGTCATGGCCAAGGCCCGGATCGGCCACTTCGCCGAGGCTCAGGTGCTCCAGGCGCTCGGCGTGGACTACGTCGACGAATCCGAGGTGCTCACGCCAGCGGACGAGGCCCACCACATCGACAAGTGGGCCTTCACGGTGCCCTTCGTGTGCGGCGCGACGAACCTCGGCGAGGCGCTGCGGCGCATCTCCGAAGGCGCCTGCATGATCCGCTCCAAGGGCGAGGCCGGCACCGGCAACATCGTCGAGGCGGTGCGGCACCTGCGGTCGATCCTGGGCGACATCGCCAAGATCACCCAGGCGGACGCCGCGGAGCTCTACGACTGGGCGAAACAGCTCCGTGCGCCGATCGACCTGGTGACCGAGGTGCACGACACGGGGCGCCTTCCCGTTCCGTTGTTCTGCGCTGGTGGCATCGCCACACCCGTCGACGCGTCGCTGGTCATGCAACTCGGTGCCGAGGCCGTCTTCGTGGGCTCGGGCATCTTCAAGTCCGACAACCCGCCCGTGCGGGCCAAAGCGATCGTCGAGGCGACGCTGCACTTCGAAGACCCCGCGATGATCGCCAAGGTCAGCCGCGGTCTCGGCGAGGCCATGCCCGGTCTCGAGATCGACGGCCTCGCGACCACGTTCTCCGAACGGGGCTGGTGATGCCCGGGGTGTCCGCACCGTCGGGGGAGCCTCCGGGATGGGCACGCACGTCGGCGTGCTCGCGCTCCAGGGGGCGGTGAGGGCGCACCTCGCTGCGTTCGAGGCCCTCGGGGTGCCCGCGAGCACCGTCCGCGATGCCGAGGAACTCGAAGGCATCGACGCGCTGGTCGTGCCCGGCGGCGAGTCGACCACGATGTCGATGCTGGCGGAACGCAACGAGCTCGTCGCGCCCCTGCGGCAACGGATCGCCGACGGGATGGGCGTCTTCGGCACGTGCGCGGGCATGATCCTGTGCGCATCCGAGGTCGCTGACGGACGCGACGACCAGATCACCCTCGGCGCCATCGACCTGGCGGTGCGGCGCAACGCGTTCGGCCGACAGGTCGACTCCTTCGAAGCCGACCTCGCCGTCGCCGGGCTCGACGACCCGTTCCACGCGGTGTTCATCCGCGCCCCCGTGGCCGAATCGGTCGGCGCCTCGGTCGAGGTGCTCGCAACCGTGAACGACGAGGCGGTCCTGTGCCGCCAGGGCAACGTGCTCGTGTCGTCGTTCCACCCCGAGCTCGCCGATGACGGTCGCATCCACCGACTCTTCCTGGATCTGGTGGCCTGAGCACCGCGATCCGTACCCGTACCGACGAGAGGACCACATGTCCGGACATTCCAAGTGGGCGACGATCAAGCACCAGAAGGGTGCCAAGGACAAGGCGCGGGGCAAGCTCTTCGCCAAGCTGATCCGCCAGGTCGAGGTGGCGGCGCGCGAAGGCGGCGGTGACCCCGACGCCAACCCGACGCTGCGCACGATGTTCCAGAAGGCGCGGAACAACTCGGTGCCGCTCGACACCATCGAACGTGCCATCAAACGGGGAACCGGCGAGCTCGAAGGGGTCACCTACGAGTCGATCACCTACGAGGGCTATGCGCCCGGTGGCGTGGCGGTGCTCGTCGAGGTGCTGACCGACAACCGCAACCGGACCGGTCCCGAGATCCGCACCCTGTTCGCCCGAAACGGGGGCAGCCTGGCCGAACCGGGCGCGGTGGCCTGGCAGTTCGAGCGCATCGGCAGCCTCGTCGTGCCCTCCAGCGCGGACGAAGACGACCTGATGCTCGCCGCGATCGAGGCGGGTGCCACCGACGTCGCCGCGGAGGGCGACACCTGGCACGTCACGACCGGCCCGTCGGACCTGCACGCCGTGCAGGATGCGCTCGAGGCGGCCGGTTTCGAGGTGACGTCGTCGGATCTGACGATGGTGCCGACGACGACGATCGCGATCGCCGACGCCGACGCGGCCAGACCCGTCGTCCGGGTGCTCGAGGCGCTCGACGACCACGACGACGTCCAGGCGGTGCATGCCAACGCCGACATCGCCGACGACATCATCGCCCAACTCGCCGGCGCGGACGCCTGACCCGTCCCCACGCCCCGCGCCCCACGCTCCACCCGAACTCTGGGAGGCAACCGGCGATCATCGTGGGGTACCTCCCAGAGTTCGGGTTGGGCAAGCCCAGGCTCAGGCCGGGGGTCGTCGACCGGCCGTCGACGTGGGACGAAACTCAGAGACCGTCGGCGACGCCGATGAGTCGACCGCGTCGGATCGCCCGCATGCCGCGCCACAGGGTGAGGAACGCGAGCACCCAGGCGAGCGCACCCACGATGATCCCGGGCCACAGCGACCCGTAGATCGAGCCGGTCGACACGCCGTAGGCGATCATGATCAACGGCAGGGT
>CAZQSU010000017.1:0-39128 GCA_964595905.1 uncultured Iamiaceae bacterium
CTCTCTCGTGGGGCAACCCCACACATAGAACGTCAACCAAACCTGCAGCAGACCCTCCGGGATCCAGACACCGAGCCGACAGATCACTCGAAAGGCACTTCGCCAGTCACACCCAGAGTCAGACCCGAGCTGGATCCCGGACCACAACATCCTCCCCTAACTGTCACACCCCCTCGCTATTCTGCCGAACAGAGGTTCGACAGAGCACGAGGAGTATTCATGACCACAGCAACCACCCGCGAAGAAGTCGGCGAGACGGACTCATCGTCTCGCCGCCGACTCCCGCGGGAGCCGCAATCGGTTCCCGCCCGACAAGTCCCGCGGGAGTCTCCGGAGTCTCAGTCCGACGCCACCGATGACGAACCGGTCGTGCCGGCCCGGCAGCGGGTGGCGTCGTTGAGCGCGCAAGAACTCGGCTCCGAAGTCACCACGCTCGTCGCCCGTCTGTCGGCAGGGACCTACGAATTGCTCGTGTCGGTCGGCGAAGTCGACGCCCGTGGCGCCTACGCCCTATGGGGAGCACTGTCGTGCGCGGCGTGGCTCGCCGATGTCTCCGATGTCGAGATGGTGACCGTCCACAATCAGGTGCGAGTCGCGCGAGCCTTGTGTGCCCACCCTGTCCTCGATGACGCCATGCGCGCCGGAGACGTGTCGTTCGCCAAGGCCCGCGTCCTGGTCCCGTATCTCGACGACGACAACGCCACCGAACTCGTCGCCCTCGCCGAACACACCCCCGCCTCCCGACTCGGCGCCGCGATCGCCGCACGGTCGTTGCAGACCGACGACCTCGAGGTGATCGCTGCCCGCCAACACGAGGCCCGTTCGGTGTCGTGGCGCACCGACCCGGATGGCACCGTCGCCATCACCGTCCGCCTCGCCCCGGAAGCCGCCGGCAAGGTCTGCGCTGCGATCGACACCCAGGTCATGCGCGCCGACCCGACCGGACCGGAGGCAGACGGCGGGGTGTCCGCCACCCGGCCGAACCTGGCCCAGCAACGCGCCGACGCCCTGGTCGCGTGGGTGACCGACGGCGGCGGCAACATGCAGATCGAGGTCGTCGTTCATGTTCGCGAAGACGGCAACACCCTCACCGACGGCACGCCACTTGCCGACCACGCCGTGGACCGGATGCTGCCCGACGCGTTCGTGTCGCTGCTGATCCACGACATCGAAGGCCGACCCATCGACGCCAGTTTCCGACGCCGCTTCCCCAGCCGTCGGCAACGCCGAGTCGTCGACGAACGGTACGCCGAATGCGCCCATCCCGGCTGCCATGCACGCGTCCTCCTCCAGGCGGACCACGTCGTTGCCTACGCCGACGGAGGACCCACCGTCATCGCCAACCTCCAAGCACTCTGCGTCCCCCACAATCGGACCAAGGAACGAGCTCGAAACCTGGCCGCACCCACCGGATCGACGCGCGCCGCGGGACCCACATCGCGCGATGAACGGGCCCGAAACTCTCGCCTGTGACCGAGCCCGACCGGTGCGCCGCGTGCGGTGATCCCGTCTCTGCCCATGAATCGGTGTGCCGCACATGCGGGACCAGCCAGGACCGAACCGTGCCCACCGTCTCGTCAGGCCGGCTGCCGTCGGGCCGGCAACCATCTGGTGATGGGAATCGTTCCGCGCCCCGTGCCGGACACGCCCGGCCCGCGAGTCGGCCGCCGTCGACGGCGGCGCCCACAGCTCCCGGCCGGCGACCGATTTCCGTCGGCGAGGCCGGTGAGCCCCGGTCTCGCCGTGGTTTGGCGATCGGGCTCATCGCGGGTGCCATCGTCGTGATCGTCGGTCTCGGTGTCGCCGTGATCGTGCTGGCGACGGGACGTTCATCGGAGCAGCCCGTTGCCGTACGTTCCACGCTGCTGCACGCGCCGGAGGAACCGGCACCCGCCGAGACGACCACGACCCAACCATCGACCGTCGTCACCGTCACGTCCGCCCCGGTGACCCAGGCCGTCACCGCTCCACCGACAACTGCGCCTCCGGCCACTGATCCGCCAGCCACGGCGCCGAAGATCGAGCCGACCGACGCGAGCATCCCATTGAACACGTGGGCGGTTCTGCTCGGTTCGCTCGAGTCAGAGGGCCAGGCCGAACAGCACCTTGCGAGCCTCCGCGGCGTGGCGCCGCACGCGCGCATCGTGAATTCCGACGAGGTCGGCAGCCTGAGAGACGGCTACTGGGTCGTGTACGAGGGCGGATTCGCCACGGCCGACGAAGCCACCGCCACCTGTCGGGCAATGGGCTTCGCCAACCGCGACCAGTGCTACGCCGCGTACCTGTCGATGGACCCTGCCGATCTCCACCGGCGCGTCTACCCCGACTGAACGGACGCGGGCGTCGCCGGCGGTCTGACCGGCAGTTCAGTCCTGACCCATCATCTGCATGTTGGCGCCGAGCCACATGCCGACCTCGTCGTCGGTGAGCGAGCACGCATCGATCAGGGCGAACCGTATCTGCATGTCGGACATCGTCATGTCGTCGAGCCCGGCGGAGAACGAGTCGTTGTGACCGGCGATGTAGTCGACCATGCACTCGCCCTTGGCGTCAGGAATGCCGGCCGCTTCATACGCGCGCACGAGTTGGCCGGGCGTGGCCGCGTGAGATCGGTCCAGGTCGTCGGAACCGTTGCTCGACGACCCGCTGCTCGGCGAACCGTTCGACGAATCGCTCGACGAGTCGCCGGGGTCAGACGATTCGAACGCCCCGTCCGTGGACGGCGGCGCTGCTGCCGAGTCGTCGGGTACGATCTCGGCCGAGTCGGTCGCTGCGGCGCCGGTCGATCGTCTGGAAGACGCAACGCTCACCACCATCATCGATGACCCCGCGTCCGGGAGCGTCGACACCGGCCGGGGTGAAAGTCATTGCCCGAATCACCATGGTCGCCGTGGCGATTGTCGTGCTCGCCGTCGTCGTCGGGGCGATGACGGCCCATTGAACAGCACCGACCGACGTCGAGTCGGCGGCATCGTCGGTTCGCTCGGGGGGTTTCCCGTCGGGAGTCGCCGGGGCCCGGCACCGCGCGGTCCGCTCAACGCATCGCGCGGCGCAGACAGCAAGGGTCGTCACTCATCTGTGTAACGAGGTGCCGGAGGTTCCGGCTCATCGGGAGGTCCGCATCGACGATGCTGAAGTGTGACGAGTGTGGATCGATGGTGCCCGGATCGATGGGCGCTTGTCCGCGTTGTGGCGCGCCAGTCCGGGCGACCGAGCCCGCGCCGACCACGGAGGCCGGTACCGGAACGTCAACCGGCTCGGTTCCACAGGCGCCGGGCCGCGCCCAAACCGGTTCGGCCGGCCAGCGAAGCGCGCCAACCTCGATTACCGCTTCCCTTGGCGGGACCCAACGCGGCGCGAACGAGGCTGGTCCGGCGGACGGGCATCCCGATGCAGGCCGCGGTCAGGACGTTCCCGGAGTTCCGGCGATCGCAAGGAGTCGCTGGCCGCGACGTCGTCGGAAGCTGACGTTCGCAGTTGGCGGGGCCGCGCTCGTGATCGTGCTGGTCACGGCCGTTCTGTTGGTGTCCGATCGGGACAGCGACGCGATCGCCCTGACCGTCACGCTGGAAGCCATCGACGCACGTCCGGTCGGCGCGTTCACCGCGTCGACCGTCACCGTCAGCGCCAAGACCGCGAAAAGCTTCGCGGCGCAACGGCGATCCGGCCCGGCCGCCGGAGCGACTGTCGGCGATCCCTCAAGCACTCCGTCCACGACGGTGGCCCGGCCGATCGGGAGCGAAGCGTCCACACCTGCCGACTTCGATCCCGATGTCACCGTCGGCGACGAATCCGGCCTGTACGGATCGTCGACGAGCAAGCCCGTCTGCGACACGAATCAGTTGGCCACCCTCCTCCATGCCCACACAGCCACACAGACCGCGTGGGCGCACGCCATGAACATCAAGCCTTCCGAGATCCGCGGCACGATCCGGTCGCTCACACCGGTGCTGCTTGCGCGTGACACCGCAGCCACCGAACACACCTTCCCCGGCCAACAGCCCGCATCAACACAGGTGGTCCTGCAGGCCGGCACCGCGGTGCTCATCGACGCCAACGCGGCACCTCGGGTCCGCTGCGCATCAGGCACTCCCTTGGACCCGGCGAAGATCCCCGCCGGGACCCAAACCGACTTCACGGGCCACCACTGGAGCGGGTTCGACCCCGGTCAAACCATCGCGATCGACCCGACCAACGAACCCACGCAGTCGCTCACCTCCACCGACATCGACACCGGCAAGCCCACCACGATCGGGCTCGGCGCCACCACCACGCTGGACGGCTACCTCGTTTCCGATGACACAGGCGTCTCCGTCGTTTCTTTCGATGGAAAAACGACCACTCAGGTCATCGACCATCCGGTCGCAGCGGTGTACGACGACGGCCAGGGTGGTCTCGTCTACCAGGAGCTGCACACCGGGGCGGGCAGTGATACTGACAGCGAGTACTCGGTACCGCGGATCTCCCCATCGACGGTCACGGTGTACCCACCGGCCGACGCCGACGAAGGTGCGCTCTGGCATCTGGCCGCGGGGGAGACCAAGCCGGTAGCAGTCGTGACCTCGAGTGACTATTCGTCGACCTGGCCGGTGATCGAAGCGGTCGGTGAGCTCGACGGGCATCCCGCAGTCGTCTATCAGCAAACCTACGAGACACCAGTATACCAGGGAGGGACGCCGCCGAGCCTGCACCTGGTCGATTTGACGGACGGTAGCGAAAAGACCATCGACCCTGAAGTCGGCTCCAATACGCACGGCCTGGCCGGTGTGTCGATTCAGGACGATTCGATCTTCTACTGGATCGGTGGGACGGGGTCGTTGTTCTGGCATCACGTCGACTCGAATCTCGATGAGTCGACCCATTACTGCGGGGACAACACCCAGGAGGGTACGGACCCGGCGTGTCAATCCCCGATCGGGGTACTCCCCGACGGCTCGTTCCTCGCGTCCGAACAGCTTGATTCGGGTTACGACTTCGTCGTCGCGGACCGCAGCATCGGCGCGCTGATCACGCGGGTGGCCGACAGCACGGTCCCGTCCTGTAGCGACGTTTGCTCGGGACGTCGCGTTGTCGAGGACCTGATGGATATGCGCCTGTTGGTGTCCGACGTCGACTACGACTCCGACGCGATCACGAACTCGAACGTGCGATTGTTCGATCTCACCGGCAACACGTCCAAGACCCTTCCTCTGACGGGTGTGGCCCGGTTCATCCGGGCGCCGATCATCCGTCCTGCGGACGCGGGTGGAAGCGGTGCCCCGACGCGCTAGACCGTCGCTCGCGTCGAGACCGTATCCGGGCCAATTCTGAACGACCCCGGTTTGTCCAGGGCCGGACTTCAGCGGGGCGTGACTGTGGCGAGGGTCCGGGACCGCCCGCGCTTCCGCGCCGCAGTGAGAACCAGGCCTCTTCGAACCTCGGCGGGACGACCATCTACGTGGCGAACTCCTGCCATTGCTTCGCAGACGTTCAGACGACGTGAGATCGGGTGCCGATCGTCCTCGGGGAGGGTCGGTGCCGGCGTCGCGCGGAGCAGGCGTCCGCGGACGCATTCCCGATCGTCGGCGACCTGGGGATGTCAATGCGACAGCGCGAAGGAGGGTCCCGCCCGGGCACGTGCCGTCGCGGACCGGACTACCGGATCGGTCATGGGTGCAGTGTTGATGTGCCGCCCGCAGCGGCACCCGAAACGGGCTAGAGGTACTGGCGGAGCCAGTCAGGCATGTCCGAGTCGTCGAGGTCCCAGGACTCGACGACGTGCTCGTCCTCATCCCAGTTGTTCTCGTCGCCGTCGAAAAACTTCTGTCTGTGGCATTTGTACTTGACGACTTCATCGCCTTCGAGACGGTATTCATGCCAGTAGTAGTTCTGCTTACCGTGGCCCGACCACTCATCTGTCGTGTAGATCGTTGTCAACGGGCTTTCCCCTCGGTTCTCCGTCACCCCCGAACAGGGCCCAACTTGCGAAAGGTTGTCGCTGAAATTCGCCCAGTTCAGTGGCGGTGTAGCGAAGTGCTGCCAAGGACGCAGGACGAAAGCGCACACGCAGTGCGCCGAGGACGAGGACGCAGACAGAATGAGTCCACACCGGCTCTGAGCGGGCATGATTTTGGCGACAACCTCTGAGTGCAGCGTAGATCACCGGCGGCATAGGACGATCCCGGACACGAGGGACCCCCTCCGCCGGGACGTGCGTGCTCGCGCCGCGAAGCGATCGGAGTCACGGCTGAAATCAATGGCCTGAACGTGGGCGATACTTCCCGCGTACGATGGTGGGTTCACGGTCGCTGGACAATTCCCGAAGGAGGTTCGCATGACGGCACGACGTGTGGTTGATCGACAAGCCCTCGAGCGGGCCGCTGACCGGGCGACGCGTGACTCTGCCCGCCTCGAAGGGCGGGACGTTCCGGTCGGGTTCGTACGTTCGGCGCGGGTCGAACGTTTCCTCGCCGAGCGCGTCCACAGGCACTGACCGGTGATCACGCCGAACTACGGCGCGACGCCATTGGATTTCGACGAGATTGACGCGCTCCACTCCGGGGCGCGCGACGCCCTCGGTGACGGTCTCACCAAGGTCGCCGTCTTCGACCTCGAACAGGCGGTGTCCCGTCTGGTGACCAGCGACCTCCTCGAAGCTGTCTCGACCGGTTCGCTGTCGATCGGCGAGCTACTCGTGGACTCGTTCGTCCGCGGCCTCCACCGGCGCTTGTACGGAGACATCTGGAAATGGGCCGGCAAACTCCGGGCCCGCGAAACCAACATCGGTGTGCCCCGGCGCTGATCCCGGAAGAACTTCGTGAGTCGAGATGCTGATCAGTGCCCGCAGACGGGCATCTGCTGATTGCGCGCTCCGACGAACCCGTTCACGGGCCGCTCTGCTGTGCGCCACGCGCGGTTCGACCGGCACTTCGCGCGTCGCGAGGGCGCGACGATCCCCAGAGTGAGTGCGTACTGCGCCGCTTGCGGCACCTCGATGGGACCCGACGATGTCGTGTGCCCCAACTGCGGCAGGTCGCCGACCGGGAACGTGCCGACGATCAGTTCCGGTCGGCTCCCTTCTGCACAGGACGCTCCCGCCGGCCAATCGGGCTCGACACGATCGGGGGGCCCGACGACGGTCGCGGGTCGCACGAGCACCGGCGGCACCCACCTGCCGCCGACCTCGGCGGTACCGCCACCCGAGTTGGGCGGGCCACCACCTCGGGGCGGTGTCGACGACTCGACCAGTCGCCCGTCCCGATCTCATCGAGGCCTCGCCATCGGAATCGGCGTCGGCGTCGCGGTGCTCTTGGTGGTCGTCGTTGCCGCGACCCTGCTGTTGACCAGGAAGGGCGACAACACCGACCACCCGGTCGCCATCGAATCGCCGACGCAGGTCGACACCGGCCCGACAAGCACGTTCGATGACTCCGACGCTCCGACGCTCACCACCAATGCCGCTACCTCGACCACCGAGCCTTCCGAACCCGGCGTACCCGTGCTCGTCGACGGGACCACCGACCCCAACGGCAGCGTCGACATCGTCCAGCAGTACGCTTCCGCCCTGGCCGACGGTCACTGGGCCGAGGCACGCACGGTGTACCCCAGCGTCGGAGGATCCGGCGACGCCCCCGTCACCGGATTCGAGGCTCTGGAGAAGTCGACCGTGTTCGCGACGTCGGTGTCGCCCGACGGCACCGACGTCCGCGGCGCCTACCTTGCGTGGGAAGCGCTCTCGGATGGCCCGCAGACGTCGATCTACTGCATGCACTGGACGGTCGACCCCCAAGCCGGGATCGTCACCGACATCGACTCCTCCGGACTGCCGAGCAAGTCGGGAGCATGGACTTCGTTCGAGTCTCCGGCCGACGCCGCCTCCGAAGTGCAGGCGCTGTGCGGATGAGGCGGCCAGCCCGATCGTCGCACCCGAGCCGCAGACGTCTCGGAGCACTCGGGGCGTGCCTCGTCGCCGGCCTCATACTTGTCGGTTGCGGCGCTTCGGGCGGGACATCGCGGTCGGCGGGGACCTCCTCGAACGGCAAACCCACGACGACGGGAGCGGCCGGGGCGAGCGGGCCGTCCACATCGCAACGCAGGGCTCCGACGACGCAGACGGCCTCTGCCACCACCTTCGACGCAAACCCGGTGCCTGCCGACTGCGACGCACGCAGCGGCACGATCGACCTTCCCGGCGGCCCCGCGCTCGTGCGCTCCCCGGCGACCGATCACCGTCGACCGGCGGTGGTGATGTTGCACGGCTACACCGCCACTACCGACGGCGAAGAGACGGTATCGGGATGGACGAGCTTTCTCAGCGGCACCGACGTCGCCCTGATCTATCCCGAAGGTAACCCGACACCGCAGGGTGGCTACGGGTGGACCACCGGTACCGACGAATACTCGACGTCGGGAACCGACGACATCGGCGTGGTCGCCCAGATGGTCTCTTGGCTCGTCGACCAGAACTGCGCCGATCCGAACCAGGTCCTGATCGCTGGCGAATCGAACGGGTCCGCACTGGGCCTGCTCGTCGCGTGCAGCGGACGCCTGCCGGTCATGCCGCGCCTGTACGCCCTTGCGATCCCGGCAATCGATGAGAACGTCACGGCGAAGTGTGCCGGTTCTGAACCGGTCCCACTCGTCGTGTTCGCAAGCCGTTTCGACGACACCGTCGCCTACAACGGGACTCCCGACAATCCCGATGGTCCCACCGCGCCGAAAGTATGGTTCACGTCGCTGATCCCCCGACTCCAGAAGTGTGCGACGTCGAAACCCTCGACCAGCCCGGTGCCCGACGGCACGCTGCTCACCTACTCCGGCTGCAAACGCACCACCGCTTTCTTCACGGTCGCCGACGGCCACCACACCTGGCCCGGTGGCCCGACCGGCGCCGGCGGACTCGACCCCGGCAACTTCCCCGCGTCGGAGGTCGCCTGGTGTGCGAGCGGACTCGAGGCGACGCCGCCGCCAGTGCACGATTGTCGAGACATCCTCACCTCGTATCTGTTCCCCAGCGCGACGTCGAGCCACTGATCCGGGCCGTCAGGCGGGCCGGCCGATCGCCACGGGCCGCGCGCGTTCTCCCACCCGCGTCGCGCGTCAACGGTTTCTATGGTCCTTGCAACCTGAACTCGATCACCAGGAGGACCAAGCCGGTCATGGCCATGTCAACCTGCACCAACTGCGGTCGTCCTGTGGCGGCCACCACTCAATTCTGCGCAGGCTGTGGCCAGCCGGTCGGCGCCGCTGCGCCGACGGGTGCGTCAACCGCCTATGGCGCCCCCGGGTCGCCCGCAATGCCGTCGCCCGGCTACGCCACCCCGGGATCGTCGCCGATCCCGGGCGTGCCCGGCGGCGCATCACCGACGTCTGGATTCTTCAAAGCTTTGTTCGACTCGTCGTTCGCCCATCTGGTGACCCCGAGCCTTCTGCGGGTGTTCTGGATCATCTTCCTCGTCGTGTGGTCTGCGTATGCGGCACTGTGGTTCATCGTCGGGCTCGTCGCCATGGCCGATTCGCCCGTGATGATCCTGTTCTCACTCATCGTCGTCCCGATCATCTACCTCATGGGGATCATCTTCTACCGGATCGCCTTCGAGTTCATCGCCGCGTTCTTCCGGATGGCCGACGACATCAGGGACCTCCGTGGCTCGGGTCGCATGTAGCCCTTTCCGCACCTTCGCCACGTACGCCACCCACAATCCCGCGCCCCGCAAGGATCATCATGACCTACTTCTTCGGCCCTCAGGAAGAGCCCGACCGGTATCACCTCGTCCAACTCGTGGCACGCGGTGGCGAAGGCGAGCTCTGGCAGGCGACGATCACCGTGTCGGGAACGCAGCTTCCCGTCGCGGCCAAGCTGCTCCCTCCGACCCAGGTTGCGAACATCGACGAGTGGTCCGCCCGCTGGAGAGCCCAGGCTGAGATCCTCCGTTCGCTCGAACACCCCAACCTGGTCAAGGTGCGAGAGGTCTTTGCCGGCCCGGTCACCCACGAAGCCGGTCGCGCGGATCCGGCGAGCCGTTGCCTGTATCTCGTCATGAACTGGGCCGACGGCACCAATCTGGAACAGTGGGTCATCCAGCATCCGACGCGCACCGCCGACGAGGTGTTCAGGACGCTGATGCCGATCGCCGCCGCACTCGACTATCTCCACGGCGGAAGCGGAACGGGCATGGCCGTGCTCCACCGCGACGTCAAACCCGCCAATGTGCTCGTCGACGCACACGGCCACGCAAGGCTCGTCGACTTCGGCTTCGCTCATCTCGACAGCCGACCGGCGATGACGATGGTCGGCACACCGTCGTTCATCGCGCCGGAGGTCATCGGTGGGGCCCCGGCGACCCCGGCGAGTGACTGGTACTCGTTCGGGGCGACGCTGTACTTCACGCTGACCGGCACGAGCCCGGTACTCGGCGACGCGGCCGGTATGCAGGCGCGCCTCGCTGCGGTGCCCGGACTCGGCGGGCGCAACGATCTGATCGGTCACATCCTGGCGATGACGGACCCGAACCCAGCGGCACGACCCGGACCGCTCGCACCGTGGCTCCAGTCACTCGTCGCCGGTGGACCAGCGACATCGCCGACCCCGTCGGTCGCGCCGTGGACCGGACCCGGCGCCGCGGCTGCCGCTGGCGGGGTAATCGGTGGCGCCGCAGCTGCTGCTGGGGCCGCTGGAGGGTTCGCCGGTGCACCGGCTCCGTCGATTCCGCCATCCACGTCGGGGCTGAGGTCGACGATGGGGTCTGCGACGCATCCCCCGATGTCACCCACCCACCAGTCGCCGAACCCACAGATTCCCGTGCAGCACTCCCCGCTGCCGCCGGGCATGGCCGCACCGGCCGGCGGGGCGCCGAGCTACACGTCCGAACCGACCATGATGCGGGGTTCGTATCCACCGGCGACGGCTCCGGTGCCGTCGATCTCACCGATGCCGTCGTACGGTTCGCCTCCCCCGACAGGAGGCGAACCGCCGAGTGACGGCTCCGGCGACAAACCCAAGAAGCCGAAGAAGAAGCTGCTCATCGGCGTCGGCGCGGTCATCGTCGTGCTCGTGCTGGCCGGAGTCGGGTTCCTCGTCCTGGGGGGTGGCTCCGACGGGGAGGGCACAGAGTCGGTGAAGGCTTCCGATACGACATCGGCAGCAGCTGGAGCGACGAAGAAGGCAAGCGACACGACCGAGGCCAAGGCGTCGACGACGGTCGCGACGACCTCCACGATTCCCGAGTCGCTCCCCGACGTGACCGGGATGACGATCGCCGACGCAACGAACAAGCTCGAGAGCATCGGCATCACCGTCAAGACACTGACCACCCTCGACGAGTCGAAGACCGACGGCACGGTCGTCAAGCAAGACCCTGCCGCTGGTGAGACCTACACCGACACGGTCACATTGACCGTCGCGCAACAACCGATCATCACGTACTTGTCAGATCTGAAATCGGTTGCCGACAGTGGCTGCTGCGACAGTTGGCTGACTGGATCGGTGAAGATAGATGCCACTGACTATCTGAATTCCGTCAGCGTCGGGCTGTATCCGAGCAGCGATACCTTCATCGAGTACGACCTGAGCAAGTCGTTCACGCAATTCAGAACCACGGTTGGGATGACCGATGATGCAGCTTCGGACGCTTCGGTGACGTACGAAGTGCTCGGGGACGGCAGAAAACTTGCAAGCGGAACAGTCGCACTTGGTAAACCCGCCCCACTCAACGTCGATGTGACCGGCGTGCTTCGGCTGAGACTTCACTTCGTTGCCAAAGGATGGGAGGGTAACTCGAGCCGAGCCGCGTGGGGCACCGCCGCGCTGTACAGCGCTGAGCCACCGCCCGAATCACTGACCGCCACCGACGATAATTGACCGTGTCACCATCGGGGTGGGTCATCACCCTGGACGGGGAACGGCACTCAGTGCCCTCCGATGCGCCGTTCATCATCGGACGGGCCGACGATGTCGACCTGCAGGTCACCGACGGGCGCGTTTCGCGTCGGCACCTCGGGCTCACGGTCACCGACACTGGCATCGTCCTCGAGCCACTCGGCGCCAACCCGAGTTTTCTCGGCGATCGCCCCATCACTCGCATGGAGATCCGCAACGCGGCGTCCATCCGATTGGCCGACGCAGTGAACGGACCTCTGGTGACGATCGCCCCGGCTGCCTCGAAACTGCCGGTCGTGTCGTCGGTCACCACGCCTGTGCCGCCGACCGCACCGCGCGCCGCCGCATCGTCTCCAGCGCCTGGGGGTGTCCTCCGCATCGGCCGTGCCCCCGACAATGACCTGGTCCTCGCCGACCTGCTCGTGTCGAACCACCACGCCGAACTGCACCGAACGTCCGACGGAACCTGGGAGCTTCGGGACCTGAGCAGCCGCAACGGCACGTTCGTGAACGGCCGGGTGAGCACCCGCACCCTGCTCACCCATGGCGACCACGTGCTGATCGGCAACCAACGTCTGCGCTTCGCTGCCGGACGACTCTCGACCGCGACCGACATGTCAGTCGACGATCCGCCGGCGATCACGGTCGAACAGCTCTCGGTGGTCGTCGACGACGATCTGAAGCTCCTCGATGATGTGAGCTTCACCTTGCCCAAGGGCGGACTTCTGGCGATCCTCGGCACGACCGGAGCCGGGAAGTCCACCCTTCTGAAGGCACTCACGGGGTTCCAGCCTCCCAGCGCCGGCCGGGTGCTCTATGACGGACAGGACTTCTACCGTTGCTTCGATGCCTTGCGATCATCTCTGGGCTATGTGCCCCAGGACGACATCCTGCATCCACAGCTCACGGTACGCACTGCGTTGAACTTCGGCGCCGAATTGCGCTTCTCTCCCGAGGTCAGTGAAGCAGAACGCCGACAGCGGGTCGAGGAGGTGATCGCGGAGCTCGGTCTGAGCGAACGCGCCGACCTACCGATCGAGCGATTGTCGGGTGGTCAACGCAAGCGCACCAGCGTCGCACTCGAACTGCTCACCAAGCCTTCGGTGCTCTACCTCGACGAACCGACCTCCGGCCTCGACCCCGGCTACGAGAAATCGGTGATGACCACGTTGCGCACCCTGGCCGACGGTGGCCGCGCCGTCGTCGTGGTGACCCACAGTGTCGCGAGCCTCCATCTTTGTGACCGCGTCCTCATCCTGGCCCCCGGCGGCAAGGTCGCATTCTTCGGCACCCCGGGCGATGCGCTCGCCTACTTCGGTGCCGACGACTTCGCCGACATCTTCCACGCGCTCGAGCACGACCGCTCCATCGACTGGAAAGGTCGCTTCTCGCACCGCGCGGCGCCCGCGGCGGTCCGACCCGTACGAGAACGCCCACCCGCCGCCGTCGTACCTCCGTCACCGCAACGATGGACCGCCCAAGTCAAAACGTTGTGTCGACGCCAGATCGCCGTGCTGGCCGCCGACCGAAGGAACCTCCTGTTCCTCCTGGCAGAAATGCTCATCCCCGCGCTCCTGCTGCTGGCACTCGTCGGCGGCGGATCGCTCGACCCGGCCAACCCGAACGCCGCACACGACGGCCGGATCCTGCTGGGCGCGCTCGCCGTGGCATCGGTGGCGATCGGAGCAGCGAACTCGTTGCGCGAGATCGTCAAGGAAACACCCATCTATCTCCGCGAGCGGGCCGCAGGCCTGATGCGCACCTCCTACTTGGTCTCGAAGATCATCGTGCTCGGCGGCATCACGACCCTCCAGGTGTCCGCGCTCGTGCTGATCTCGGGGGCTCGCGCCAATGGGCCACAGGACGCGGTCGCGCTCGGGATTCCCATCGTCGAGTTGATGTTCGTGATCTCACTGGCGGCGCTCGGCGCCGTGGCGCTCGGATTGTTGCTGTCGGCCGTGGTGTCCACCTCGGAGAAGGCGATGAGCCTGATCGCGGTGATCTTCATCGTGCAGTGGATGTTCTCGGGTGTCGCTGTCGACCTGCAGACCAAACCCGCGCTGCAACCTATCGCGTACACGATGAGCGCGAACTGGGGAATGGCCGCAGCCGGGTCAACCGCGGACCTCTACCGAATCATCGGACCGGGCTGCGAGGAGCCGGAACGGGTGCCGGAATCACCGACCCCCGCCAAAACTTCCACGACGAAGTCGACGACGGGCGCACCCCCATCGTGCGACGCGCGGTGGGCTCACTCGTTCGGGACCTGGTTTACGTCCGTCCTGGCCATGATTCTCCTCACGACGCTGCTCTTGTGGGGGACGGGGATGGCGCTCGAACGCAAGGAGCCGGTCAAGTCGAACGTTCCGGAACCCTCACCACTGCGCCGGGCGCGTGAGGCCATCGGGGCGAAGATAGCCGGTGACCGCCGGGCACGCTAGGAGGACGGTACGAGCGACGACAGGTCGCAGTGCTGCTGCAGGTAGCGGTTGACCCTCATCATGGGGCCGTTCACCCGGAAACCGTCGACCAGTCCGGCCCCGAGCGCCGCCAAGGGATTGGACACCGCGTCGCCGAGACTGTCGGCCTGCTTCTGGAGGATCTCGTGCGTCGTGGCGACGTCTGACCGGATTTCGGAGGGGGCGACCTCTTCGAGGGCACCGTAGAGGCCGGCGATGTCGTCGAATGCCCCGACCGTCGTACTGAGGCCTTCGAACACGGTCGAGAGGTCACCGGGGTGTGCCTGGAGGCCTTTCGCGACCGACGTGTAACGGATGCGGAGTTGATCGACCTGCTTCTCGAACGTCGAGCACATGGCGGCGGCCGAACGGGTTGGCTTTCGATTCACGACGACCACCACGGTCGCTCCTGCGACGACGAGCACTCCGACCAGACCGATGGCGACCCAGCGGAACAGGCGCGATCCGGCCGAGCCGGCAGCCCCACCCATCGATGCAGCCGCATGGCCTGCAGACCCCGAGCCGGAGGTGACGTGGGAAGGACCGTCCACCGAAGGTCTCGAAGACGAGCTTCCCGGCGGCCCAGCAGGCGACGCCGTGAATGGGGTGCCGCACACTCCACAAAAGCGCGACGTGTCTGCCAGCCGACTGCCGCAACCGGTACACCAAGCCATCAGCTCGCACACCGTCCCGCGATACTGGCCCGGACCTCGTCACACACGGTAACGGACAGCCTCGTTCATGCTCCAGAAGTTGTTCAATGCGCCGTGCACGGTGAACATCCAGACCAGGATTCCGACAAACGGGCAGATCGGCAGGCACATCCAGAGCCCTGACCATCCGCTCACCGGCGATTGCCACCCATTGGCCCTGTAACACGCTTTGACCTGGCTCGGAAAGAGAAATGGCATCACGAAGAACAGGAGCAGCCCCACGCCACCGCTGATGCCGCTACCACGGTAGGCGCGCATTTCCGAGTAACACCGATAGATCACGACCCAGTGATAGATGCCCAGCGTCAGCAACCCCAGTAGCAACGTGCGACCCGGAGGCCGCACCGTTCCGATCGGCCGAACCCCTGCCGGTGGCGCACCCATTGGCCCCACCCCTGCCGGTGTCCGTCGATCGAAGGACGCTGCTGACGGCGATGCGACCATCGGTTCGGAGACCGGAGGACCCGTTGCCGGGATCGGTACTCCAGGCGTCGTTGCACGTGGGGAGGTGTACGCAGAATCGACCGGCGCAGCGTCGACCGGGTACGCATGAGAGACGTGGCCGAGACCTGGCGAGGTTGTCGGCGACGGCGATGCCACGTACGGCGTCGCCCCCCGAACTCGTCTCGAACCCGACGCTGGTGGTGGCACGACCGACGGCGCCGGTACCGACGGCCCCTTGGCCACCGATGGCCGACGCAACGACGGGCCGGGCGGGGTGAACGATGGTTCGGTTCCACCGAGGCCCGATGGCGGAGCCACCGCCACGTCCCGAGAATGCCGTGATGGGCCCGTCAGGACAGGGCAGCCACACTTCGCGCAGAATTTCGATGTGGACGCCACGTCGTGGCCGCACTTCGAGCAGGCACTCATTCTTCGACCTCCGAGCCGAGCGGCCACTCTTGCTGCCAAGACGCGCGCGTTGTCTGCTTTCCAACGCGCGGTCGGAAGACTGTCAATGGCCGGATCACACGCTGCCGGCGATCGCATGAACGACGCTCGAGAAGTCGAGTTCGGTGAGACCTTCACCGGCCCGTGACGGGAAGTGCAACACGCTGTCCCAGTAGGCCGAGATGACGTTCCACGGGTACACGTCCGGCGCGTAGAGCAGGAGGCGTTTCGCCGCATAGTTCACGATCGTGCCCGAGGTGTCCCCCCAGGCATCCGTGAGGGCATCGAAGCTCGACGGAAGCCCGGCGGGATACCCACGAATCACCGACCCGGCCGCGGCCTCGAGGGGATGGGCCGACGCGTCGGTACACACCACGATCACCTGTCGACATCGATCGCTCGCCCGCTCCCAGGGCGACATCATCGCCACCGCCAATGCTTCCAGACCGGATTCGGGCTCGTCGCCTCCTCCATCGGCCCGCAGCGAGGCGACGTGACCCCGGAATCGGTCGAGCTGCTCAGGGAGTTCCCAAAAGGGCGTCACCGAAAGGGCATCGTCGGGAAAGTCGAGGAAGTCTCGATAGGCGATCGTACGCACGCGCAGCTTCGAGACGTACTTGCCCTTGGTCGACATGGTGGCGACCAGATGTTCGTGGAATCCCATCGCATGTTGCTTCACCTGAGCGAGGACCGGCCACATCGACGCGGTTGTGTCGAGCACGAAAACGATGTCGACGGCATAGCCGAGACCGCCGACCGAATGACGACCACGAAGTCCCGAATCGAAGATCGCCCGACCCAATGGTCCGGAGAGGCCGAGCGCGGAATCGACAGGCCCGACGTTCGTACCCGACGGCGAGTCGCCGCCTGCCCATGCTGCGATACCGGTCACCGACGCTCCGGTCGAGGGCCTCCGACGTCGGTTGACGGTGTGCGACGAAAACGTGGGGGACCGGCGACGAGTTGATCCAAAGGGGTTCGAGGTCGATCGGTCGACCGGCACGCCCGGGTGCGGTCCCGAGGCGTCCGGGGGCAATCGTCGCGGTCGACGGGTGCGATCTTCGTCGTCCTGCACCACACGCGGTCGAGGTGTCGGCTCGGCCCGGTCCCGTCTCAATCGATCGGCGTCGTCATCGAGGTCGCCGAGAACCGAGACCACCTGGGCACCTCCGGGACGCATCCGAGGCTCCTTGGCCATCAGGCCGTCGATCAACTCGGCGAGCCGGCGTGGGGCGACTCCCGGGTCGAGGGTCGGTGGCGGTTCGGTGACGATCCGGGCGATGACGGACGCGGCGGAATTGTCATCGGAGCGAGAAAATGGAGGTCGTCCGTCGAGCAGCGTGTGCATCAGCGCACCGAGGCTGTAGAAGTCACTCGCCGTGGTGGCCCGTTCACCGGCAAGCATTTCCGGCGCGGCGTACGAAATGGTCATCGCCGTGTCGCCGGTCGTCGAATCGGCTGCACCGGCGAGATGGGCGATGCCGAAGTCGCCGAGACGCACGTTGCCGTAGTGATCACGCAGCACGTTCGCCGGCTTGATGTCGCGATGCAGGATGCCCAATCCGTGTGCCGCGTTCAGGGCACCGCTCAGATCACGAGCCACGCGCACGACTTCCTGCCAGGCGAAGCGTCCGCTACTGCGGAGTTCCTCCTGGAGTGACCCGCCGTCGAGGTACTCGAGGACGAGGTACGGGTCGCCGTCGGGTGTCGTGCCCAGATCGAACACGGTCATGACTGCAGGGGCGCCGGTCAATGATCCGATCGCCTGGCATTCCCGACGAAACCTTCTGAGGATCTCCTCGTCGGCGCCCCGGGTGCGATGCACGACCTTGATCGCGACGGTCCGCTCGAGACCAGGTTGGCGTGCCCGGTAGACGGTGGCGAAACCACCGAACCCGATCCGGTCGGAGATCTCGAACCCGGGAATGCGCGGGAATCCCTGCGGCGGAGTCATCGGCGCCGGTTCGGATCATCCATCGTGGTGCTGCTGGAGCGTGCGCAACGCCTGTTGGAGGTCACCGACATCGTCGAGTTCGAAGTCGCAGTCGTCGATGAGATCCGTCATCAACTCGGTGATGTGGCCTTCGTCCAACGCCTCTGGTCCGTCGCCGGCAGCGTCGGTCAACTTCTCGGTCACGCAATCGGCCTTGTCGCTTTCCATCCCGCTGTCGGTCAGGACCGTCGCGACGCGTTCACCGGAGATCTCGGACGGACCGCCATCGGCGTTGCCTCCGAGCACCACCGCCCCGATGATCACGCCGAGCACCAACGCGACCAGCAGCGCGCCGCCCACGATGAGCCACGACTTGTTCGAGCGACGGGACGGTCCAGGTCGGGGCGTCATGGGACCGGCGACATCGGCGGAATGCGCGACCTCCGGCGCCGACCCGTGCGAGACACGCACATCGGCCGAGGTGGCAACGACCGGGTCTGCGCCACCGGCTGCGTCCGATGTCGGGCTCCCGCAGACTCCACAGAATCGGCCCCCATCCCGAACCTCGTTTCCGCACGTCGCGCAAAATGACACCGCCGCTCAGTCCTGCACGCTCAACGTGTACGAACTGTCGCCGCTGTAGGCCTCGACCGTCAGCGTGCCGCTGCATCCACCTGGCAAGGAGAGCGAGCCTCCCGCCGACGACGAGGCGGCGGTTCTGTTCGAGCACGAGCCGGTGCCGTCCGACTGGAAGAACAGGTCGAAGTCGACGCTGTAGTCGTCCGGCTCGAGGGTGACGGTGACCGGGTGGGAACCGGAGTTGTCGAACGAGAACATCTGACTTTCGCCACCATTCAGAAATCCCGATTGTGAGCTGCCGCCGTCGATCGATGCGGCCGCCTTGGTGATCGAGACGTCATAGTCCGTCCCGGGTTCACCGCTCACCGCTACCGTGTAGGTCGACCCTGCCTGGAGTTCCTCATAACCCACATCGACGTAATTGCCGGACGCGTCACGAACGTCGATGGATGCGCCACCGACGCTGTCCTCGATCGACCACGTGCCCGTCTCGCCGGGCTTGAACCCGTAGGCAACGGCAGGCTCGTCCTTGGTCAACGTGCCCTCGACCTCACCGCTGGCCGGCATCGATTTCGTCGGAACCTCAGCGAACAGGAACGAGTAGCGAGAACCTGGCTTGCCGAACACGACGATTCGTGCGGCCCCGGATTCGTCTGCCGAGAACGTGTCGGTGCCACCGTCATTGCCACCGAGGATGCCCGTGTCTTCCGCCCCCATGATCTGGTCCCAGAACTCCCAACAGTCGTCATCGTCGCTCTCGAACTGGCAGTTCTCGTTGCCGTTTCCCGCCTTGTCGCGTTGGTACACGTAGTTCGTGCCCTTGCTGAGCGTCACGTCGAAGACGGCATACCCGCCCTTGTTGAACGTCCCGGTCATGCGTTTGCCGAGAGTGAGTTTCGCCGTCGCCGGCGCGAGCTGAGGGACACCGATCCACGCGTACAGCTCCTCGGTGGACGCCGAGGAGACCTGCGCCTTCAGCGTGCGCGCCAGTGACGCGAGCGGGCTGATCACCCAGCTACCGTCCTGCTTCACGGCCACCACGGTGCCGTTGCTGCCCATCACCTGCCAGAGCGCGGTCGCCGGCCGATACGGCACGTCGGCGAATTCGGCTCGACGGTCGGCGCAGGTCTTGGCATCGTCGCCGTCGGACTCGGTCGTGAGGCACCGACCGTCGTAGCGCCAGTCGATCTCCTGGTCGTCGGCCGAGCCCCGCGCGGTGCCCGAGGCACGGGTCACGGTCAATGCCTTCGCGCCACCCGAGAGGGACTTTTCGGTCACCTCGGTGTCATCGACGCCGAAGGAGAACGCATGCTCGTAGCCGTTACGTTCGATGACCTCCTCGATCGCGTCCTTGTACGCCCACAGCACCCGACGCTCGTTCTCTGACACGTACTGCATCCAGTCGTCGACGTCCATGCTGTCGAGTGAAGCCGCGAACCCTTCGAGCGCCTCCTTCGGGCTCGACGCTCCCTGCAGGTCGTCGGGCAAATCCGAGTCGAAGTCGGGATCGGGCAGGTCGTTGATCTCGACCCAGTACTGCATCGCGGTGTACTCCGGGCTCACATACCAGCCGCCGTTGCGCTTCACCGTCATGACGAACGGGTCGATCTTCTTCCCGTCCCGGAGGTTGGTGTCGTCGACGTGGTCGGCACCTTCCACGACCAGGTCGTCCCGGTCGATCGTCGCCGACTCCGACTCGGGCGCCAGCGGCCGGACCCGTGTGGCGACCTTGTTCGCGCGGTAGTCGAAAGCACCATGGCCGTCCTCGATCTCGACCTTGACCACGTCGTCGGCCAACTCATCGTCGGAGAGCTGCACGTCGGCGATCTTCACGTCGAACGCGGACAATGCATCATCTTTGGGCGCGGCACCCGACTTCTGCGCCTGGTCCTCGACGGTCGCGAGCACATCACCCAGCTCATCCACCTCGTCGGGGTTCAATGCGGCGAGCGCGCCGGCAATGTCCTTGTGGTTGGCCGCATCGACGAGTTGCTGCACCGCGGCATCGGCAGTGTCGGCACCACCGCTCTTGCCACCGATCGCCTGGAACACGAACCACCCGATTCCGGCCAGCACCACCACCCCGGCAACGCCCGCCAGCACCTTGGGGATACGGCCCCTCCGTGCCGTGACCGACCGCTTCGCCGCTGGGACGGTGTCTCCCGGACGGCCGCGGTCACCTGGCCCCGGGGGCACAACGGGGGCGGGTCTCGACATCGACGACTCGGGCGGCGACGTCGGCGGTGAAGCCGGTTGCACGGCCGGACGGCCGCAGCGGCCACAGAACTTCGCGCCGGGCTTCAGCGGTTGTCCGCACCCGGTGCAGAACGTCGTCCCCGGCAGGTTCATTTGTACGCCTGGATCTCGTCGCCGGTGACCACGAACACGTAGCCACCACCCACCGCCATGCCCGACACCCCGTCATCGGTGTCGACGTCTGACAGATCCGCCGACCACTTCTCGTCGAGCGTCTTGAAATCGTAGAAACTCAGTACGTTCCCGTTCACCACGTATTCGCCCTTTGTTGTGTCGATTTCGGCATCTCGAGACCGACCCAGCGATCCCTTCGCCTCCCCAGACGACGAATCGACAACTGATTGGCGATCACGGTCCCACACGAGAACTCGCGACGCTGAAACCGGCAACGCATAAACCTGATTCTCGTCGCTCGGAGCTGAGTCCCCAAGACCATCAATCGACCATTCCTCCTTGCCGCTGCCTGCGCTCAGCGCACGGACTCCGTCCGGGTTGGCAAGGAGGACGAGGCCGATGCCAGCAGCGAAGTGCTCGCCGCCCCATGCATCGGACACCTTGGCAGACCATGACCTCTTTGTGCTATCAAATTGATAAGCGGATATCTCACCGTCTCTGAGCACGAAGATGCCGTCATTGCTACATACCGAAGACACGTTTGATTCGCCCTTTTCGAGCGACTGTTCCTGATTGCCAGTGGAGACATCATAACTTACGACCCTCAGATAATCGTCGTCAGTATGCTCGACAGCGACAACGTGCCCTTGACATATCCCATGGACCTCGCCCTTGACCTTCCATATCTGCTGTCCAGAGTGGAGATTCACGGCCATGGTGTAGCCGTCGATGGGTTCGCTGTTACCGTCTTGGAGAAGCAGGACATCCTTCGTCCCGTAGTGTGTCGCGTACGAGTTGGCATCGCTCTTGTATAGCGTCTTTCCTGACGACGCTGAGAGTGCGATCGTGCGGTCCCCGTCGGTGCCCTGATTCCCAATGGCGATCACCTTACCGAGGACTTGAACATTATCGGTTTCGTGCAGTCCGTCGACGTGCCAAACCGCTCGTCCGTCGGACGTTGCATACGCGAAAAGTGACGCGTCATCTTCGTCTGTACTGTGCATCACATAGACTCGTCCGTCGTCTGCATAGATCGTGCAGCTGCCATTGCAGTCCTTCGACCATCGCAATGCTTCAGGTGCCGCCGCAGGTCCGTATGGAATTTTCCAAAGTTCAGCACGACCCATTTCGTTCGAGAATGCGCCGCCTTCTTCCGGAACAGGCGATTGAGCTTCAAGGGACGCTTCACCCGTCTTGTCCACGCCCGAGCTCCCGGCGTCCTCCCGTCCGATCATCAAGTAGCCAATGCCGGCCAAGACAAGAAATAGCGTCACTCCAGCTCCCACAATCAGGCGAGCCGACCATCCTCTCCTCCCGTTCGGTTCCGGAGATTCGCCATCTATTGGATTTCCAGCGGTCGCTTCTACTGGACGCGACGTTTCGCCGTACAATGATCGGGCGGCGTGCCGACCGCAGCCGCCACAGAACTTCGCGCCGGGCTTCAGCGGTTGTCCGCACCCGGTGCAGAACGTCGTCTCCGGCACAGTCATTTGTACGCCTGGATCTCGTCGCCGGTGACCACGAACACGTAACCACCGCCGACCGCCATGTCCGACACCCCAGCATCGGAGTCGACATCGGACAGATCCGCCGACCACTTCTCGTCGAGCGTCTTGAAACCGTAGAAGCTCAACGAATCTCCGTGTACCCCGTACTCGCCCTTGGCAGTGATCGCCACAGCATCGCCCCGAACGGACTTCGACCCTGCTTCGTCTCCCGACGACGCCTCGACGACCGTTTCGCGATTGCTCCCGGACACGACGACGAGTGACGACGAGATGGGCATGGCCCCGACCGCCCCCGACCCGTCGTCGCCCGAATTCGCACCCGACAGGTCGTCGGCACGCCACTTCTCCTCACCTTTGGACGCACTCAACGCACGGACGCCGTCGGATCTGCCGACGAACACAAGGCCGATCCCGGCCGTCAGTCCGGTGGCGTCGCTGACCTTCTCGGTCCACCGCTTCTTCGCGTCGCCGAAGGAATACGCAGAAACTTCCTCGTCTTCCAACACGAACACGCCGTCGTCGCTGCAGGACACATCGGCGAAGTTCAACTCGTCGGTCGGGATCGAGACGTTCTTCTGTCCGGAGCCCAGGTCGTAGACGACGACCTGCGTGTCGTCCTGGTCACCGTCGAGTGCGACGACATGCGAGTTGCAGAGCCCGACCGGGATTCCCGGCTTCGCCCACTTCTTGTCACCCGATTCGATGTCGGTCACGACCACGTCACCTGCATCGGCGGCCTCATCGTCGTGCAGCAACATCGTCGTGCCCGATGCGTACACCGTGGCACTGAGGTCCTTGTCCCACCGCTTCTTGCCGGTCGGAGCCGAAAACGCGAGCGTTCTGGTCCCATCCGAATCCTGGCCCGTGACGATGACCGTGTCACCCAGCACCTGCACCTGGGTTCCCGACTCGATGCCGTTCGCTTTCCAGGCCTGCTTTCCGTCGGACTTCGCGTACGCGACGAGGGTGCTGTCGTCGTCAGAGGTGTCCAGCACGTACACCCGGTCGGAGTCCGCGGCGATCGAGCAGCTCCCGTCGCAGTCCTGCGACCACTTCTTCTCCCCGGGTTCCGATGACGGACCGGATTGCAGAGACGCCAAGCCCCCGTAGCCGGTCTCGTTCGGGATCGACCCTGAGCCGCCACCCCGGCCGACAACCAGAAAGCCGACGACGATCAGGACGAGCACCAACGAGACCGCGCCACCGATGAGCAGAGGCGACGGCATTCCGCCCGACTTCGCCGGCGTCGCCGAGGTCTCCTCAGGTGGCCCGCCAGCGAGACCGGACCCACCCGGAACCCCGGGAGGGCCCGGCGGGGCACCTCCGCCGGTCGGGGTAGCGCTGCCAGGCCATTCGCCGCCCGGCAGTGTGGGGGCGGCACCGGGAAACCCCGGCGGCGCCGCGCCCGTCGGTCCCGGTGTTGGCGATGCCGTGGCTGACGGCCCGGGCGTCGACGAGACCTCGAGGGTGTCGGCGACTCCGACGACACCGCCCGGCACCGAGGCATCACCTGGAACGGGAGCGCCACCCATCGGCGACGAGGTGGGCTTCCCGCCCATCCTGCCCGCGAGCTTGCCGGTAAGCCCTCCCGACCTCGGTGTGGCCGCGGGCCGGGCCGGCGTCGTCGGGGCCGGCCGACTTGCGGCAGGCTCGGGGGTGCCACCGGTACCAGGATCTGACGGCGTCCCTTCGACCGGCTGCCCGCACCCACTACAGAACCGCGAATTCACGCCCAGCGGAGTACCGCATTCGGTACAGAAACCCCCTCCCGGCATCACTCACACACTCCCGGCGATGGCATCGATGATCTGTCCGAACTCGACCTCGTCCAGGCCCTGTCCGGCGGCAGACGGATAGTGCAGCACGTTGTCCCAGTAAGCCGAGATGACGTTCCACGGGTACACGTCCGGGGCGTACATCAACAGGCGCTTGGCGGCGTATTCCATGACCGACCCCTGGGGGTCGTCCCACTGGTCGGTCAGCGCGTCGAAGGTGTTGGGCATGTCGGTCGGATACCCGGGCACATAGCGACCGTGGGAGGCCTCCAGCGGATGTGCCGACGCATCGGTGAACAGCACCACCACGTGACGCCGCCGGTCCATCCCACGCTCCCACTCCGACGCGAACGCGACCGCCAACGCTTCGAGCCCGGACTCGGGCTCGTCACCGCCGCCGTCCGCCGCGAGTGCACCCACATAGGTGTTGAAGTGGGCCTGGTCCTCGGGAAGACGGAAGAACGGCGTGTGGAACAGAGCGTCGGACGGGTTGTCGTAGTAGTCGCGGTAGGCGACCACACGCAGTCGCAGACTGGAGACGAACTTGTCCTTCGCGGCCATCGTCTCTACCAGTCGATCGTGGAAGCTCAACGCGCCGGCCTTGACCTGCTCGATGACCGGGGTCATCGAACCGGTGATGTCGATCACGAAGACGATGTCGACCGCATAGCCCAGACTCACTCCGAACTGGCTGGTTCCGCCGCCGGCAAACATCTCTGGAGGTGGGAGATACGCCGAATCATCGACGGCGGGTGCTGCGTCGTCGATCACCGTTGCCGGAATCTCTGGCTCTGCATCGGGCATGGGTGCGATCGGTGAAGTCGGCGCACTCGCCGGGCGCAAAGACGGCCCGGCGATCGTCTCCTCCGACAAGGGAGCCGCGACGTCACCAAAGATCGGTTCGCCGGTCTGCGTATCGAACCCGATCGGCTCAGCACCCCCAACAGGAGCACCCACAGAACCCGCAGACTCGGCATAGATTGGCTCCCCGGTCTGCGTATCGAACCCGATCGGCTCAGCGCCCCCAACAGGAGCACCCACAGAACCCGCAGGCTCCGCATAGATCGGCTCCCCGGTCTGCGTATCGAACCCGATCGGCTCAGCACCCGGCATTGAATCAGTCATCTGTCGTCTCCTGGGACCTGTTGGTTCGGTCGATTGGCATTGATCATCGGGGTCATCCGGCGGTCGGGTCGGGTGGTGTGGACATGCCACCGGGCGGTCGCGATCCCCGCTTGCCCATCGTGCTGCGCAGTCCCCCGGTCGTAGGCGCCGACTCCGGGACTGAACTTGGCCCGGTCGACGGACGCGGTCGGGATGCCGGGGTCATCGAGGGCGGACTCGACTTCGCCGCCACTCCATGGCCGCCGGCCGTCGAGCGCAGCGCCCGCCGAACCGCGACGGCATCGGCGTCCGATGACGGCGCCACCGACATCGACGTCGCTGCCGAGGACCGCGACGAGGCCGACAGCACCGGGGAGACGTCGGCCCCGCTCAAATGGTCCTCGGTGGCTTCGCTCAGAAAGTCGATGACATCACCGATCGACGGTCGATTCGACGGCACGATGTCGAGGAGTCGGGCGAGCAGGTCCCGTACCGCGGGCGGAGCGGCCGAAACGTCGAGAGACTGGCGCATCAGAAGCGCCTCGGCCGGATACGTCGCCTCGTCGCGATCGAATCCGGGACCGCTTCCCGTGAGGAACCAGTGAAGGAGCAGGCCGAAGGAGAACATGTCCGACGCTGTCGACAGCGCGTCATCCGGGAGTCGCTCGTCCTGTTTGATGTACCGCAGCAGCTCGGGCGAGTAGTAGATCGGATCACCGACGATGTGCTCGGGACTGGGCGGCTTGCCAACCACATACCCCTCGTCGAAATCGATGAGCATCGCCGCGTACAGGCCCGGTCCGGCTTCCTGGACCAGGACGTTGTCGGGCTTGAGATCGCCGTGCACGACCTGTTCGGCGTGGAGCAGTTTGAGACTGTAGGCGAGGCTTCGTAGCAGGACAAGCCGCTGACGGGCGGTCATCTCGGGCACCTTGGGTTCGTCGATGGCGACGACTCGGTCCATCACCTTGACGTAGGTCGCGTCGACGCGGAAGAAGTCCCGAGGTACGACGAGATTGCCGCTGCCCGGGGCAGCTCGTTTCAGTCGCTGTGCGATCTCGAGATGCCGCTCTTCGAATGCCAAGCACGTTGCCCGCTTGCGAGCCTTGGCCTTGGCACTACCCGGTCCCTCGTCCAACGGAAACTTCGGAGCGAGGAACATCTTGAAGAAGTATTCGCGCCCCTCCTTTTCCGCGAAGGACCATTGGCTCATGCCTCCGCCCGCGTTCGTGGGCGGCGTGGTGATCTGATAGCCGTTGAGGACTTCTCCGACCTGCACGACGCCTCACTTTCCTGCCTGGCTGGAGCCGGTAGCGCGGCAACGTACCAATGGCCGGCGCGCGATGAGCGGCCTCGACCGCGCGCGCCAGATCGTCGTGCCACCCTGGACCGCCATCGGCAGCGCGTCTCGACGACGACCGTCTGGCCCACACGCCCGCACGGCACCGAGCGGTCGTCCTCGGGCCGGCCCTCGCTGGGGGACGAGGGCCGGCCCGAAGCCCCTCCATCCCTCAGGCGACTTCGAACTCGTGGTCAATGAGTTCACGAACTGGTTCTTCGGTCCTGCCGGCCGCGGCCCACAGCGGATAGATCCGATATCTCGAATAGACAAGCAGGTCCGGACGGCGAGCGCAAGGGGACCCCGCGCGTCTGTCGCGGATCATGCGGTTTTGACGACAGGTCCGCCGACGGATCTCAGGGTCAGCCCTCGGGATTCGCCAGCGCGCGGGCGATGGCGAGGTAGCCCTTGTACCCGCGCGCACCCCACGCTTCGTTCAACTCCAGATAGCGATGGGCGGTCCGGGTGACTCGCGCGATCGCCGCCGCGTCGAGTGGATCCGCCCCGGCACGGCCTCGGGCCGGCGAACCACGTTCGCTCCATGACGGGGCGCGCGTGATCACGAATCGGTCCCACACGTCAGGTGACTCGTCTCGGATCGCGCAGTGGAACGAGGCCAGGCACGATGTCGGAAGGATCTGGTCCCAGACGACGCTGTCGCTACCCGGCGGGGCCATCGCCGCCGACCGGTCGCCGTTCAGGATCTGATCGAGGTTCCGCTCGAGATCGCTCCGGTCGAACATCGCCCAGATGACCGCGCCCGCGGTTTCACCGGTGTCGTCGAGTCTCCAACGCACGACCGGTGCCGCGCCGGGCACGCGAATCTTGCGGCGCGTGACCGTGAACTCGGTCAGCGCGGCCCGCAACAGGTCGTCCTTCATGCCGCGGGAGTGCACCACGACCCGTGGAATCGTCCCGCCGGCCTCCAGAGTGCTCCGCAGTGCGCCCAACAGATCGAGTGCGAAGAACGTGCTGCGAGAGCGTGACACGGCCGCGTCCATGGAGTCGCGGTCCCAGCAGTCCATGAACAACAGGTCGTCGGGGTGCCAACGCTCGGCGTCGACGTGGCCACCCACGGCGTTCCGGCCATTGATGTGCTCGAGCGCGGTCTCGGGATCCCAGTACTCTTCGGCGGCAATCGCCATGGCCGGAACGCGACGGCCGTCACGTTGGGCCATACCCGACCGGAAGAGGGCGAGCAATCGGCGGATCTCCGTCGCCCGGGCGAGCGAATCCTCGACGAAGACGAGTCGACCGGTCACGCTTCCAGTAGATCACGTCTCACTGCCGATCGGCGACGGACCGCGATCGGGTTGCATTCCGTACGAGACGCGAATCTCCACCGAGATGGTCCGTGGCGACGCGACATCGGATCGACGTCTACCCTCGGACCGTGCGCACGGGGGGCATCCAGGATCAGCATCACCAGGCGACGTTCGCGATCCGCGCGATCGCTCATTTCACGTCGGCGATCAGCGGCACCACTGGGCGATCGGTGCCGGTACGGCTGGCACTTCTCGGCGCATCGCTCGCTGTCGATGCGTTCACCGCGCGTCGGGCGATAGAAGCGAGGCGAAGCCGCCTGGTCGAAGTGTCGCTCAATGTGCTGGACGCGGGCGCGTGGAGCCGACTCACCGGCGACGATCCGGCCACGACGAGGTCGACGGTCGTCGCGACGGTCGTGCCAGCGGCGATGGAGACCGGGTTCCGCCTCGGCGCGGGAACCGACGCGGTGCCGGTCGTGCAACCCGAACGACCGTGGCGGCCGGTCTGGTCACCTTCGCTCCGGACGCTCGTGCGCCGACGGATGGGCGGATTCGGCTCGGCCCGATCGTCGAGTTCAGAGCCGCACGATGAGCGATTCCGCGTCGATGTCGCACGACTCGCCGAAGTGATCGTCGAGGTGGGCGCCGACGTGCTTCCGCCCCTGGTCGCCACGAGCGCGGTGCGGCGCCGACGCGGACTCAGAACCGGGACGGGCGCGTTCGGCTGGGCAGCACTGGCGGCCGGCAGCGCCCACGCTCTGGCCCGGGGACGCGCCAAAGCGCAGTACGACACCACCCTGACCTGGGATGAGCGGACCGCCTATCTGCTCGCCGACGCGCGCATCCGGTCCCGGGTCCAATCGGCGCTGATGCACAACGTGGCGCGGGTCGACCCCAAGGGGATGCTCGCGTTCCTCGAACGAGCGGGATCGCGCCGGGCCGGGATCGTGCTCGACGAACTCTCGAATACTCCCGGGCAGGTGACGACCGCAGCCCGCGAACGCGGGTTGACGCTGTCGGCGACGGTCGACATGAGGCGGATCGAGCCGTCTCAGCACCAGATCCGTTGGGTCGCTGAGGCGCAGGTACGCCACATTCGCAATGCGATCGAGCAGATCGATGCGACCATCGCGGCAGGTGAGGCGCCTGCGGCCTCCGACGACGTGGTCACCGTCGTGGAGGCCGACGCGCACCGTCTCGTGCTCGAGTACCGCGGTTCCCGCATCGTCGCCTCACAACCGACGCCGCAGCTCGTGATCCGTCTCGAACCCACGATTCCGGGTCTGCTCGGTTCGAGCGTCTGGACACTCTCCACGGCGCTTCCCGCATTCGGTAGCGCTCCCCTCTGGGCAGCCGGCCTGGCCACCGGTATGCAGTGGTTCGCGGCCTGGCGGCTGGCGTCGCGGGAGGCGCTGGAGCGACGCGGCGACCGCTACACCGCCGTCCTCGTGGGCGCGTCGACGTTGCTGTTGAATCTCGCGATCGCCCACCGGTCCGATGCATCGTCGGGTCCCGCCGTGCGGGCTGGAGGTGGGACCGTGCCGTGTCCTGCGACTGGCGCTACGCAGGCACTGACGTTGCTCGTCGGTGGAAGCTGGAACGATCTCCCCGCCGAGCGGTGGTGGTTGATCGGAATCGCCGCGGCGTCATGGGCCATCGGCAGCCGTCACGGCGAGGGCCTGGGACTCAACGGCACGGTGACCGAACTCGCCTTCCTGGTGATGCCCGCCCTGGCGAGCGCGACCATCGGCGACAAGACCCGTCGAGAAGCGCAGGCGCTGGAGACGGCCCTGCGCGCGCGACTGGGTGACACGATCGAACGCACAGCGCGTGACGAAGCGCGGGAACAGGTGCGTCATTTCGCCGATCAATTGCGTTGCGTGATCGAGGAACTCCCCCTTCGCCACCCCGGCCTCGACGATGCGGAGGTGGACCGGATCGTTGCGGATTTCAAGGCCGAACACGACCGCATCGTCGGCCTCGACCCCCTCGAGGCCATCGGTCTGTGAGTGTGTGTCAGCCCGCCACGCCGGGCCAGTCGGCGAACGATCGGCCGGTGACCCGCTCGTAGGCCTCGACGTAGCGGTCGCGGGTGGCGGTGACCACGCCGTCGGGAAGCGTCGGCGGCGGTGGGGTCTTGTCCCAGTCGAGTGTGTCCAGATAGTCGCGCAACGGCTGCTTGTCGAAGCTCGGCTGCGCGTGCCCGGGCTCGTAGTCTTCGGCCGCCCAGAAACGCGACGAGTCAGGGGTGAGCACCTCGTCGCCCAGCACGAGCTCGCCATCGATCAGGCCGAACTCGAACTTGGTGTCGGCCACGATGATCCCCCGCTCGGCCGCCAACGCGGCCCCCTTGCGGTACAACTCCAGCGACACCTCCCGTAGCCGCTCGGCCCACCCGGCGCCGACCACCTCGACTGCCCGTTCATAGCTGATGTTCTCGTCGTGGTCGCCCACCTCGGCCTTCATCGCCGGCGTGAACACCGGCTCGGGAAGCTGCTGGGCTTCGAGGATGCCCGCGGGCAGCTCAGTGCCGTGCATGGTGCCCGACTCGCGGTACTCCTTCCACGCCGACCCGGTCAGATACCCCCGCACGACGCACTCGATCGGAAACATCTCGGCCCGGCGGCACAGCATGACGCGGCCGGCGAGATCGGCTTGTTCCGCGCCCCCTCGGGTCGTGGGCGGCAGGTCGTCGATCGAGGTCGAGAGCAGGTGCGAGGCGACGACGTCACCGAGGTGGTCGAACCACCAGGCGGTCATGGCGGTGAGCACGCGTCCCTTGTCACCGATCGGCTCGTGCATCACCACGTCGAACGCCGAGATCCGATCGGAGGTGACCATCAACAGTCGACCATCGCCGGCGTCGTAGATGTCGCGCACCTTCCCCTGGAACAGCAGTGGCAGGCCGACCGGATCGGACGTGTGCGTCATGGCCCCGATCGTACCCAGCGTCGTCGGACGGTCGAGATCGACCACGACGCCATCGCTATTCGGGATGAAAGCCGGGCCGCTTGCCGAATGCAGCGCGATTCGTGTCCCTCTGTGCTCGATCGGCCCCGACATTCCAGAAGAACGGGCTGGGACGGGCCTCGGCTACAGGATGGCCGCGGGGGTGTAGGCAGCCGCGTCGGGGTTCTCGGCCACCAGCGCTTCGACCTGTTCGATGAACGCCGCGACCTGCTCGGGAGCGGTCCCCACGAACGTGAGCGGCTCATCCAGCACCGCGTCGAGCGACCCCGCATCGAGGTCGAGCCGCTGGTCCGCGGCCAGACGACCCATCAGATCGTTGCGGCCCACGCCCTTCTCGCGCATCGCCAATGCCACCGCCACCGCGTGCTCCTTGATCACCTCGTGCGCGGTCTCCCGACCGACCCCGGCACGCACCGCCGCCATCAACACCTTCGTCGTCGCCAGGAACGGCAGGTACCGGGCCAACTCCGCGTCGATCACCTCGGGGTAGGCACCGAACTCGTCGAGCACGGTCAGCGTCGTCTCCAGCAGGCCGTCCAGCGCGAAGAAGGCATCGGGCAACGCCACCCGGCGCACCACCGAGCACGACACGTCGCCCTCGTTCCACTGCTCCCCCGACAACGCCGTCACCATCGCGAGGTGGCCGCCCAGCACGACGCGGAACCCGTTGATGCGTTCACACGAGCGCGTGTTCATCTTGTGGGGCATCGCGGACGACCCGACCTGGCCGGGTTTGAACCCTTCGGTCACCAGTTCGTGTCCCGCCATCAGCCTGATCGTCACCGCCAACGACGACGGCCCGGCCGCCACCTGGACCAGCGCCGACACCACGTCGAGATCGAGCGATCTCGGGTACACCTGGCCCACGTTCGTCAGCAGGTCGTCGAAACCGAGGTGCGCCATGACCCGGGTCTCGAGGTCGTCGACCGCAGCCGACGAGCCGAGCAGATCGGTCATGTCCTGACGGGTTCCCATCGGGCCCTTGATGCCACGCAGCGGATACCGCTCGACGAGATCGTCGAGGCGTCCCAACGCCGCCAGCAGCTCCTCACCGGCATTCGCGAAGCGCTTGCCCAGGGTGGTCGCCTGCGCCGGCACGTTGTGTGACCGACCGACCAACACCGTGTCCGCGTACTCGGCGGCCCGTTCGGCCAGACGTGCCAACACCGCCACGACCCGATCCCGGATCAGTTCCAACGACCGACGAACCTGGAGCTGCTCGACGTTCTCGGTCACGTCCCGCGACGTCATCCCCTCGTGGATGTACTCATGACCGGCGAGCGCACAGAACTCTTCGATGCGGGCCTTCACGTCGTGGCGGGTCACCCGCTCCCGTTCGGCGATCGACGCCAGATCGACATCGTCGACCACGGATTCGTACGCGGCGATCGCGTCGGTGGGGATCTCGACGCCGAGATCGCGCTGCGCCCGCAGCACCGCGAGCCACAACTGCCGTTCGAGCACCACCTTGTGCTCGGGCGACCACAGCGTCGCCATCGCCTCGGAGGCGTAGCGACTGGCGAGCACGTTGGGAAGGGTGGGCTTGGTCACCGGTCCAAGGGTACCCCACGGCTCATGGCCCGATCGCGGTGGGTCGCGGACGAACTTCTGACATTCATGAGCCCACGGGCTGAGTCATTCGGCCCAATTCCATCAAGTGACGATCCGGTTACGACGACGTAGATGGGTGGATGGAACCATCGCGGAGAGGTGAGGAGTTCGTCGTGTCGGATACCTGTGTCAAGCACTCGTTCGAGACCGCAACCGGTGTCTGTCGACAATGCCAGAACTCCTACTGTTCGGAGTGCCTCGTCTTCGCCTTCGGCGAGAACAAGCCCCCCTACTGCGTGACCTGTGCGCTCAACGTCGCCGGAGTGCGTCACCAAGGGGCCAAGGTCAACCCGCGCATCCGCAAGAAGGGGTGGTTCGGCCGCAAGCGGGTCGTCGACGAGGCACCGAAGGTCGAGAAGGGCTTCGACGACATTCACATCGAGCTTCCCGACGCGGCACAGTCGGCGCCCGTCATGGTCGGTTCGACCCGCCGGGAGGTGTCGCCCGAGGTGCTCGCCATGGTCGAGTCCGCCGACGCGGAGTACGAGGCGACCGGTGAGACCGACTTCGGAGGCGTCGCGGTCGCCGCACCCCCCGACGACTCCAGCGACTCGCTCGCCGACTGGGCCGCGTCGCTGCAGCCGGAGCGTCCCTCGACGGGCAGCGGCGCCGGCCCCGAAGGCGGCACCGAACTCGATACGGCATGGCCGGAATCCCCGGGGATCGACGCCTGGCCAGACGATTCGACCGGACGCCTCTGATCCGTCCCCGTCGGCCGGAGAACCGACCTGCGGTTCGGAACCTCGGCGCTGGTCAGGGCGTCGCGGCGATGTCGCTGCGGAAGTGCATCCCCGGCCACGACAATTCATGCAGCGCCCGGTAGGCACGTTCGCGCGCGGCCGGCACGTCGGGTCCGAAGCCGCACACGTTCACCACCCGTCCGCCACCGGTCACCAGCTCGCCGCCGGGGCCATTCGCCACGCCCGCACCGAACACGGCGGCGCCCGGCACGGCGATGGCATCGTCCATCCCGGTGATGGCCTCACCGATGCGTGGGGTGCCCGGGTATCCGTCCGACGCGGCGACCACGGTGACTGCCGCCCCGTCGTCGAACGTCGGCTCCGAGGTCAACTCACCCGCCGCCGCGCCGGCGAGCAGCTCGGTCAGACTCGAGGTGAGCCGAGGCACCACCACCTGGGTCTCGGGGTCACCGAAGCGGACGTTGTACTCGATGATCTTCGGCCCCGACGATGTGAGCATCAGGCCCGCATACAGCACCCCGCGGTAGTCGATGCCGCGCAGCCGCAGCGCGGAAACGGTCGGAATGATGATCGTGGCCATGATCTCGTCGACCAGCGCCGGGGTGGCCGCGGGCACCGGCGAGTAGGCGCCCATCCCGCCGGTGTTGGGCCCGACGTCGCCGTCACCGACCCGCTTGAAGTCTCGGGCCGGGGCGAGTGCCACCGCCCGGGTGCCGTCACACACGGCCAGGATCGACAACTCGGTGCCGACCATGCCCTCCTCGATCACGACCCGCCGGCCCGCATCGCCGAAGGATTCCCCGGCGAGTTTTGCCTGCACGTCGGCTTCGGCGACCTCGAGCACGTCGGTGACCAGCACGCCCTTGCCGGCCGCGAGTCCGTCGCACTTGACCACATAGGGCGGCTCCTGGGCGCGGAGATAGTCGAGCGCCGGTTCGACCGCGTCGAACGACTCGTGGCGGGCCGTGGGCACCCCCGCGTCGACGAGGAGCTTCTTCATGTAGGCCTTGGACCCTTCGAGCTGCGCCCCTTCTGCGCCGGGGCCGAACACGAGCCGGCCGTGAGCGCGCAGCCGATCGGCGAGTCCGTCGACCAACGGTGCTTCCGGCCCGATCACGTACAGGTCGGCCTCGATCTGCTCCACCGGTGTGTCGGTGACGGTGATCGCGCCGGACCCGTCCAGCCCGGTGGCGCGCCGCATCGCGGCGTTGCCGGGCGTGACGATCACCTCGGCGTCACGGGCGAGCACCGAGGCGAGGGCGTGTTCCCGGCCGCCGGAGCCGACGACGCAGACCTTCACGGGGCCGACTCGATCATGCGACCCGGGCCTCGTGGAAGTGCACGTGCTGGTCGCGACCCGGCCCGGTGCCCACGATCGACACCGGCACGCCGATCTGACTTTCGAGAAAGGCGAGATAGTCGGCCGCGGCCGCCGGCAGATCGTGCGCCTCGGTCACGCTCGACAGGTCGGTCTTCCAGCCGGGCAGCGTCTCGTACACCGGCTTGGCGTGATGCAGCACCGACTGGTGGTAGGGCAGGTGGGTCACCCGCTCGCCGTCGATCTCGTACGCGACGCACACCTTGACCTCGTCGAACGTGTCGAACAGGTCGAGTTTGGTGATGGCGACCTCGCTCAACGAGTTGAGCCGCACCGCCTGGCGCAGCATGACCGCGTCGAACCAGCCGGGGCGGCGTCGCCGGCCGCTGTTGGTGCCGTACTCGTGGCCGGTCTCGACGATGAAGTCGCCGATCGCCAGATCGTCGGGGTCTGCTCCTTCGGCGCCGATCCCGCCGATCGCCTCGGCGGTGATGGGGAGTTCGGTCGGGAACGGTCCGGTGCCGACCCGGGTCACGTACGCCTTGGCGATGCCGATGACCCGGTCGATGTAGCGGGGTCCGACGCCGGCACCGGCGCCGGCGCCGCCCGCCACCGGGTTCGACGAGGTCACGAAGGGGTAGGTGCCGTGGTCGAGGTCGAGGAACGTGGCCTGGGCGCCCTCGAAGAGCACGTGCTGGCCGGCCTCGAGCGCCTCGTGGACCAGGTTCACGGTGTCGCCGATGTGGGGGGCGAGACGGGGCGCGCACTCGCCCAGGTACTCCTCCGCGATCTCCTCGGCGTCGAGGGGCAGCTGGTTGAACACCTTGGCGAGGACGGCGTTCTTCTCCTTGAGCGCGACCTCGAGCTTGGCCCGGAAGATCTTCGGGTCGAGCAGATCCTGGACGCGCAGACCCACGCGGGCGGCCTTGTCGGCGTACGCGGGGCCGATGCCCCGCTTGGTGGTGCCCAGCTTCGACTTGCCCAGGCGACGTTCGGTGAGCCGGTCGAGTTCCTGGTGGTAGGGCAGGATCAGATGCGCGTTGCCCGACACGGCGAGGCGGTCACAGCTCACGCCGCGGGCTTCCAATGCGTCCATCTCCGAGATCAGGACGCGTGGGTCGATGACGACCCCGTTTCCGAGCACGGGAGTGATGTGGCCATACAGGACACCGCTGGGGACGAGTTGCAGCGCGAACGTCTCGCCGTCGACGACGAGGGTGTGTCCCGCGTTGTGGCCGCCCTGGTAACGGACGACCAACTGCATCTCCTTCGCGACGAGATCGGTGATCTTGCCTTTGCCCTCGTCGCCCCACTGGGTGCCCACGACAACAGTCGCCGGCACGTCACACTCCTTCGATCAGCCGATTCACAAACGATTCGAGGTTAGCGGCCCTCGTGCCCGCGGGCAGCAGCCGATTCGCCGCCGCCCGGCGTGACCAGGCGCGTTCTGGGTGCGGGTACCGGACACTCAGCGTCCGGAACCCGCACCCAGAATCACGGGGTCAGGGGCGAGGGATGCCGTACTGGGCGCTGAGTCGGGTCTCGGCCCGGTCGATGTCGACCGCGAGCTTCTGCAACTGGGGCCCGTAGCGCTGATAGAACTCGGCACGCTTGGCGAGCCGATAGTCGTCCATCGCCTCGGACACCGGTTCGACACAGCTGCCGTACGCCCTGGCGAGCTGGGCGACCCGGGCGGTGTCGCCGTTGCGCTGCGCCTCGTCGGCCAGACCGAACACATCAGTGAGCTCCCCATCGGACCCGTCGGCCGTCACCGTGATGCCCTTTTCGGCCATGCACGACACGTATCCGGCCTTCGCTGCGATCACAGTCGGGTCGCGATCGGTGCCCTTGGTCCACATCTGTCCCCAGATCCCCGCGTAGGTGTGCGCGTCGTCGACGACCTGGCGATAGGGCGCGATCGCCTGCTTCTCGCACTTGTCGAATGCGGCCGCGTACGACAAGTCCTCCACGGTCGTCGTCGGCGCAGTCTGATCCCCCACGGTCGGAGAGGGTGGCGTCGGCGAGGAGGTTCCCTCCAGGAATGTTCCGGCCTTCAGCTCCTCGATGTCCGGGAACTGGGTGTTGTCCCGCATGGCCCCAGCTCGCGGCGCCGAGAGGTCGTCGCCGCCACGGGCGGGCAAGCCTTCCGCCCGCAGACAGCGGTTCGCGCCGATTCTGAACGCCCTCGTCGAAAAGTTCAGCCATGAGTTCGCAAAAGTCGGCCCGTTGAACTCGGCCGAAGTCGCGACGAACAGGCCATCCAGTGAGTCGATGCCGACGACCGTCTTCACGGTCGTCGGCGGCGTTTCCTCGTTGCCAGATCCGGGCGGCGCGCCAGCCGCACGAACTCGCTCGGTGCTCGGCGCATTCCGGTTCACCGCGATCGCGACGCCGGCCACGACGAGCACGGCTGCAGCCGCCGCGCTCACCATCACGCGCCGACGGCTGCGGCCGCGTCCGGGCACTGGTGGCAGGCCCGAGGCGGTGTCGTCCAGTCCCACGTGCATCCCACTACTCGGGTCGAACGGTTGAACATGCGGGTGCACGGCATCGGCCTGCTCGGCGAGGGTCGCACGGAGGCGGGCTTCGAGATCGTCGGATTCGGTCATCGTTCCAACTCCTTGCGTAGGTCGGCCAGAGCTCGCCGGGTTCGCGAGCGCACCGTCGCGGCGCTTGCGCCGACGATGCGTCCGATCTCGGCGTAGGACGCGTCTTCGTAGAACCGCAGGACGAGCACGGCCGCACGATCAGGAGCGATGCGCCCGAGGGCGTCCCAGGTCTCGTCGATGACCGGTTCGTCGTGGAGTGCACCGACCCGGCGACCGGGCAGCAACGTCAGTCGTTCGGTCTCCATTCGGCGCCGATTGCGCCAAGTGATGGCAAGGCGTACGGCCGCGGTACGGAGGAATCCGGCCGGATTGCGCACCTCGTCGAAATGGTCGTAGAGACGAAGGAACGCCTCCTGCGCGATCTCCTCGGCGACCGGACGGTCGCGGACGACGAGGTAGGCGACCCGGGCGATGGAGGTGAATTCGGACTCGTACACCGTCTTGAACTCGTCGGATACCCCGCGGCCGGCCGGGGTTCCGTCGGTCAGACCGTCGTCGGTCACCTCAACGAACACCACGGCCATCGTCCCATCGGCGTGTCACATCTTCCATACATCCCCAACGACCGACGGTGCCCCGAAAACGTGCCCAGTGCTCGTCGAGACGACATCGTGGAGGAGCGTTCGGGTGCTCGTCGAGAATCCCGTCGCCTCCGACCGATCGCGCAGATCGGTGGGCCTCCCTCGACGTCAGCCGACGTAGAGCGGCCAGGCGAGGACCGGTGCGGCGACCGGGGCGAGCATGCGAACACCCGACGCGCGCGACGCGTTCGACCGCCTCGGCTTCGACGCCGACGGGTACGTCACGAGATCCGAGAACGACGCCGTCTGTTGCGCGCGCAGGTGACCGACGTAGCCGCCGGCATGTCCCGGATAGTCCCAACCAGCGGGCAGGCGGGTCGTGAAGACACGGGTCGCGTCGTGCCATGCGGGTTCAGACTCGGTCACGGCCCAGATCTTGAAGAGGAAGGTGAGACCCGTCGCCCGGGCGCAGACGTGCCACGGCGGAGGAACTGCACGGTCGCCGAAGCCCACGATCGGAAGCAGGTCGAACTGCTTCACGCCGTCGAACTCGGGCAGCGCCGGATCGACGACTCTCCACACATCCACCCAGAACGTCCAGGTGGCCCCGCCGTAGATGTTCTGGGTGAGCGTGATCGCCTTGATCCCACGGCCGTCACCGGTCGCCGGCGCGATCCGCAGGGCGAGTCCCATCTGCCGGTTGCCGTCCGGGGAACCGGACGAGTCGGCCGTATCGTCCCAGACCGTGCAGACCTCCTGGTCACGGTGCGGGCCGGCTTTCGGCCGCCAGAAGACTTCCCTGAGATTGCCGTCGTCGCTGCCGGCAGGTCCCCGAGCGGTGATCCGACGGGCTGTCTCCGAGTAGTCGAAATGGTGACCGGATGCGGACGTGAGTATGCCGACCTGCACCGGATCGTGGATCGGATCGTGGTTCGGACGTTCGCCCGCCACCGGTCGCACGTCGCCCGCAGATGAAGCCGTACCCGGCGCCGCGCAGAGCCACAGCAGTGCGGTCGCGGCGAGTCCTGCCCGTACGGTCCGGGACCCGTGGCGAGTGGGAAGGAAGCACCTCACATCCCGAATGACCAGTCGGACGCGGCGAATGTGCCCAGTGTCCCCGAGGCGGGCCCGCGACTCGATTCGCCGCCGCCCGGCGTGACCGGCCGCGTTTTGGGTGCGGGTTCCGGACACTCAGTGTCCGGAACCCGCACCCAAAATCACGAAGACGCGTCCGGCACGGCGGGGACGAGGATGATCTCGTCGGTGGCGGCGTCCACGTCGACGCCCACGGCCGAACCGTCGCCCAGCGGGGTGCCGTCCGCGAAGTGGCCCTCGAGCAGGGCCATGGCGAGCCGGTCGCCGATCTCGCGCTGGATCACCCGCTTCAGCGGTCGCGCACCGAACGCGGGGTCGAAGCCCTCCCGGGCCAGCCAGGCGTGCGCGGCCGGGGTCACCTCCAGGGTGATCCGACGCTCGGCCAGGCGCTCACGCAACCCGACCAGCTGCACGTCGACGATGCGCGTCAGGTCGTCCTCGGTGAGCTCACGGAACCTGATGATGTCATCGACCCGGTTGATGAACTCGGGCTTGAAGAAGTCTCGCGGG